>NZ_CP035283.1:3000000-3308050 GCF_004103755.1 Caproiciproducens sp. NJN-50 | reverse complement strand
TGATTGCAGTACCTCATTTTCATTCTTTTCCCATTTGGCATCATCGGATTCTGTCAACGGGTATCATTACTTATAGTAACACAGATTTTTACTTTTTTCAAATTTTGATTTGGCCGCCGCGTCCGCTTTTTCTTCGCGTTCTCAATAAATTTTTTATTTTCCGGTTTTTTTGCTTTCCATATTGGTAAACTTGTGGTATATTTAACCCTATAGGACCATTTGCGGGCAGTGCCGTCTGGAATTCCGGCGGTTTTGCGCGCCGGCGCGGGAACTGTATGGTTGACAGGCCGCCGGCAGATAAGATATAATATTCCGCAAAGGGTCTTTTGTTTAGATTCGAAGGGGGGTCTTTTCATGCTTAGAACCTATCAGCCAAAAAAACTGCACAGGAAAAAGGAACACGGATTCCGCAAGCGCATGTCCACGTCGGACGGACGCAAGGTTCTTTCCCGCCGCAGAGCAAAGGGCAGGGCAAAACTGAGTTATTGAGTACTGGACGGACAGGCCCGAAACACGGCGGAAGCCGCGGCATGTTTCCCGTCGGGAGAGGGCCACTCTTTGTGGCCTTTCTTTATTCAACAGAAAAACCGGTATGTCTTGGGTTTGATAAATGGAAGAATTTATATCGATGAATCAGAACAGGGATTTTCAAAGGGCTTATTCCAGAGGAAAGTCCTTTGTCGGCCCGGCGCTTGTCACCTATGTGCTGAAAAACCGGAAAAGCGCTTTGCGCGTGGGAATCACGACAAGCAAAAAAACCGGGAACGCGGTGCACAGGAACCGGTCCCGCAGGGTGATCCGGGAAGCGTTTCGCACGCTGCCGGGGGAGATCCGCCCGGGATTCGACCTGGTCTTTGTCGCGAGGGCGAAAACGCCCGCGATGAAAAGCACGGATCTGAGCCGCGTGATGGAGCGGCAGTTGAAAAGCGCGGGAGTGCTCAAATGAAGTCAGTCCTGGTTCTGCTGATCCGGTTTTACCAGAAGGCCATATCCCCTTATAAAAAACCGTGCTGTAAATACTACCCGACCTGTTCCAATTATGCGGTCGAGGCGATCGAGCGGTTCGGCGCTTTCAGAGGTTTTTTTCTCGCGCTTTACCGCGTTCTGCGATGCAATCCGTTTTCCCGCGGGGGGTATGACCCCGTTCCGGACCATTTGTTTTTCCACGGCTCCGCCGACCGCGGCGCTTCAAAAGAGAAAAAAGGGTAACTTCGAATCAAGCGGCCCGCGCCCCACTTCAGTACGCCGGCTTTTTGACTCCGGCGACCATCCGGCGGTTTTCCGCCGGACAGAGGAGAATATTCTGTATGTACGATTTCTTTAACTTTTTCGGTAGCGCTCTCGGCTACCTGCTCTGGTTTTTTTACGAACTGGTCAAAAATTACGGGGTTTCCATCATCCTGTTTACAGTTGTAACCAAGGTCATCCTGTTTCCTTTTTCCGTCAAACAGCAGATTTCCATGGCGGCGAACAGCAAAATAGCGGTCAAGCAGAAGGAACTGCAGAAAAAATACGCGAAGGACAGGGAAAAGCTCCAGATTGAAACGCAGAAGCTGTATGAAAAAGAAGGCGTGAACCCGGCGAGCGGATGCCTGACAATGGTGATTCCTCTTCTGATCATGATGGGCCTTTATTACACGGTGCTCTACCCGCTCATCAACGCGCTCCACGTTTCCGGGACCGCGGCGAACGCCGCGTCGGACATGCTTAAACTGATTCCGGGCCTCGGACAGACGATTGATACGCGCTACGCCCAGATTGAAATCGTCAAACATTTTGCGGATCTCAAACCGTACCTGACCATGTTCAGCGCGGACGAGCTTGCGAGAATCCAATCGTTCAGCCACGGGTTCAGCTTTCTTGGGCTTAATCTGCTGGATACGCCGAGCGACGCCTCAAACATTTTCGGGACGCTGTTCAGGACCAACCTGTGGACGATACCGGTTCTGTGCCTGGTATCCTCCATTGTTACGCAGTATTTTACCATGAAGCTCCAGCCTGGGATGCAACAGCAGCAGCAGGGCTGCATGAAATATATGTTTTATTTCTTCCCGCTTTTCACGGCGTGGATTGCCTGCACGATGCCTGCCGCGGTGGGATTTTACTGGATCATTTCCACAATTACCGGGTTTTTGCAGACCGTCATTCTGAATATCTGGTACAGCCCGGCGGATCTGGGCGCAAAGGCGGAAGCGAGGCGCATTGCCCTGCTTGAACAGGAAGAGCAAAACAGGAAGCCTGTCGCGGCGGCGGCGGTAAGCCGGCCGGAAGGGAAAGACCGGCAGGCAAAGGCCGGAAAGCCGCGGAAATAGACGCAGGAACAGGGGTCGATTTCTGGGAGGGATTACCGAATGAAAGAAGCGATTGGAACCGGCGAAACCGTGGAACTCGCAAGGGAAGCTGCATGCAGGCAGCTGGGCGTGGAATCCTATGAGGCGGAGTTTGAGATCCTTGAGATGCCGATGAAAAAGACGTTTGGGCTGTTCGGCGGAAGTCCGGCGAAGGTGAGGGTTTACGTCGAGGACGACCCCGCGCAGATTGCCGCCGATTACCTGCGGCGCGTTCTGAAAAATATGGGATTAAGAACCGTTCAGATCGAGATCAGCAGGGAGGAAAGCGGGGCGGTGCTTTGCTTGGACGGCAGCGACATCGGCTATGTGATCGGCCACCGCGGAGAGACTCTCGACGCGCTTCAGTATCTGACGGGACTGGTTGCAAACCACGCCGGAAACACTTATTACCGGATCAGCCTTGACATTGGAAATTACAGGGACAAGCGGAAGCAGACGCTGGAAAACCTGGGCCGAAAAATGGCGGAGAAATCCCTTCGGATCGGGCGGAATGTCTCCCTGGAGCCGATGAATCCATACGAACGCAGGATTATTCATACGGCGGTTCAGACCGTTGAGGGGGCAAAGTCCTGGTCGGAAGGCGAGGACGTTGCCCGGCATGTGGTGATCGGCCCGACCGCCGGAGAGCGCCCGGCGTCCCGCCGGAGCGGTTACAACCGCCGGGGCGGGCCGAGGAACAAGCAGCCGTATCGTTCCGGTCCCAGGGAAACGCCGCCGGCGGGCGGACGGACGCCAAACAGGGAGGAGCGCCAGGCCCCGGCGCAGCGGTCGGCGGCGGCTCCCCTGTACGGGAAGATCGAACCGAAAAAGTAAACAGCGGACGGGAGGGCGGTTCCTTTGGAATTGTCCTCTTTTTTTGAGGGATTTTTTATGGATCAGAAAAAATACAATGAGTCCGGCGCGACCATTGCGGCGATTTCCACATCCCAGGCGCCGGGGGGAATCGGGATCGTGCGGATCTCCGGGCCGCGGGCGCGCGAAATCGCGGACCGGGTTTTTGTTCCCCTGCACAAAAAAAGCCTGAACGAAATCGGGGGCTATTGTGCCCTTTACGGAAAAGTCCATGACGCGGACGGCGACATCGACGAGGCCGTCGCCTTGAATTTCCGCGCGCCGAGGAGTTTTACCGGGGAGGATGTGGTGGAACTTTCCTGCCATGGAGGGCTGGCGATCCTGCGCCGGCTCCTCCGCGCGGTGTTCCAGACGGGCGCGGTTCCGGCCGGACCCGGCGAATTCACACGGCGCGCGTTTCTCAACGGTAAGATCGGACTGACTGAGGCGGAATCCGTCATGCAGCTGGTTTCCGCGCAGGGCGAACAGGCGGCAAAGGCGGCGCTCGCGGGGCACGGCGGCGCGTTGGAGCGCCGTATCCGGAGCATCCGGGAAAAGCTGCTTGGAGCCGCCGCCCATCTTTCCGCATGGGCCGATTATCCGGAAGACGACATTCCCCAGGTGACGGAGGAAGAACTCACGTCTTCCCTCGGCGGCGTGAAAACGGAGCTGGAATCACTGCTGCGCGGGTTCGACGCGGGGCGCGCTCTGCGCGAAGGGGTCGATACGGTGATCGCGGGGCGCCCGAACACGGGAAAATCTACGCTGATGAACCTGCTCGCCGGCTGTGAACGGTCGATCGTCACCGATTTCGCGGGCACGACGCGCGATATTGTGGAGGACACGGTGCTGCTCGGAGGGATTCCTCTCCGGCTTGCGGATACCGCGGGGCTGCGCGATACCGCCGATCCGATCGAAAAAGCCGGGGTTGGACGCGCGCGGGACCGGCTCCGCGCCGCCCGTCTGATCCTCGCGGTGTTCGACGCTTCTCAGGAACTGGAGGAAGAAGACCGGATGCTGATCCGGGAAATCGGCCAGGCGCCCTGCATCGCGGTGCTTAACAAGATCGATCTGCCGATGAAAATTGACAAAGAGTTTATTGAATCAAAAATTCAACAGATTGTATCTCTTTCGGCTAAAACCGGGGAGGGGTTGTCCCAGCTGGAAGACGCGGTCGCGGAGCTTCTGGGGACAAAGGAGCTGGACCCGGCGGACGGGATGCTGTACACGGAGCGGCAGCGCGATGCGGCGGAACGCTCCATGCGGAGCGTGGACGAGGCGTTGGACGCGCTGAAAAGCGGGATGACGTTCGACGCGGTGACGGTTTCGGTGGAGGATGCGGTTTCCGCGCTTCTGGAATTGACCGGCGAGCGGGCGACCGTCGCGGTCGTGGATTCCGTGTTTTCCCAGTTCTGCGTCGGCAAATAGCGGCGTGTCACCGCTGCCAACGGCCCGCCGTTTACAAAACAGTAAAAGGCCGGCTGAGACGGGCGGGACGGAGATTGGAATCTCCCGAAGGCTAAAGTCGGGAACGCCATAGGTGTGAAAGACATTATGTGTCCGCCTTAGGAGCGGACCATCCGGTCGGGACGGCTCGCCGTTCAGCAGGCTGAGCCTGCACACGCGCCCCGCCATTGATCGCGGTAAAAATTGAAAGCGTCATTTGGCGGGAGCGGCGTATCGCCGCTGCCAATGGCCCGCCGTTTACAAAACAGTAAAGGGTGGGCTGAGACAGGCGGGACAGAGGTCGGAAACTCCCGAAAGCTAACTTTGGGAACGCCGTAACGTCCTCAAAGTTTTCCCCGCTTTTCATGTAAAGAGTGAAAAACTTTCCGGCAACCACTTTTCATTGACGACGGGGACTCGGAAATTGAAGCCACAGAGTATTTTATAGGAATAATTCAACAAATTGTTGATAAAAATCGGGAGCGGAGCGCCATTCGGGCTGGACGCTCCGCTCCCTTTTTTGCCGGCGGAATCTCTCTCACTGCGCCGGGTATGGGCTGGACTTTCCGCGTTCATACTTCTTTCACATACATTCGGAATTCCGCCGGCGGGCACAGCGTGACGCTGTATCAACGGCCCACCGGACGCAAAGCGCTTTCGCGCCTGCGGCGGCCACGACCCAAAGCATACCCGGATTCCATGCGTCACTCGCACGGGTCACGCTCTGTCATGGCTTGCCGAACGTCCGGCGGACGGTTTCGGGAACCTCTCAGGCCATTCGACCCTTTCGCGCCTGCGGCGCCTCGGCTCGGGGAAAGCTGTTCGCCAGCTTTTCCCCGCAACGCTTTGGAAACCGGGGTTTTGAAAACGGCGTAATGTGCCGTCGGGAGTTTCCTGCCTCCGTCCCACCCATTCCAGCCGCTTTTTCACTGCTTGCTGAATGGTGGGCCGCAGAAAGCGGCGTCACGCCGCCCCGCAAGGCAACAAAAAGCGCCGGTACGGAATTTGTCATTCCATACACCGGCGCGCGCGCATGATACAGGAGGAAAAAGAAGTGTTTATCCTTCCTTCCCCTGTACAAAGACAGAAAAAGGAAGTATAATAAGTCCTGCAATGCGCGGTGAATTCCGTGGTATATGGAGGTCTGTTCTCCGTATGCAGGAGGCGGGTGGTTACGACACCTTGCCTCTGCATTGCACCTTTTATTTACCTTGCGACTCTATTATAATCCTTAATTTACCAAAATTCAACAGGTAATATTCGATTTGATATTATTTCGGTTTTTGAGTGCTTGGCGCCCGGAGCCTCTTAACCCAAAATTTCTTCTATTCATTTTTTCTATGTCCTCAGGCCGGATTCCTGTGGGCCTATGGCCCGGTTCCCCTTAACCGATCATTTCTTCTTATTTTCTTCTTTGCGCTCAGGCCGCGCGGGCCCCGCCTTTCTGATATAGCAGAAAGGCGGCAAAGACTATGCAGGGGGACTTCAACTTCCCGTCGGGAGGGGCACCTAAACGTCCCCCTGCACCCCGGCACCTGTCATGAAGCAACAACGAATTCTTACGCAAGTGCTTCCCATTGAACGATTCCCAATCTTACGCCGTATGTAAAAAGGTAACTTTTTGAAGAATTTCAGCTTTTAGGTAAATACTTTGTGGCTTTAATTTTTCAGCCCCCGTCGTCAATGAAAAGCAGATGCTGGAAGAACAGAAAAAACTTCTTGACGGCTCCCGGGGGGTTCAGGGGGGATTTTCTCCGGAACTCTCCCTACGGGAGTTGAAAATCCCCTCGTGCGAACTTTGCCTCCTTTCGTTCAAGACCGAAAGGAGGGGCCTGCGCGGCCCGAGCGCAAAGAAGAAAACAAGAAGAAATGACCGGTTAAGGGGCACCGGGCCACAGGCCAGAAAAAACAGGCCTGCGCGGCCCGAGCGCAAAGAAGAAAATAAGAAGAAATAACAGGTTAAGAGTCACCGGGCCACAGGCCAGAAAAAACAGGCCCGCGCGGCCCGAGCGCAAAGAAGAAAATAAGAAGAAATGACCGGTTAAAGGGCACCGGGCCACAGGCCAGAAAAAACAGGCCCGCGCGGCCTGAGCGCAGAAGAGAAAATCAGAAGAAATAAAAGGTTAAGGGGCACCGGGCCTCAGGCCCGAAAAAACAGACTCGCGCGGCCGGAGGACAGAAAAAGAAAATAGAAGAAATAATAGATTAAGGATCGCCGGGCCCTGGGCCCGCAAAAGATCAGCCCGCGCGGCCTGAGCGCGAAAGACGCTGTGCGTCCGGCCTGAGCGCAAAGACCTTCCATTGACAAAATGCAGAAATCATGCGATTCTCTGAATTTAAAATATCAACAATTTGGAATATATAGACCAAAGTAATACTGGAGGGAATATTTTGACATACGATGCGGGAACATACGACGTGGCGGTGATCGGCGCGGGGCACGCGGGGATCGAGGCGGGCCTTGCCTCCGCGCGCCTCGGGTGCAGCACGCTCGTTTTTACCATCAATCTGGATGCGGTCGGCAACTGCCCGTGCAACCCCTCGATCGGAGGGACGGCGAAAGGCCACCTGGTTCGCGAGATCGACGCGCTCGGCGGAGAAATGGGGCGCACGACCGACGAATGTTTTCTCCAGAGCCGTATGCTCAACCGCGGCAAAGGCCCCGCCGTCCACTCGCTGCGCGCGCAGATCGACCGCCGCGAATACAGCAAGATCATGAAGCACAAGCTGGAGCTGCAGCCAAACCTGTTCTTGAAGCAGGCGGAGGTCACCGCGCTCTTCCGGATGGAAAGCGGCGCGTGGCTGGTCGAAACCAGAATGGGCGCGGTCTATTCCGTCAAGGCGGTTATCGTTGCGACCGGAACTTATCTGACCGGAAAGATCTATATCGGCGAACAGTCCTGGGACGGCGGCCCGGATGGGATGTTCCCTGCGGCGTTCCTCGGCGCGTCGCTGGAAAAGCTCGGGATCCGCCTTCGCCGCTTCAAGACCGGGACGCCGGCGCGGGTGCTGAAATCGAGCATCGACTTTACGAATCTGGAAGTACAGGAGGGGGACGAGCCGGTCGTGCCGTTCTCCTACGATACGGAGACGCCCGGAAAGAACCGCGAAGTCTGCTATATCTCCTGGACCAACGCGGAAACGAAGAAGATCATCCTGGACAACCTCGACCGTTCCCCGCTGTTCAGCGGAAAGATCGAAGGGGTCGGGCCGCGCTACTGCCCGAGCATCGAATCAAAAATCGTCCGGTTCGCCGACCAC
The DNA here is from genome assembly GCF_004103755.1 of Caproiciproducens sp. NJN-50. Taxonomy (NCBI): domain Bacteria; kingdom Bacillati; phylum Bacillota; class Clostridia; order Eubacteriales; family Acutalibacteraceae; genus Caproiciproducens; species Caproiciproducens sp. NJN-50. Next base: position 3,300,161 of record NZ_CP035283.1, on the reverse strand, counting down.
GAGCGGCATCAGCTCTTTATCGAGCCGTGCGGGCTGGATACGGAGGAGATGTATCTTCAGGGAATGAGCTCCTCCCTGCCGGAAGACGTGCAGACCGCCTTTTACAAGACGATCCCCGGGCTTGAACATGTGCAGATCATGCGGACGGCCTACGCGATCGAATACGACTGCGCCGACCCGCTTCAAATGGGCGCGACGCTGGAATTCCGCGATTTTCCGGGCCTGTACGGCGCGGGGCAGTTCAACGGCAGCTCCGGTTACGAAGAGGCCGCCGCGCAGGGGCTGGTCGCCGGAATCAACGCCGCGCTAAAAATTCAGGGCAGGGAACCGATGGTCCTCGACCGGGCCGGTTCTTACATTGGCACGCTGATCGACGATCTGATTACAAAGGGGACCTCGGAGCCATACCGTATGATGACCTCGCGCAGCGAATACCGCCTGGTGCTGCGGCAGGACAACGCCGACGCGCGGCTGACCCCCATCGGGCGAAAGATCGGCTTGATCGGCGACCGCCGCTGGGCGCGTTTCCAGAAGAAGCAGGAGCAGGTTTCCGGTGAACTGGAACGGGTGAAAAATACAGTCCTGTCGCCGTCGGAGGCACTGAACGAGCTGCTTGTTTCACATGGAACATCGCCGGTTTCGACGGGTATCCGGCTTTCGGAGCTGATCCGAAGGCCGCAGCTCGATTATGGAAAGCTGAGTGCGGTCGATCCGGATCGGCCGCGTCTTCCGGCGTCGGTGTTTGAGGCGGTGGAGATCGAACTGAAATACGAGGGGTATATCCGCAGGCAGAAGGCGCAGATCAACGAGATGCGGCGGCTGGAAAGCCGCGCTTTGCCGGAGAATGTCGATTACGGCGCAATCGCCGGCCTTCGGACGGAAGCGCAGGAAAAGCTGCAATCCGTCCGCCCCGAAAGCGTCGGGCAGGCGTCTCGCATTTCGGGCGTCAGCCCCGCGGACATCAGCGTATTGCTGATCTGGCTGGCCCGGCGCGGGGAGGGAGCGTTGTGAAACAGATCGGGGAGTGGCTGATCTCTTCGGCGGCGGAATACGGGATTCCGGTCTCGCCGGTACAGGCGGAACAATTTCAGACTTATCTGGAGCTGCTGGCCGAGTGGAATCAGAAAATGAATCTGACGGCCTTAAAAGAGCCGGAGGAGATCGCGGAAAAGCATTTTCTCGACAGCATCTTGATTCTGAAATACCTGAAAATCCCGCAGGGGGCGAAGCTGATCGACGTCGGCACCGGAGCGGGATTTCCCGGCGTGCCGCTGAAAATCCTGAGGCCGGACCTGAAGCTGACCCTGATGGACGGGCTGAACAAGCGCCTGATTTTTCTGGAAGAGCTTCTTCGGACTCTTTCTCTGAAAGCGGAGCTCGTTCACCTGCGCGCGGAGGAAGGCGGGCGAAAGCCGGAATACCGGGAACGGTTCGATCTCGCGACGGCGCGGGCCGTCGCGCGGCTTCCGGTCCTGTGCGAGTACTGCCTCCCGTTTCTGAAAACGGAAGGATTGTTTGCCGCGATGAAGGGACCGGAGGTAAAGGCGGAATTGGGAAGCGCGGAGAAAGCGATTTCGCTGCTGGGGTGCGAAACGGTTTCCGCGGTGGAATACACACTGCCCGGCGGGGACGGGCGCAGCCTGGTGACGATTCGCCGAAAAACTCCGACGCCCGCCGTATACCCGCGTCACGGATCGAAAATCGCAAAATTGCCGCTCTGAAAAATTTTCCACCGGATCTGCGGATTCGGTGGAAAATTTTTTAAAAGCGGATTTGAAGAGTACGCCGTGAGCTTGTTCTTTTCCGTGATCTTCTTCGCGCTGGATGACCTGCCTTCCGCGCCGGCAAAGGTGGTTTTCAACAGCCTTTGTTTTTTTGGTTGAAAGCCGGGAGCTTTTTAAATACTTGGAATCTTGCCTTTCCGATGCGGTTTTTCGGCAATCGGCGCCGCGAAATAGAAAAGGAAAAAGAAGTTTTCAACAGAAAGAGGCGGGGCCTGTTAAAAATTTAAAAAGATCCCAAGAATTCAGTTGGAAACGATATCCATGATAAAATTGGAAAAGCCGGGTAAAGTATGGAAAGAAAAATATATTTGGAAAGGGACAAATTTTTACAAAATCCGTTATGGCGGCGTGTTATGCTTGTACCAAGGACAAGCGAAGGAGGCGGCGGCGTTGCTTTTCAGAGATAAAAGCAAGGTGGTTGAAATCAGCCTTGATCTGATACGGCCAAACCCCGCGCAGCCTCGGCGGACGTTCCGGGAGGACGAACTGCTCGGCCTGTCCCGGAGCATCCGGGAAAACGGGCTGCTGCAGCCGCTGCTCGTCCGGAAGATGGAAAACGGCTACGAACTGATCGCGGGGGAGCGAAGGCTTCGGGCCTGCCGAATGGCGGGTTTGAAAACGGCGTCCTGCCTGATCAGCAGCTGCACGCCGGATCAAAGCGCCGTTATGGCGATGACGGAAAACATTCAGCGCAGCAATCTTGAGCTTTTTGAAGAAGCCGAGGGAATCCGCAGACTGATTGAACGCTGGAACATCACGCAGGAAGAGGCGGCCGCGCGTTTGGGGAAAAGCCAGTCCTCCATCGCAAACAAACTTCGTTTGCTGCGGCTTACGGAAACGGAACGGCAGCAGATTGTTTCGGCGGGGTTGAGCGAACGGCATGCCCGCGCCCTGCTTCGTCTGGAGAATCCAATGCAGCGCGGAGAGGCGCTGGAAACAGTGATCGAGAAAGGATACAATGTCCGCCAGACGGAGGAATATATAGAAAAGCTGCTTTGCGGCGATAAAAACAGCAATCAGAAAAAAACGCCCGTCATTAAGGACGTACGGATTTTTCTCAACACGATTTCCCATGCGATTGCAACCATGAAGCAGAGCGGAATTAGCGCGCAGACCCTCCAGAGCGAAACGGAGGACTACATCGAATGCGTCGTCAGGATTCCGAAATCCCAGGCCTATGCGGGGGGCAGAAAACCCGCCTGAATTCAGAGTATAAGTTTTTACTCCTATTTCCCTATATCATTTCCCGCAGAACGGGCCGGACGAAAGTCCGGCCCGTTCTGTTATCCGCGTTTTTTCAGGCGGCGGCCCCGCAGCCGAAAACCGTTTCCTAAGATTCGGCCGGGCCTGAATTTGTTCCGCACCGCGTTGGCCCGAACAGCACCCCCCGCCGTTCCGCAGGCGGGCCCGAAAGGAATATATGATGCTGCGGTTTGGGATAAAAAGAAATTGTTTCACATGAAACACGGCAGGAAATCCAGGCCGCATGCCGCTTTTCAGAAGAAATACGCCGCGGAAAGGGCAAGGATTCCCGGAAAAATTTCTTTATCTTCCCAAAGAGTCGTGCTATAATAATACCAAACTTCCCGCGTCCGGCGGGAATCGGGTACCCTGCGGGATGCAAAAAGCCCGCAGGAAGGGGGAAATGCTTTGGGCAAGATCATTGCGGTTGCCAACCAAAAGGGAGGAGTCGGCAAAACGACCACGGCGGTCAATCTTTCGGCCGCGTTTGGCCTGAGAGGAAAAAATACGCTCCTGGTCGACGCGGATCCGCAGGGAAATTCCTCCAGCGGAGTCGGGATCGACCGCAGAAACCGCAAAAATACCGTATATGAGGTGCTGATCGGCGGAGAAACCGCGCAGGATGTGGTCCTGAAGACGGAGTTCGAGCACCTGGATCTTCTGCCTTCCAGCATGGACCTCGCGGGGGCGGAGATCGAACTGGTCGATCTGGAGCACAGGGAATCCCGCCTGAAAAACGCGCTGGCCCCTGTTCGCGAATCCTACGATTATATCCTGATCGACTGCCCGCCGTCGCTCGGGATGATCACGACAAACGCCCTGACCGCGGCGGATACGCTGCTTGTTCCGATTCAGTGCGAGTATTATGCGCTGGAAGGCCTGACGCAGCTGATGAACACGGTGCGGCGCGTAAAAAGGCAGTACAACAGCCGCCTGGAGATCGAGGGCGTTCTGCTCACCATGTTCGACGGGAGGCTCAACCTCACTCAGCAGGTGGTGGAAGAGGTGAAAAAATATTTTCCCCGCCGTGTGTTCGGCACGGTGATTCCGCGTGCGGTGCGCCTTTCGGAGGCGCCGAGCTACGGCAAGCCGATCCAGTATTTCGACCGTTCGTCAAAGGGAGCGGTTTGCTACAATGCTCTGGCGGAGGAAATGGAAGGCGGCGCGCGCTGAAAATGGAGAGAGGCCGGGCCTGTGAAAAGAGGCGCGGCAAAGAAGGGAAGGGCAGGCGGTAAAATGGCAGGAAAAAAGGGCGGCCTGGGGAAGGGCCTCGACGCGATCTTCGCGGAAAACGACGTGGAAGGCGGCCGTACGGCCGTGCTTCTGCATCTGGATGAAATAGAGCCGAACCGCGGCCAGCCGAGGCGGGACTTTGACGAGCAGTCCCTGCAGGAACTGGCGGAATCGATCCGGCAGCACGGCGTGCTGCAGCCGCTGCTGGTCAGGCCGATTTTCAGCGGCGGCTATCAGATCGTGGCGGGGGAGCGCCGGTGGCGCGCCGCGCGCATCGCGGAACTGAAGGAAGTCCCGGCCGTCGTGAGGGAAATGAGCGACAGCGAGGTCATGCAGCTTGCGCTGATCGAAAATCTCCAGCGGGAGGATCTGAATCCACTGGAGGAGGCGCAGGGATTCCAGTCGCTGATCGACACCTACGGCATGACGCAGGAGGAAGTGGCCGGCACGGTCGGAAAATCCAGGCCCGCCGTGGCGAACGCGCTGCGGCTGCTGAACCTTCCGGAAGAGATCCGCGCGATGGTGCAAAAAGGGGTCCTCTCCGCGGGGCACGCCCGTGCGCTGCTGAGTTTTCCGAGCGGCAGGCTGATGCTGGAGGCTGCGAGAGCCGCGGCGGACGGGGCTTCCGTAAGGGAGATCGAAAAGATGGCGCAAAGGGCGAACAGACGCCCGAACGTGAAAAAGGTTTCGCCCCGCGTGAAGTTTTACGAGGAGACGGAACTCGCTCTGCGCGAAAATCTGGGCAGAAAAGTACATGTGACCGGAACCGCAAAGAAGGGCCTGCTTCAGATCGAATTTTACGGGCAGGACGACTTGGCCGAGTTAATCCGGAAGATTCATGACAATACTATAGAATAAGAAAGCAGAATATAAAAACCAAAGGAGCAACCGATATGATTGACATCAAACTGATTCGCAGCAATCCCGATTTTGTCAAGGCCGGGGCAAAGAAAAGGGAATACGACGCGGATCAAATCGTCGACGATATTCTGAAAATCGACAGCCGCCGCCGCGAGGTAACGGGCCGCGTGGAAACCATGCGCGCGGAACAGAATTCAGCCTCCAAGCAGATTCCTCAGATCAAAAAGCAGGGCGGGGACGCTTCCGAACTGATGGCGAAAATGAAGTCTCTTTCCGGCGAGATCAAAAACTGTGAGACTCAATTGAACGAAATCGAGGAAAAGCAAAAGGAGCTTCTGCTCAGCCTGCCGAATCTTCCGGATGAGGACGTGGTCGCGGGAGGCAAGGAGAACAACAAGCCGCTGCGCTATTTCAAAGAGCAGCCGAAGTTCGATTTTGAACCGAAGAACCATGTGGACCTCTGCGAGAGCCTGCACCTTGTCGATTATCAGCGCGGAGCCAAGCTCTCCGGCGCAGGTTCGTGGATCTACACCGGAATGGGCGCGCGGCTGGAATGGGCGCTCATCAATTTCTTTATCAATGAACACGTCCGCGACGGTTACCAGTTCATGCTTCTGCCGCACATGCTGAAGTATGAATGCGGATATGTCGCCGGCCAGTTCCCGAAATTTGTGGACGAGGACTACTGGATTCAGAATCCGACGACAAATGATAAAAAATTTCTGCTGCCCACCGCGGAAACCGCGCTGGTCAATCTCCATAGGGACGAAGTCCTGGACGAAGACGAGCTACCGAAAAAGTATATCGGCTATACACCCTGCTACCGCAGGGAAGCGGGAAGCTACCGTTCGGAAGAGCGCGGTATGATCCGCGGACACCAGTTCAATAAGGTTGAAATGGTCCAGTACACGAGACCGGAGGATTCGGACAAGGCGTTTGAAGAGCTGGTGCACAAGGCGGAGAACCTCGTGCAGGAGTTGGGGCTCCATTACCGCCTGAGCAAGCTTGCGGCGGGCGACTGTTCGTTCTCAATGGCGCGCACCTACGACATCGAGGTCTGGATCCCCTCCATGGGAATTTACAAGGAGGTCAGCTCGGCTTCCAACGCACGCGAGTATCAAGCAAGAAGAGGGAATGTCAAATATCGCGGAGCGGACAAAAAGCTGCATTACGTTCACACGCTGAACGCGTCCGGTCTTGCCACCAGCCGGCTGTTCCCCGCCATTGTGGAGCAGTATCAGAATGCGGACGGCAGCGTTACGGTGCCGGAAGTGCTGAGAAATTATCTGGGAACGGATGTCATCCGGCCATGAGGGAGGACCTGACTGCCGAGTATGTGCGCCGCCTGACCGTCCCGGTTTATGATGTCGGCCCGGATAACCGGATGAAGCTCGGCGCGGTTCTGCGGCACGTGCACGAGACCAGCGAGCAGCATGTGGACCTGCTGCATATCGGATATGAAGAATTTCTGGAAAAGACCGGGCTGGTGTTTTTTCTGGTATGCAACCGGGTGAAAATTTTCCGCCTGCCGTCCCATCGGGAAAAAATCGAAGTGCGCACCCATCCGCGGGGGCGCGGCGGCGTACGGTTTTACCGCGACTTTAAATTTTATGACGAAAGCGGCGCGCTTTTGATCGACGCGATGCAGGTGACGGTGCTGGCCGACGCGGCCACGCACCAGCTCCGGCGTCCGCAGGCGTTTATTGATCTTCACGTTTTCCGCGATGTGCCGGTTGATCCGGAGGAAAAAATGGTCCGCGCCATAACGCCGGACGATCTTCCGCTGGTCGGCGAGCGCCCCGTTTACCGTTCGGATCTGGACTCCAACGGACACATGAACAACGCCGTCTACGCCGATATTGTCGACGACTTCTTACCGGATGCGGCCGGGGACGCGGTGAGCGGCCTGCAGATTGATTATCTGGGCGAGATGTCGCCGGGAGACCGGCTTCGTCTGTTTGCGCGGCGTCAGGGCGGAGAGGCGCTGGTGCGCGGCGAGAATTCGGCCGGCCTGAGCTTTGAAGCGCGCATTTTGTTCAAATAGTCCGTTTGATCGTTTGAAAGAAATATCCTTACGTATAAAAGATATTATTTTCGGTAACATATTGACAAATCATGCGGACATGCGTTATAATGATTAACGCTCCGCTGTTTAAGAGTGGAATTTTGTGGCGGCATAGCTCAGTTGGCTAGAGCATTCGGTTCATACCCGAAGCGTCGTTGGTTCGAATCCAATTGCCGCTACCATTTTATGGCCCGTTGGTCAAGTGGTTAAGACACCGCCCTTTCACGGCGGTAACACGCGTTCAAATCGCGTACGGGTCACCAAATTGTGGACGCATAGCTCAGCTGGTTAGAGCGCTCGCCTCACACGCGAGAGGTCGCAGGTTCGAGTCCCGCTGTGTCCACCAAAAATAGAGGCACCCGCATGGGTGCCTCTATTTTTGATTTATGCAATGGATGGATTCGAACCTCGGCGCAGCCCTGAGGGTGACGATGAAGATTTCCCCGTGCGATGAGCTTGTCCTTTTTTCCTCTTTTGGCATAGACGTGGCCGCCGTAGGCGAGTAAGGCGCTTTGCGCCCGCGGCCCGGAACCGCATGAACCGAGTGTGCCTTTTTGCAGCGCTCCTTTTTTTGCTTTCCACAGCAATCATTTTTATGTTATACTTGGATATGGATAGCGATGGGCTAGGGAACAATGTCTTCCTAAATATAAGGATAGGGCAATTTTTAAAATGGTGGTGTATGCAATGGACAAGCTGACGGGGCGGGTGCCGGTAATCTGTTTTTCACTTTTGCTGCTTGTTGCGACTCCTTTCATTGCATCCAAGTGTTTTGGCTATCAGTTTGTTGTGGATCATGAAATGATGTGGTTTGTCCTGTCTGTGTTCATCGAAGCGGTACTTACGGCGGTCTGTGTGGCTGGAAGAAAAGTTTCCACAAAAGCGGCGAATATTGTTTCTCAGTTTTTGCCGCCCGCTTCACTGCTATATATTTGTATGATTGGATTAGTCGTCCGAGGGGGAAATGTTTTTCTTCTTACTTTGCACGCCTTAAGCTGCTTTGCGTCCTGTTTTGTCATATCTGTTTTATGTAAAAACAAATCGGTTTTCAGTACGGTATGCGTCGTGATGAATAGTTTTCTTCTGTTCCTTCTCCTGGCGGCATCCTTCTTTGCAATGACATTTGGACAGCTTGTACAGAAAACCGTTGTCAATCGGGTAACGTCTCCGGACCGATCCTATACAGCGGTTGTGATCGATTCCGACCAAGGCGCGTTAGGCGGAAATACGCTGGTGGATGTTGAAAATAATGCTTCGGAGAGGAATGCGGGACTTGGAAGGTTTGTAAAAATAACCAGAGTTTACACCGGAAAATGGGGAGAATTCAACACGATGAACATCGAATGGCAGGACGGTATCACCCTTCTTATTAATGGAATTCCATATAAGGTGGATTGATTGTCCACAGCCAAGGTTTCCCTCGGCCGGGCCGGAGGTTTCAGAAAGATAAAAATGAAGCGTCAGGAGGATTGCGATGGCGTTGGTCAGGTTTGTCCGTGAGACGGATGCGGAAAAGATTTTGGATATTTATCGTCCTTATATTATGGAAACGGCAATCACGTTCGAGGAAGAAACGCCTTCCCCGGAGGAATTCCGGGATAGGATTCTGACGATATCAGAAGAGTATCCCTACTTGGTTTGTGAGTCAGATGGAGCCGTCGCAGCTTACGCTTACGCAAGCCGGTATCAGAAGCGGGCATCCTATCGCTGGAACGCGGAGCTTTCCGTATATGTGGAACGTTCCGCCCTGAGGCGCGGATACGGAAAAACCCTGTACGGGGCATTGCTCGAAATGCTGCGTTTGCAGGGAGTTCAGAATGTTTACGCGATTATTACGGTGCCGAACCGGAACAGTGAAAAGATGCACGAGTCCTTGGGCTTCCGAAGGCTGGGCGAATATCGCCGCACGGGATTCAAGCGCGGCGGGTGGCACGATGTGGCGCTGTTTGAGAAGAGTATTGGCAGTCATGGGTCGGACCCGGCGCCGATGACGCCGATCCGCGCCATCGACCGCAGTGTGCTGAATGAGGTCCTGTCCCGATACAGCCGTATTCTGGAAACAAGGTCATAAAATTATACATTATATATGGTATATATAAACTGAATAGTACGGTAAGTATTTAACTTGAAAAAGGGAATGCAGCGAATCAGCAATAAGTTCTTCAAAAAGCAGAACGAATTGTATAATACAAGATTAAATTAACGGAATGTATAGATTGTTCGGCGCAAATATCAGCCGGCACGGCGAACTGCCGCGCCGGCTGACGCATAAAATTGAATGCCGGGTCATTCAACTGCAGAACCGGTGGTCGCCGATTACCACCAGGACGGGCCTTGACAAAATCCACTTGCTGGTTGCTTTTGCGGGATTGTAATAATAGATCGCGCCGCCGGAAGGATCCCAGCCGTTGATGGCGTCCCGCGCCGCCTTGTAAGCCGAGCTGGAAACCGCCGCGTTGATTCCGCCGTCGTTCAGGCAGGAAAAAGCCCCTGGCTGATAAATTACGCCGGCGAGCGTATTCGGAAAGGAGGGGTGCTGGATCCGGTTGAGGATCACCGCGCCGACCGCAACCTGACCCTCGTACGGTTCGCCGCGGGATTCTGCGGATATTACCCGGGCAAGCAGATTGACATCATTGCTGCTGTATCCTCCCGATCCCCCGCCGGAAGTGCCGGACGGAAGACCGATCGCGCTCAGCGTTGCGGGACCGGCGACGCCATCTGCGGTCAGTCCGTTTTTACGCTGAAAGTAGATCACTGCGTTTTTGGTCTGTGTTCCGTAAACGCCGTCGACCGCGCCGCTGTAGTATCCCCAGTTTTTCAGTCTTGTCTGAATCTGCCTTACCTCGGTCCCGGTGGAACCGACTTTGGAAAGGGTCTGGATGGAACTGCCCATGTGAGTTACCACGGCGATCAATAGAATATTGACTAAAACGATAACGAATACCTTCCATAAATAGATCACTTTACCATTCAAGAGAATACCACCTCTTATCACAGATTTTTCCCTCAAACCTCCGATTTATCCCTGACGTAAATCCATTGCTGATGGTTCCAGATTTTTCCATTTGGTCGAAGGAACCGAAAACAACAAAAAAAATGAAAAAAAGGGTTGACAAGAGGAGGTTGTTTTGGTATTATAGTGAAGCGCCTTGCGAAAGGGGCGCTGCGGAAAGAGGGTCCGAAAGGGCCGGGAAGCCGCATGGGACCTTGAAAATTAAACAACGAGAGACAGAAGAAGGAACCCGTAAAGGACGAGAGTGAAAAGTACTTTCGGACAAAAAGAGACGGAAAACTCTTTCAAAAAAAATCACAAGCGATACGTTAGTGTATCGGACTTTAAGAGCCGAAGACGCTCTAAAAGAGATATAAACGCCGGAAGGCGAATATATACCAAATTTTAGAGAGTTTGATCCTGGCTCAGGACGAACGCTGGCGGCGTGCCTAACACATGCAAGTCGAACGGAACCATTTTTGAGCTTGCTTAGAGATGGTTTAGTGGCGGACGGGTGAGTAACGCGTGAGGAACCTGCCTTTCAGAGGGGGATAACGTCTGGAAACGGACGCTAATACCGCATGATATTCCGGAGTCACATGGCACTGGAATCAAAGGAGCAATCCGCTGAGAGATGGACTCGCGTCCGATTAGCCAGTTGGCGGGGCAACGGCCCACCAAAGCGACGATCGGTAGCCGGGCTGAGAGGCTGAACGGCCACATTGGGACTGAGACACGGCCCAGACTCCTACGGGAGGCAGCAGTGGGGGATATTGCACAATGGAGGAAACTCTGATGCAGCAACGCCGCGTGAGGGAAGAAGGTTTTCGGATTGTAAACCTCTGTCCTCAGGGACGATAATGACGGTACCTGAGGAGGAAGCTCCGGCTAACTACGTGCCAGCAGCCGCGGTAATACGTAGGGAGCAAGCGTTGTCCGGATTTACTGGGTGTAAAGGGTGCGTAGGCGGCACTGCAAGTCAGGTGTGAAAACCATGGGCTTAACTCATGGATTGCACTTGAAACTGTGGTGCTTGAGTGAAGTAGAGGCAGGCGGAATTCCCGGTGTAGCGGTGAAATGCGTAGAGATCGGGAGGAACACCAGTGGCGAAGGCGGCCTGCTGGGCTTTAACTGACGCTGAGGCACGAAAGCATGGGTAGCAAACAGGATTAGATACCCTGGTAGTCCATGCCGTAAACGATGATTACTAGGTGTGGGGGGTCTGACCCCTTCCGTGCCGGAGTTAACACAATAAGTAATCCACCTGGGGAGTACGACCGCAAGGTTGAAACTCAAAGGAATTGACGGGGGCCCGCACAAGCAGTGGAGTATGTGGTTTAATTCGAAGCAACGCGAAGAACCTTACCAGGTCTTGACATCCAACTAACGAAGCAGAGATGCATTAGGTGCCCTTCGGGGAAAGTTGAGACAGGTGGTGCATGGTTGTCGTCAGCTCGTGTCGTGAGATGTTGGGTTAAGTCCCGCAACGAGCGCAACCCTTGTGATTAGTTGCTACGCAAGAGCACTCTAATCAGACTGCCGTTGACAAAACGGAGGAAGGTGGGGACGACGTCAAATCATCATGCCCCTTATGACCTGGGCTACACACGTACTACAATGGCCGTTAACAACGGGAAGCGAAGCCGCGAGGTGGAGCAAAACCCCAAAAACGGTCTCAGTTCGGATCGCAGGCTGCAACCCGCCTGCGTGAAGCTGGAATTGCTAGTAATCGCGGATCATCATGCCGCGGTGAATACGTTCCCGGGCCTTGTACACACCGCCCGTCACACCATGGGAGCCGGTAATACCCGAAGTCGGTAGCCTAACCGCAAGGAAGGCGCCGCCGAAGGTAGGATTGGCGACTGGGGTGAAGTCGTAACAAGGTAGCCGTATCGGAAGGTGCGGCTGGATCACCTCCTTTCTATGGAGACATGAGTCATGAACAATGGCTCAGACATCCTAGGTCGGTTACGGAAGACGACTTCTGAACAATCGTTGTTTAATTTTGAAGGCCCCAAGCTGAGCTTGGAGGCACGGCCCGCCGGTGAGAACCGGCAGGAAAGTGCCTTTAAGTGGCGGGACAGTCTGAAAAGGCTCCCGGAATCAGTGTAGGGAACTTCAGTGAGAGAGAACTGAGAAGAACCAGACAGTTGAATCACTTCCATATGGGGGTATAGCTCAGCTGGGAGAGCGCCTGCTTTGCAAGCAGGAGGTCAACGGTTCGATCCCGTTTATCTCCACCACGGACAGACGTCCGTTTCGTCGCGCACAGAACGGGCTGGAAACAGCCGGCAGAGTGCCCGCGCAACAGAAGGAAGTCCGAAAAGTGAACAGGGTGAAGGGTAAGAACCTGAAACCGGCGTTGGAAATGCGAAGGATTGGGGATCAAACCTCTAGCCAGAGCGTCCGACAACAAAACATGGGCTTATAGCTCAGCCGGTTAGAGCGCACGCCTGATAAGCGTGAGGTCGGTGGTTCGAGTCCACTTAAGCCCACCACGGACGAAGTCCGTTTCGCCGCGCACAGGGCGGGCTGGAAACAGTCGGCGAAGTGCTCGCGTAACAGAAAGAGTCCACAAATACATAGAATGCTCCGGTTCATGAAAATGGAAAAGAGTGTTGTGTGTAATCTGCAGGCTGGTAAAGGCCGCGACAGGTAAGGTTCTTTGAACTGAAAGCTGACCCGCGACGTGCGTCAACCTCAGGTTGTACCTTGAAAACTGAATAAAGCGAGAAGCAGATAAAGCGAGAAAAGTTGTTATTCTAAAAGATTAATCTGATAGAAAAACTACAATTTTGAAGAACCAAAAAATCACATGGTCAAGCTACAAAGAGCGCAAGGGGAATGCCTTGGCACTGGGAGCCGAAGAAGGACGCGGCAAACTGCGAAAAGCTATGGGGAGTCGTAAGCAGGCTTTGATCCATAGGTGTCCGAATGGAGCAATCCGGCCGGAGTTATGTCCGGTCACCGTAAAGTGAATTCATAGCTTTACGGGGGGAACCGCCTGAACTGAAACATCTAAGTAGGGCGAGGAAGAGAAATCAATTGAGATTCCGCAAGTAGTGGCGAGCGAACGCGGAAGAGGCCAAACCGGAGGCAGCAATGCCTTCGGGGTGTGGACAGCCAAAGAGTCTGCGATCCCGAGCAGAACGGCATGGAAAGGCCGACGAGACAGTGTGAAAGTCACGTATGCGAAGGGAAAGCGGAGCGGGCTGTATCCCGAGTACTGCCGGACACGAGAAATCCGGTGGGAACGTGGGGGGACCACCCTCCAAGCCTAAATACTACCCAGTGACCGATAGTGAAGAGTACTGTGAAGGAAAGGTGAAAAGGACCCCGGAAGGGGAGTGAAAAAGAACCTGAAACCTTGTGCTTACAAGCACCGAGAGCCCGTCAACGGGTGATCGGGTACCTTTTGTAGAATGGTCCGGCGAGTGAATGTAACTGGCAAGGTTAAGTCCTTAAGGGACGGAGCCGCAGGGAAACCAAGTCTGAACAGGGCGCATGAAGTCAGTTGTATTCGACCCGAAACCGGGTGACCTACCCATGTCCAGGTTGAAGTGGGGGTAAAACCCCATGGAGGACCGAACCGACTCCCGTTGAAATGGTAGCGGATGAGGTGTGGGTAGCGGAGAAATTCCAATCGAACCCGGAGATAGCTGGTTCTCTCCGAAATAGCTTTAGGGCTAGCCTCGTATCAGATTACCGGAGGTAAAGCACTGAATGGTCTAGGGGCCGAAAGGCTACCGAAGCCTATCAAACTCAGAATGCCGGATAATCGATATACGGGAGTCAGACGGTGTGAGATAAGTTTCATCGTCAAAAGGGAAACAGCCCAGACCCACAGCTAAGGTCCCCAAACACGGTTAAGTGGCAAAGGATGTGGGGTTGCACAGACAACCAGGATGTTGGCTCAGAAGCAGCCATTCATTAAAAGAGTGCGTAATAGCTCACTGGTCGAGTGACCCTGCGCCGAAAATTCAACGGGGCTAAAATCGTGTACCGAAGCTTGGGATGCTCAGTCATTCTCCATAACCTCAATTAGCGAAAGTGAAGAAGGAATCTGGCGGCGCGCAGCGACGCGAAATTACTTAAAAGCTGAAAAGGATTGAGAGCGTGGAGAATGGCTGAGCATGGTAGGAGAGCGTTGAATGAGAGTTGAAGTCGGAGCGGAAGCGCCGGTGGATTTCATTCAAGAGAGAATGCCGGAATGAGTAGCGAGAAATATGTGAGAATCATATTGGCCGAAAGTCTAAGGTTTCTGGAGGAAGGTTCGTCCGCTCCAGGTGAGCCGGGAGCTAAGGTGAGGCCGAAAGGCGTAGCCGATGCACATACGGTTGACATTCCGTAGCCGCAGAAGGATTTAAGTAAGATGACACCTGCAAAGGGCATGACCCGGGCGTTGGTTGACCCGGGCGCAAGGGACCGAAATTTAGTAGGGAAGCATGCTTAGAGCAGGGCGAGAAAAGTCTTATGGGATATCCGATGCGCCCGTACCGCAAACCGACACAGGTAGACAGGAAGAAGATTCCAAGGCCAACGGGAGAAGGGTAGTTAAGGAACTCGGCAAATTGACCCCGTAACTTAGGGATAAGGGGTGCCTCAGAGATGAGGCCGCAGAGAATAGGCCCAGGCGACTGTTTAGCAAAAACACAGGTCTCTGCCAAATCGAAAGATGACGTATAGGGGCTGACACCTGCCCGGTGCTGGAAGGTTAAGAGGAGATGTGCAAGCATTGAATTGAAGCCCCAGTAAACGGCGGCCGTAACTATAACGGTCCTAAGGTAGCGAAATTCCTTGTCGGGTAAGTTCCGACCCGCACGAAAGGTGTAACGATCTGGGCACTGTCTCAATTACCCGCCCGGCGAAATTGTAGTACCGGTGAAGATGCCGGTTACCCGCGACAAGACGGAAAGACCCCATGGAGCTTTACTGCAGTTTAATATTGGGTTTCGGTAATTTATGTACAGGATAGGTGGGAGACTTTGAAACTCTGGCGCCAGCTGGAGCGGAGTCGTCCTTGGGATACCACCCTTAAGTTGCTGAAATTCTAACCTGCGGCCGTGAATCCGGCCGGGGGACATTGTTAGACGGGCAGTTTGACTGGGGCGGTCGCCTCCAAAAGCGTAACGGAGGCGCTCAAAGGTTGGCTCGGCACGGACGGAAACCGTGCGGGAGAGTGTAAACGCATAAGCCAGCCTGACTGCGAGGATGACGGTCCGAGCAGAAACGAAAGTTGGAGTTAGTGATCCGGCGGTATGAGAGTGGAATTGCCGTCGCTCAACGGATAAAAGCTACCCTGGGGATAACAGGCTGATCTCCCCCAAGAGTCCACATCGACGGGGAGGTTTGGCACCTCGATGTCGGCTCATCACATCCTGGGGCTGTATTCGGTCCCAAGGGTTCGGCTGTTCGCCGATTAAAGTGGTACGCGAGCTGGGTTCAGAACGTCGTGAGACAGTTCGGTCCCTATCTGTCGTGGGCGCAGGATATTTGAGGAGAGCTGTCCTTAGTACGAGAGGACCGGGATGGACGCACCTCTGGCGCACCAGTTGTCACGCCAGTGGCACAGCTGGGCAACTATGTGCGGATCGGATAAACGCTGAAAGCATCTAAGCGTGAAGCCGGCTCCAAGATGAGATATCCCACAGCATAAGCTGGTAAGGCCCCTTGTAGACTACAAGGTTGATAGGCTGCGTGTGTAAGCACGGTAACGTGTTCAGCTTGGCAGTACTAATAGGCCGAGGGCTTGACCATATTTTTGGTTTGCCCGTTCAAGTTCGCTTTTCCCTTCTCAGTCTTTATTCAGTTTTCAGGGTATGAGTTCTTTGAGTTCATATTCGGTGTTCGGAAATGGAAGACCCGCTCTCACAGCGGGTCTTTTTCTTTATTTCTGCCATCGGGTTTTCCGATGGCTTTTTTGATATTGCCGGACCTTTGATCTTTCGTAATGACCAGGCGTTTGATTTTTGTCAGTTCAGATTTAAAATACGAAATGCAGGGAATTGCATTGTATTAAATTACAGAAAGAATTTATACGCTGCCGCTTTGATCTTATCCCATCCGGAAGAAGATGGCCCGGAGGAGAACAAGGAATGGGTGGAGTCGGTGCGGAACGGCTGTGGAAAGCTTACTGTCTCAGCAGGCTGCTGATTAAAGAAATTTTTCTTAAAGGGATACGAATTTCAGCGGAAGCGTTGGCGCGTTTCCGCTTTTTGATTGATTGCTGCTTTTTTCCGTCATTTTTTCCATGTATAAAATTACGTTTGAAAATAAATTTGAAATCATGTATGATGAAGGTATTCTAATAATTTCGGATTTGACATGATATCGAGGTTGCTGTATTATTGTATTAGTATAATATGGTTGGAGGTTTTCTCATGGCTGTTTCCGCCGGGTTTGGTTTTATCGCGCTTTCACTGATGCTGCTTCTGGCACTTCTGTATTTGACGGAGCATGTTCTGTTCGCGCTCGCCGCCTATCACGACGCACAGGCGCAGGGGAACCCGGACGCTTTGATCTGGGGCCTTGCCATTGGATTTCTCGGCCTGATTCCGGGGATCGTCTATCTGTGTGTCCGCGGCTCTGGCCGCCGCATGGTCCGCTGTGCCAACTGCGGGTATCCGCACGATGTTTCCGATTTCTGCTGCCCGAAATGCGGGGAGAAAAACCCGGCCGCAGCACAGGCGAATCCTTACGAGCAAGCGCTCGCGTCCAGGGCGAAAAAAGAAATGATCGGCGGCATCGCGGTGATCGCCGCAGGAATTCTGCTGACGATCCTGGTCATGATGTTTTTCAGTTTTTCCATATCGATGGGACACAGATTGTTTTTCTAAGCGATGAAACGGATAACGAAAAAAGAATGATTTAGGAGAAATTATGTTAGAGATACAACACCTGACGAAACGCTACCGCAAACTGCTGGCAAACGACGATGTGACCTTCCGGGTAGAAGACGGAGAGGTTGCCGTTCTGGCCGGCCCGAATGGCGCGGGGAAATCCACCGCAATTAAAAGCATTGCGGGGTTATTGCGGTTTGAGGGAACCGTGCTGGTGTGCGGGCACCCGAACAAAAGCGTGGAGGCAAAGCGGTGCTTTGGCTATATCCCGGAGATCCCGGCGCCGATGGAGTCGCTGACGGTGCTGGAACATCTGGAATTCATCGCGCGCGCCTACCGCGTGGGGGACTGGGAACGGAAAGCCGATGCTCTTCTGGAACGATTGGAACTGGATGACAAGAGAAGCAAACTGGGCGGCGAGCTTTCAAAAGGGATGCAGCAGAAGTTGAGCATCTGCTGCGCACTGCTGCCGGAGCCGAGAGTTATCCTGTTGGATGAACCGCTGGTCGGCCTTGATCCGCACGCCATCAAGGAATTGCGCGACGTCATCGGCGAACTGCGCGCCCGCGGCTGCTCCGTCCTGATCAGCACCCATATGCTGGATACGGTCCGGCAGGTTTGGGACCGGGCGCTGATCATGATGAGCGGAAAAATCGCGGCGGAACGCACGCGCCCTGAAATGGAGGGAAACGGCGAGAGCCTGGAGCAGCTTTTCTTCTCGATCACGGAAGGGAGGGAAGAGAACCTTGGGGACGATTCTGTACATAGCGCGTAAACAGATCAAGAACGAGGCGATACGGCTGATTCGGAAGCCCGCGCGGCTGATCGCGGTTCTGGCCTCCGTCGCCCTGATCGTCTGGATGCTTCTGAGCACGCCGGTGCAGGAAAAGGGGCGGATGGATCCTGCTATTCTGCAGAGCGGTTTTTTGGTCTGGCTGTTGGTGCTGGGAACGATCACCGCGCTGTCCGCGCTGGAATCCGGCTCTTCGCTGTTCCGGCTGCCGGACGTCAACCTGCTGTTTGTTTCGCCGGTTTCGCCGAAGACGATCCTGGCCTACGGATTGATCCGCCAGACCGGCAAGACTTTTGCCGGCTTTGCCTTTTTGCTGTTCTACAGCGGAATGCTGATGAACGCTTTCAAAATTACCGCCGCGGATGTTGTTGTGCTGATCGTGGGTACGGCGCTGTTTCTGGTTGTTGTCCAGGTACTGGCACTGTGCCTGTACTGCATCGCGAACCGCGGACCCGCTCAGCGCGCATCCGTCAAAGCCGGAATTCTGGCGGTTCCTCTCCTGATCGCACTTTTTGTGCTGTATCAGACAAGGGAGAATCCAACCCTGACGGTGCTTTATCAAACGGCCGCGTCCCCGCTTCTGGACGCCTTCCCCGTCGTAGGGTGGGTCCGAGGCGCCGTGTTCGCGCTGATTGCCGGAAACGGCGGAAGAGCAGGGCTTTATCTTGCCCTGACCGCCGGATTCCTTGCACTGACGATTTTGCTGCTTCTCAAGATCGATGCGGATTACTATGAAGACGTTCTCAGCAATGCGGAAAAAAGCTTTGAGCTGCGTCAGTCCGCAAAGGGGAAACGTCCTGTGAAAACCCGTGCAAAGGAGAGAATCGGGAAGACCGGGATTGGCGCGGGATGGGGCGCCAGCGTGTTTTTTTACAAACATCTGCGGGAAGACCGCCGCGGCGGCCGGTTTGCACCGGTCAGCGGATCCGCGCTGATCCTTTTGCTGATTAACCTGGCGACGGCCGGTGTGATGGCGCTGATCGGAAGATCAAATGCAGCCCCCGCGACGGCGGACGCGATGCTCCTCGCCGGATGCGGGTTCAGCGTTTACGTCCTATTTTTCCAAAGCGCCGCCGGGGACTGGTCCGGCGAGCTGGGGAAACCGTACCTTTACATGGTGCCGGAGGATCCGTTCCGGAAGCTGTTCTGGGCCGGTCTGTCGACGGTGATCCGTCCCGCGGCGGACGGGCTGGCCGTTTTTGCCGTTCTCTGTGCGGCCCTTCGCGCCAACCCTTTCACGGGGCTGGCCTGCATCCTCGCGTATGCCTCGTTTGGGTTCCTGTTTACTGCGGGGAGCGTGTTGGGACGGCGCGTGCTGGGAAGTGCGCCGAACAGGGGCCCGGTCATGATGCTTTACATGCTTCTGCTGATCCTTATCCTTCTGCCGGGAGCCGCCGGGACGCTGATAGCGGCGGTTTCAATGAAGGCCTCGTTTGAAGGCGCGGCTCCGCTGCTGGCCGCCTTGCCGCTTGTTCTGTGGAATACCCTGGTGTCGTTTTTGATCTTTTATTTCTGCCGTAACATTCTGTCCTCCTGCGAAAATTAATGCGAAAATGAATAAGGAATGGGGAAACGGGGCAAGCTTCTTTTATTCTTCTTTTTTGAAGCAAAATTAAAAAAACTTGAAAAAAGTAAAGAATATACTTGCATTCTGTCGGAAACCGTGGTATTATAATCAAGTCGCTAAAACACGAAACAAGTTGGTACCGATTGCGATGAGGGTACACCCGTTCCCATTCCGAACACGGAAGTTAAGCTCATCTGCGCCGAAGATACTTGGCTGGTAACGGCCCGGGACAATAGGTGGCGCCGACACAGAAAGCAGTCATCCAATAGGGTGGCTGTTTTTTTTATTGTTTTCTATGTCCCATAAACGCAGCAAAAGACAGAAAAATGCGGCCTAGCCGTGTTGCGATAAGATCACGGTATTTCTCCCTCGGCGGCGCGCGGGCCGGGGGCGAACATTAAATATGATGCGGGACGCCTCGAAAAGAGGGATCCTGCTTTTTATTTTGACGCTTGCGGCATGAGGGATATCCGTTTATTGCGGAAGAGGGGTCTGCCGAAAAACGGAAGACTTCCCGGGAAAACGGCCCTATTGTAAACCGAATAATAATTTATGGTTGACAATAGGAAGAAGAGTTCTTATACTTATAGAAAAGGAGAGATCTGGTATGAAGGGAAAAAAGACATTCGAACTGCTGGCCTGTGCGATGTTCGCCGCGCTGACCGCCGTTCTTTCGCAGTTTTCCATTCCGATCGGCCCGGTGCCGATCAATCTTGCGACGTTTTCCGTGTTTCTGGCGGGCGGGATTCTCGGCGCGCGCGGCGGACTGGTCAGCCAGATGATTTACATTCTTCTGGGCGCCGCGGGGCTGCCTGTTTTTGCCGGATTCAGCGGCGGGATCGGAATCATCGCCGGTCCGACGGGCGGCTATATTGTGGGCTACGCCGCAACCGCGTGGTTGATCGGCTTGATGACGGGCCTGACAGGGCGCAGGCCGTTTTCGCTTGCGGTATCCATGGCGGTGGGAATGGCGGTCTGCTATTTTCTTGGCACCGCCTGGTTTATGATCGTCACGAAACGGGCCCTCTGGGAATCCCTGACGCTCTGCGTGTTTCCATTCCTCGTCGGGGATGCTCTGAAGATCGCGGTCGCAGTTGTGGTTTCCGTCCGGCTCAGCGCTGTTTACGGACGCCTGAGCCACAGCGCCGGCGCGGCATGAACAGATTTTTTCTCCCTCTGCGGCCGCATCACGCCCTCTGCCTGCGTTTTTTTATCGGCAGAGGGTATGGCGATGATTTTGTGGCGGGAATGGCCGGAATTCAAAGGTATCTGCGGAAAAACCCGGACCAGCGGGTCATTTTGACCAGCGGGACGGATCGGATCTGTGCGCGCTGTCCAAACAACCGGAGTGGCGTCTGCGCGACTTCGGAAAAATCTGCCCGCTACGACCGGAAATGCCTTGCGGCCTGCGGGCTGGGCGTCGGGCAGGTTCTCCCATGGCGGGAACTGGAGCAAATAACAAACCCGATTGTCATCTCCCGCCCGGCCCGCGCCGCGGTTTGCTCCGACTGCCGCTGGGATTCCCTCTGCCGCGAACAGCAGGAGAAGTTCCTTCTCTGATTTGGTCGTTTCACCAAACGGAAAACACCGCCGTCAGTTCCGGCGGTGTTTTCTCATTTCAAGCGAAAAGGATATCTTGCACAGGCCGTCACAAAATATCGTTGATCGTATCTTGTCAAGAACAAGATGTTGATAACTGTGTTGAAAGTGTTTAAAACATTTTGAAATTAACAATCGGTATATAATTTGAACGGACGCGTTCTCCTCACAGCCTGACACTCAAGAGCGCAAAGGCGGCCGATTGTAAACTAATATTAAAGAGAAGGTTTACAATCGGCCGCCTGAAAATCACCTTTTTAACGTGAAATGAAATCGTAGAAAACGCAAGAGATAGGGCAGAATAAAGAGATACTAGGAGTTTTGGCTGAATAAATTAAAATTTCGGACTTTTTATCTTGACACGGGACCGGGCTTGTGGTAAGATCGAAGATGCAATTTTCCGCGTTGGTTTCGCGCGGTTTCAGAGGACCCCGCGGTTCAGCGGGAGCAAAAGGATGCCGAACAAATTTCAGGAGGTAACAACCATGTCCACCTATATGCCGAAAACCGGCAGCATCGAGCGCAAATGGTATGTCATCGACGCAGCCGGAAAGCCGCTTGGGCGCGTCGCCGCACAGGCAGCTGTTCTGCTTCGCGGCAAGCATAAAACGATTTTCGCGCCGCATGTCGACTGCGGAGACCATGTCATCATCGTCAATTGCCGCGAGGCGGTCCTGACCGGCAAAAAACTGGAGAAGAAGATCTATTATCAGCCTTCTTTGTATGTCGGGCACATGAAGAAGGTAGGGTATTCGACCCTGATGGAAGAAAAGCCCTGCAAGGCAATGGAACTTGCCGTCAAGGGTATGATTCCGGACAACGCTCTGGGACGCGCCGCTATGGCAAGGCTCCGCCTTTTCGACGGTGCCCAGCATCGCCACGCCGCCCAGAAGCCGCAGGCCTGGGAACTGTAAGGGGAGGATCACACAATGTACGAAAAAGCACCTTATTTTTACGGAACCGGAAGAAGAAAAAGCAGCGTCGCGCGTGTCAGGGTTTATCAGGGGACAGGTAAAATCACGATCAACGATCGCGATATCGACGATTATTTCGGCCTGGAGACGCTCAAGCTGATTGTCCGCCAGCCTCTTGTCCTGACCAAGACCGATGAGAAGTTCGACGTGGTCTGCCGTGTGGCGGGCGGCGGCGTGACCGGGCAGGCCGGCGCAGTCCGCCACGGCGTGGCGAGGGCCCTGCTGCAGTATGACTCCGAAAATCTGCGCCCTATTTTGAAAAAGGCGGGTTTGCTGACCCGTGACCCCAGAATGAAGGAACGCAAAAAGTATGGACTCAAAGCGGCCCGCCGCGCTCCCCAGTTCTCCAAGAGATAATTTCAGCATTCAAAAGCCCTTGCAAACGCTGCGTTTGCAAGGGCTTTTTTCCATTTTTGCCGCAAATCTGCCGTAAAACGGCTTTATATAAGGAAGGAAAAGTTTACATGCGGTTTATGGTAAGGAACCGACAGCCCGTCTTTAAAACCAATTCACGGATATGCAGGTACGGCCGCCGGGGCCTTTGCAAAAAGCAAGACCGAGCTTTGAGAAGATCGGTTGATGGATATCGCCATGCCGATTTCCCTGCCCCGGCCAATCGCCCTGAACAATTCAAGTGATTCCGGCGGGAGACGCCTTGCAGGTCCCCAAGAAGAAGTCCTAAATTCAATTTCATATAAGAAGGAAGTAATGCAGCTTCTCGGAACCTGGGTTTCAGGATCAATTTCAGATGGCGGATGCCGGGATCCGAACGGGGCACAGCTGCAAAAAATGAATGGAACAAACAGCGGAAACATGACAAAAATCAACAAATTGCCGGATTTTTTCAGACCTTGAAAAAACTCAGACGCCGCGCGCCTTTCCGGAGATTTATGTACGGGATGTGAACGGAAAGGGAAGGATTTGATGCTTTCTAAGCACAAAAAACAGCGCTGTAATAGTTGTAACAGCTTTGTAACCAATCATTTTCTTGCATGTTGCACAGAAATCATCCCCTTACGGGACGGGACACCACTGCTTTTCGGGTCGAAATTGGAATTAAAAGAGAACGCGGATTGTTGATAATGCACAAATTCAGGAACGCGTACGATTTGACATATGGGCAATCGGTGAATATAATATCACGCATTGATGTAATTGCTCAGCACTGACGGCCGGCAAGTGGGGAAAGCAACGCAAAAAACCCCCGCTGGCTGACGGAAAAGGGTGAATTTATGCGTAAGAACTTCGAGCCTGTTCTCCATTTTTTCCGCAGGCTTGCAAAAGCGATGAGATCCGCGTGCCATTTCGGGCTGCTCCGGCGTGCCGGAACCTCTGTGGCAAAGACGAAAACGCGGTTCTGCCGTTTTTTCATGGGACTTTGGAAAAGCTGGAATACGGCGCGGAAAGCGGGTCTGGTTCAACAACTGACCTCATCTGTGCGCAGAAGAAAAGAAATCGCGCTTTTATTGATCCGCAGCCGGATAGAGGACGAAGGTTCGGCAATGCGGTCTGCGCTGCTCAAACAGGGAGCGGCGCTTGCGCTGATGATTCTGGTTACGGTCGGTTCGGTGGGAACGGTCATGGCGGCCACGCATGTGGCGACCGTTACATGCGACGGGACGGTCGGCCAGGTTGAAATGACCTCGCCGGAAACGGACCAGATTCTTCTGAAAGCGGGAGTCAAGACGGGACCGAATGATCTGATTTCCCGCAGCGACGACCCGGATCACGCCGGCGACGTTATCATCTCGGTGAAAACCGCGCGGAAAGTGACCGTCGAGGCGGACGGAACAAGCAAAACGGTGACCGCGCACTACGGCGACACAGTGGGCAGCGTGCTCGGTCAGGCCGGTGTCAGCCTGGATGCCGACGATCTGGTGACGCCGGCGGAAAGCGAAACGGTGGAGGCCGGGACGAAAATCCAGGTGACGCGGATGATCCAGATTACGGTGGCCGCGGACGGGTGCAAGGTCGCCGCCACGGTAAAGGAAGGCAGCGTTTCGGACGCGGTCCGGCAGGCCGGCGTGCAGCTCGGCTCCGACGACACGCTGAGTATCGCTCCAGACAAAACGGTCAATCCGGGGATGGAGATCAGCATTGCGCGCGTCGCTTACAAAGAAGTGACCGAGACGCGCGCGATCCCCTACAAGACCGTCACCCAAAAGGACTCCTCCCTCGCCGCGGGAAAGACGGAGGTCAAGACGGCGGGGCAAAACGGAACGGAAAAAGTCGTCGTGCGCCAGAAGCTGGTCGACGGCAAGGTGGCCGAGACGCAGGACGTCAGCTCTTCCGTTGTGACGAAGCCGGTCGATCAGGTTACGCTGTACGGAACAAAGAAGCGCAGCGCAGTGGCTTCGGTCGGCTCCGACGGCACGCTGACCGACCAGAACGGCAAGACGGTGCGGTATAAAAAAGTGCTGACCGGCCGGTGCTCCTGCTATACCGGCGGCGGTTGGACATCCACCGGCGCGAAGGCCGCGTTTGGGCGTGTGGCCGTGAATCCGAAGGTGATCCCTTACGGCACAAGGCTGTATATCTGTTCTCCGGACGGAAAACTGGTTTACGGCTACGCGGTTGCCGCGGACACGGGCGGCGCCGCGATGCGCGGCATCATCATCGCCGATCTGTACTATGATTCCTATTCCCAGTGCATGAAAATCGGGACCAGGACCATGAACGTTTATGTTCTGTGATTGTTATGGAAACGAAAGGGCGGGAGCCGCGGGGCCCCCGCCCTTTTTGCGCCGGAACAGTGTTGACACCGGGGCCGGTCCGGGTTATAGTGATAGAAAAACACGGGAGCGGGGGACTGTATCATGGGATATTTTTACGCGGCGCTGTGGGTGCTGGTCGGCATCCTTTTGATTTTCCGCATGGGAAGCGAGAATCGGGTGTTTTACCCCATCGGCGGATTTTTTCTGATCCTCGGGGCATGGTGGGCGGCGGGGGCCTATACCGGGCTGAACCTGTTCACCGGGGCCTGGGGCTGGGCGCTGCGCGCGGTGACCGCGGCCGTGCTGGTTCTGGCCTGTGTGGAATTCGCGAGGGAGATCAAAAAGACCCGCGGAGAAAAATAAGAGGAATCACACAAAGGAGGCCCCTTTTTTACTGCCAAATCCGGAGTCGCAGCATACAATAAGAGTGCGGGGCCAATATATTGAAACCGCTTGATCATAGATTGTCTGCCGGAGCCTGGCTCCGGCAGACACCTGTGACAAGCGCGGCGGATTCAGTTGAAAAAAGCGGAGAAGTAGGGTACAATAAAAGCAAACGGGGGGATATGGAATGCTGATTGCACCTTCCATGCTGGCGTCGGATTTTTCCAAGCTGAGCGATGAAATCATACGGATGGATATTTCCGGGGCCGACTGGATTCACCTTGACGTGATGGACGGGCACTTTGTGCCGAACCTGACCTTTGGCCCGCCGGTGATCGCCGCGATGCGGCAGTACACGGACAAGCCGTTCGACGTGCATCTGATGATCGACGAGCCGCTGCGCTATGCGCCGGCCTTTTTAGAGTGCGGAGCGGATATCGTTTCATTTCACGCGGAGTCTTTTTCAGACCCCGGCAAAACCATCGAGGTTATCCGGGAGGCCGGCGCGAAACCCGCCATGGCGGTCAAGCCGGGAACGCCGGCGGAGGAGGTCTTTCCCTACCTCGACCGGCTGTACATGGTGCTGGTCATGACGGTGGAGCCAGGCTTCGGCGGGCAGAAGTTCATGCCGGATATGATGGAAAAAGTCCGGCGGCTCAAAGAGAAAAAGCCGGATCTTACGGTCCAGATCGACGGAGGCGTCAACGCGGAAACAATCGCCCTGGCGGCACGGGCGGGCGTGGACGTCTGCGTTGCGGGGACCGGCGTCTTTAAAGCGCCGGATTCCGCGGCGGCGATCCGCAATCTGAAAGCGGCGGCCGAGGCGGCCCTGAAATAACGGAGGTACGGTGCAATGCCGCGCGGAGTCAAACTGGATCTGGCGAAGGAACCTTCGCTCAAAGAACAAATCATCACGATCCCCGCCCCTAAAAAGCTGCCGGCGCCGAAGATGTTCGCTCCGCTGCGGAAAAAGGCGGGCGCGGCGAAAATCATCGGGGCGGCTGAGATGGCCGGAATCGTGGACGAGCTCGACGGGGAGCCGCTGGGGAAGAAGCTGGCGCGCTTTGCGGCGGCGGACGCGCCGGTGCTGGTCGCCGCTTGCTTCGACGAAGACCCGATGACCTCCGCCGGTCAGGCGGTGTTCCGTGAAAATCCGGCTCAGGTTTTGGCCGGACTGAATCTGGCGGCGCTGGCGTGCGGAGCGGTTTCCAAAAAAATCGCGGCCGCGTCCCGCGAAGAGATCCGCCGCGCGCAGAAAGCCTGTACGGCCGTGGAGTTCCTGACCGCGGGGGACCGCTACCCGGCGGCGGCGCTTCTGCGCAGGAAGTTTTCCGGGAAAGGGAAAGCGGCCTGCCTGGTCGGCGCGCAGGCCTGCCTGGCGCTAGCGGCCGCCGCTTCCCGCGGGCTGGCGCAGAGCGAGACGGTGGTGACCGTGGCCGGGGACGGCGCCGCCCGCTGGGTGAACTGCCGGGTCCGCATCGGCACGCCGCTGCGGGACGTGCTGGCGGCCGGGAATCCGCTTCCCGAAACGGCGGCGGTGGTGGTCGGCTCCTCGGTCAACGGAAGAAGCGTCACCGATCTCTCCGAACCGGTGACGACGGCGACCCGCTGCATCCTCGCGATGAAACGCCTGCCCCGGCGCGCGGCGCTGCCCTGTGTCGGCTGCGGACGGTGCGAACGCGCCTGCCCGCGCGGCATCATCCCGTGGATGATCCTGCAGCAGCTGGAATCCGGCTCGCCGGACCCGTTCCGGCTGTTTAACGTGGAACGCTGCATCCGGTGCGGGGCGTGCAGCGTCGTCTGCCCGTCGGAAATCGATCTGGCGGCCGCAGTGGGGCGCGCGATCAAAATCAAGGAAGGCAGGGGAGATCCATGATGCTGAAAAATGCCGGCTCTCCCTATATAAAAGGCGAATTCACGGTCTTTTCCATGATGCGCAGCGTGCTGCTCGCCCTTTTGGCCCTGCTGATCATTCCCGTCATCCGTTATGGGCCCCGCCCCCTGGTTGCCGCGGGAGCTTCCATGCTGACCGCTGTTTTCTGCCATATTTTGTTCTGCCTGATCCGCGGGAAAAGCATCTCCGTAACGGAGATTTCCGTCCTGGTGACGGGGCTGATGATCCCGATGCTCCTGCCGCTGAACGCGCCGCTCTGGCTTCCCTGCGCCGCGTCCGCCTTCGCCGTCCTTGTGGTCAGGGAGCCGTTCGGCGGCTTTGGGCGCAACCCGTTCAATCCCGCCGCCGCCGGCGTGGCGTTTGCCGCCCTCTGCTGGCCGCAGACGGTCTTTTCCTATTTCGACCCGTCCGCTCCCGCCTCGTTCCCGCCGTTCGGGGCCGGCTCGTTCGGCACGGCTTTGTCACCGGCGGCGGTGCTGAAACAGGGGTTCAAGCCGGACATTCTCCCGTTCAACATGCTGTGGGGGAATTTCCCCGGGCCGCTCGGCGCGACGGGGGTCCTGATCATCGGAGCCTGCGGGATCCTGCTTTTTCTCACCAGGGCGGCGAAACCGGAGGCCGCCGTCTGCTTTCTCGGCGCGGCCGCTCTGGCCGCGGCGCTGTTTCCGCGCATCCTGTGCAGCCCGCTGACTTCCGTCAAATACGAGCTTCTTTCCGGCTCTCTTTTTTTCTGTTCCGTGTTCATGGTGACCGATCCGGTCACGTCGCCGCGCACGTTTCCCGGGCGGTGCCTTTACGGCGCCTTTGCGGGAGCGGTGACCATGGCGTTCCGCTGGTTCGGCGTCTATGAGCAGGGGGCGTGCTTCGCGCTGCTGATGGCCGATGCGGTCGCGCCGCTGATGGATTCCGCCGTGTTCCGCCTGCGCGGCTGGGAGGGGAAACCACATGAAGGATAAAAGGCTTTTGCCGCACGGCGCTGGCCCGATCTTTTTTAACGGGCTGCTGTTCCGCAATCCCGTCCTGATCGGGGCGCTCGGCATGTATCCGATCGCCGCAGCCGCATGGAACGTGAAGAACGCGGCGGCGCTTTCCGTTTTGTTTCTGGCGCTGTCCCTTCCGTCGTCGCTCCTGCTCTGCCTGACGGGGATGCTGGTCCCGCGCTGGTTCCGGCCCGGCCTGGTCCTGCTGGTCTCCGCCGCGCTCTATGTTCCGGCGGGGTTCCTGACGGACCTGCTGCTGCCCGGCTCCGTCTCGAATCTCGGGATGGCGGCCGGGCTGATGATCTGCAATTCCGTCGTCTTTTCCCGCGCGGAGGAATATGCGCCGGAGCACGTGGCGCTGGCGGTCGCGGCGGATTCGCTGGGCTGCTCCGCCGGATTTGCGGTGACGGCGTTTCTGATCGCTGTGCTGCGCGGAGCCTGGATGGGAGGAGCCGGCCTTCCCGGCGGAACGGGTTTTGCGGTCGGCCGCGCGGCGGACCTGCCGTTTGCCGGATTTCTGCTGCTCGGCTTCCTGGCGGCGCTGATCCAGTGGATCAACCGCCTGAGGTCCCGCAGGAGCGCGGAGCGGATGAAAAGGAGGATGCCGTGATGTTTTTGAAGCTGGTTCTGGCCGCCCTTCTGGCGGTCGGCGCGGAAAATCTTCTTTTTGTGGGCGGCTCCGGGTTCAGCCGGGCGCTGCGCGCCGCGCAGCGCCCGGCCTCCATCGGGATCTACTCCCTGCTCATCACCTGGTTTACCCTGCTTTCCGCCTTTGCGGGAGTCTGGCTGAATTCGTTCCTGCCGGCGTACGGAACGAAAGCGATCCTGCGGTCCTCCTGTTTCGCCGCGGCGGCCGCGGCCGCGTATCTTCTGACCTCCCTTCTGATGCGCGCCGTCCTTCCCGCCCGCGCCATGAAAAAGATCGGGCCGCTTCTGGCCCCGTCCGCGATGAACACCATTGTGCTGGCCATGCCCTACGCGCAGCGCGGCTTTTCGCTTGACCCGGTCCAGGCCGCCGGGTACGCGGTCGGGACCGGGGCCGCGTTTTATCTGGCGTCGGCGGTCCTGACCCACGCGGAGGCGAAGTGCCGCAACCCGGACATGCCGGAGGCGTTCAGCGGCCTGCCCGCTTCGATTTTATATGTCGGCATCCTGTCGATGGCGTTCGCCGGGTTTGCCGGGGGAAGGGTGTTTTAAATGGAGAAAAGCGATACCCTGGTCCGGTTTTATGAAAATGTCGATCCGTCCCTGCTGAAATACGCGGTGATCGTCGCCCGCTGCCGCGGCAAATGGGTGCTTTGCCGGCACCGGGACCGGAAGACCTGGGAAGTGCCGGGCGGGCACCGGGAGCCGGGGGAGGAGATCGGGCACGCCGCCCGGAGGGAGCTGTTCGAGGAGACCGGGGCCCTCCGGTACGCGCTCACCCGGGTCTGCGTGTATTCCGTAACGGGCGCGGTCAACGGCGGGAAAGAACTGTTCGGGATGCTTTATTTTGCGGAGATCGGGGAGTTCGGCCCGCTTCCGAAGTTTGAGATGGCGGAAATTGCTTTGAGGGACGATTTTCCCGATCCGGACAGCCTGACTTATCCGGAGATCCAGCCGGAGCTGTTCCGGCGGGCGCAAAAACTGATAGAAGAAAAATAAAATGGAACTCCCGGCGGGATTTTTACCCGTTTGCGGCTTAAAGTGCTATAATGGTAATAAATTCAAAGATGGGGGTTTTCATACGAAGATCAGAAACGGAGTGATTGCCGGGGCGCTGGCCGCTTTCCTTCTCCTGTCTGGGTGCGGGGGGAAAACCGCGCAGGCGGGAAACGGAAGTTCTTCCAGCCGGGAAGGCTCAAGCCAAAGCGCAGGTTCCGCGGTCAGTCGGGAGACAGCGGCTCAGAGCGGCGCGCCGGATTCCTCTCAAAGCGCCGTTTCGCAGAGCGCGGCTTCGGTCGCCTCTTCGACGGCTCCGAGCGTGGAATCGAAGAACTACGACACCGGGTACGAAATCAGCACGGACGGCGTCTGGGAAGCCTACGACAGCAACAAGGACGAATACAAGCTGCACGTCAGGAAAAAGGACGGGACGGGGGACAAAGTCATTGTTGACGATATCGTCCTCTGCCCGTGCATCGCGGGGGACTGGGTCTATTACATCAGCCCTCTGGTTGAAATCGATAAAATCAGGCTGGACGGAACCGGTAAAACAAAAGTCTGCAGCATGGATGCGTTTCATGGCGTGTGCGGGAGCACGGCCGTGACCGCGTCGTACAAGGACGGGGCGATCCTGTACCGGACGCAGCAGATGCGCAGCGTGGGGGACAGCAGCTCCTACCCGGCCTATTATTTCAGCCTGGACACGGAAACCGGAACCGTGACGGAAGTCAAAAACTGAAAAAAGCCGCAAAAAGAGGAGGAGCCCGGTGGGGTTCCTCCTCTTTTTATACTGCCGGCGCCGAAGCGCGGCGGCTGAAAGTTCCATTTCCCATATTTTGCCGGAATTTGCCGGTTTTCCCTTGACTTCAAACGGGAAAGTGGTATTATTTAACTGTGAGGCACAAAAAGTGCAATGCGGAGACAGGTGTTGGCGCACCGGCCTCCTGCATACGGAGAAATGACCTCCATACACAACTGAATCATCAGCGCATTGCGGTTCCTATTATACCGCCTGTCCGTCCGTTTGTACAGGGGGTATCGGTTGGATTTGCGTGTGTTTTGTTGGCGTTGTATATGGATTGATTTCCGTGTACGGCGTTTTTTTGCGCCTTGCGGCAGCCGGAGCCCGGCGGGGCGGGAGCACAGCCTGCACCACTGTCCTCCTTCCGCCCGCCGGGCCCGGATGTTTTTTGTTGTGAAAAGGGGTATCAAAAAAGGCGCGCCGCCCGGCGCGCCTTTTCCTCTTGCGGGAAAACCTCAATATTTGATCTCTTTGACGAAATTGTCGATTTCGTCCTTTTTGCCGACCGTGCCCTTGCAGTTAAGAAGGGTATCGCCCATCCGGACCAGGGTATAATAGATCTCGCCGTTCTGCGCGGTGTATTTGTTGTAGGAGTCCGAATCGACCGTGCTTGTCCCGCCCGTCGCCTTCAGGCTTTCTTTCAGCGAAGCGTACTGTTCCTGCGCCGCGGAAGCGTCTGAAAACGTGGTAAAAGTAATCTGCGTGTCAGAATCGCTTTTGGCGGCGGTCAGCGTTTTTGCGTCCGAACCGGAGGAGGAAGAGTCCTGCGACACCTTGTACCCCAGAGCCTCGGCTTTTTTTTGAAAATCATCGCTTGAAATCGGGGTGCGTGCGGAGCACGCGGAAAGGACCAGAAGACACGCGGCAAGCGCGGCGGCAAGGAATCCGGCAGTTTTTTTCACGGTGAACCCTCCATCATGGAATGCCATACGGCTTTTCTTTTAAAATATTTTTAAAATATAAATTATTATAAACCGCTTTCGGCCGGTTTACAAGCCCCGCGCCCCGCTGAAATGCTGCTATCAATTTCCAGAAACAACCTTGTTAAATCCTGCATAGTCAGCCCTTTCCTGCGGATAATATGGTTGTAAATCACCACATAGGAGGGAAATCAATTTTGAAAGCCACAGGAATCGTAAGAAGGATTGACGACTTGGGTCGTGTTGTAATACCGAAGGAGATCCGCAGAACTCTGCGAATCCGCGAGGGAGACGCTCTCGAGATTTACACGGATTCGCAGGGGGGAGTCATTTTTAAAAAATATTCACCCGTCGGGGAGCTCTCCACGTTTGCTTTCCAGTATGCGGAGGTTTTAAACCGCACGGCGGGCCTGCCTATGTTGATTTGCGACCGGGACCACGTCGTTGCCGCGGCCGGAGTATCCCGCAAGGAATACCTGGAGCGCCGCGTCACGCCGGAGCTGGAGGAATGCATGCAGTCGCGGCGGACCTTCATCAACACCAGCGGCGAAAAGCTGCAGCCTATCGAGGGGATCGACCGCATGGCGAGCGTCGTCTGCCCGATCCTGGCTTCCAGCGACGTGACGGGCGCCGTGATCCTGCTGGAGGACGACACGCAGGCGGCCCCGGACGAAACCAAAATGAAGCTGGTGCAGGTCGCGGCGGCCTTTCTCGGAAAGCAAATGGAGGAATAGCGGAATCTTTCTCGGAATTCCCTTGCAATTTTACTTTTTATGTGTTAAAATAGCAAAAGTATATGAATGATGGGATGAAAGAGTGGGGCGACCCGCTCTTTTGTTTGTATAGCGGGGTGAAGCGTTTTGGCGGGAAAAGGGAAAGAGGGCGGCGTTGCCGGCGCGGTCTGGCGTCTTGCGCTGCCGTTCGCGCAGCGGCTCGGCCTCTCGGTCTGGGACGTCCGGTATGAAAAGGAAGGCGGCGCCTGGTACCTGAGGATTTTTATCGACAAGCCCGGCGGGGTCGGCATCGACGACTGCGAGGCTTTGAGCCGCGCGGTCAACGGGCCGCTCGACGAGCTTGACCCGATCCGCGAACCCTACTGCCTGGAGGTTTCTTCCCCCGGACTGAACCGGGAACTGCGGCGAAGCGAACATTTTACGGCCTTTCTGGGCTCCCGCGTGGCGGCCAGGCTGATCCGGCCGCTGCCGGACGGAACCAGGGATTTTACGGGGGAACTTGCCGGATACGGCGGCGGAGAGCTGACGCTTCGGGCCGAGTCCGGGGAAACGGCCCGCCTGTCCCTTCGGGACACTGCCTGGGTGCGGCTGCTGGAAGAGGATGAATTGGAGGAGTATGAGGAAAAATGAACAGCGAAATCTTTGACGCCCTGAACCTGCTGGAAAAAGAGCGGGGCATTTCGGTTGATTTTATGGTGGACCGGATCAAAAAGGCGATCGTCACGGCCTGCAAAAACAGCTACGGCAACGAGGACTGCGTGGTGAACGTGGACCAGGCGAAAGGAAATTTCGAGGTTTACCTGCGCAAGACCGTCGTTGAGGACATAACGGACAAAGGGAAGGAAATCACGCTGGAAAAAGCAAGGGAAATCGATCCCGCGGCCGCGGCCGGAGAAAAGGTCGCCGTTCCGCTCGACACGAAGGAATTCGGGCGCATCGCCGCGCAGACGGCGAGGAACATCATCCGCCAGGGCATCCGCGACGGCGAGCGCGACCGCATGCTGCAGGAATTCGAAAGCAAGCACCAGGAACTGGTCAGCGCCGTGGTCGAGCAGGTCGACCCCCGCTCCGGCGCCGCGACGCTTTCGATCGGCAAGGCGGAGGCCGTGCTGCCGAAGTCGGAGCAGGTGGCGGGCGAAAAGCTGAGGGAAGGCGACCACATCAAAGTGTACGTCGCGGACGTCAAGGAGACGGAGAAGGGCCCGCGCGCGATCATCAGCCGGATCCACCCGGACCTGGTCAAGCGCCTGTTCGAGGCGGAGGTGCCGGAAATCTACGACGGGACGGTCGAGATCAAGGCGGTTTCGCGCGAGGCGGGCTCCCGCACGAAAATCGCCGTCCTGAGCCACAACCCGGACGTCGACGCGGTCGGCTCCTGCATCGGCGCGAAGGGGATGCGCGTGAACCGCATCGTGGCGGAGCTCAGCGGCGAGAAAATAGATATCGTCCAGTACAGCGACGACCCGAAGCAGTTCGTCGCCTCCGCGCTTTCCCCGGCCAGCGTTGTGGACGTTGTTCCGGCGGAGGACGGCTCCCACGCGTGCCGGGTCGCGGTCCCGGACGACCAGCTTTCGCTCGCGATCGGAAACAAAGGCCAGAACGCCCGCCTTGCCGCAAGGCTGACGGGTTGGAAAATCGACATCAAGCCGGAGAGCGGATTCTATGAGGAGCCGGCGGAGGAACCCGCGGAAGAATAATCGGGGAACGACTGCCGAAGGGGGCGTGTTGCGATGCAGAAAAGAAAAGTGCCGCTGCGCATGTGCGCGGGATGCGGGCAGATGAAGCCGAAAAAGGAGCTTGTGAGGGTGGTGAAATCCCCCGAGGGCGAGATTTCGCTGGACCTGACCGGCCGAAAGCCCGGGCGCGGCGCCTATGTCTGCAGAAGCGCGGACTGCCTGAAGGCGGCGCGGAAGGCCAGACGGCTGGAAAAAGCTTTTTCCTGCCGGATCCCGGATGAGGTGTATGACCGTCTGGAGGAGGAACTGAACGGGAATGAATCGTAGGCTGCTTTCCCTGCTGGGGATTGCGAGGAAGGCCGGAAAACTCAGCCTGGGGAGCGACGCCGCGTGCGAGGCGGCGCTCGGCGGAGGATGTCCGCTCGTTCTGCTTGCGTCGGATCTTTCCCCGCGCACGGCCCGCGCGGTCAGCGAGGCTGCGGCGAGGGGAAAGGCGGAAACGGCGGTTCTTCGTGCGAACATGGATGAAATCGGCTGTGCCATTGGGAAAAGGACGGGGGTACTTGCGGTAAATGATATAGGATTTGCAAAGAAGCTGCTCGCGCTGAACGCGGAAGATTGAGGAGGAATTCGTACTATGATGATTAAATACAGGGTTCACGAGGTCGCGAAGGACCTGGACGTCCCGAATAAGGACGTGATCGATGCTTTGCAGAAATACACCGGCGAAACAAAAAAACATATGACGGCCCTGACGGAAGACGAGCTGGACGTCGTGTTTGAATCTTTTACCCAGAAAAACAACACGAACAGCCTGGACGCGTATTTCGCGGAGGCCAGCAAGCGCAAACCGGTTGTGGTGGAACCGGAACGCCCCGACGTGGCGGTCCGCACCCAGCCCGCGCCAACCGCGGCGAAACCGGCTTCCCCGGCGCCCGCTCACCGCCCCGTCCCTGCTGCTTCCTCCTCCTCAGCGCCCCGCAGAAGCGACGGAAAAAGGCCCGAAAACGGCGGCAGGCCGCAGCCTCCCGACAACCGCCAGCGGCAGGGTCAGCGCCCCGCGCAGCAGCAGCAACAGCAGCGCGGCAATTTCCATCAGCGCCCCGCGCAGCAGCAGGCTTCCGGCGGGAACCGGAACGTGCAGAAGGATCATAAGGCGCAGCCGCAGCGGCGCGCCCCGCAGAACAGCATCCGGCTGGAGGGCGGCGGGAATGGGAACAATTCCATTCAGCGGCCCGCGGGCAGGATCGTGGATACCCACGCTTCCCATGTGGAGCTGGACAAATACAACGAGAAATACGACCGCCTCGCCTCGGAGAAGGTAAAGCCGAACGACAACACGGTGAAAAAGCAGAAGCTGACCCAGCGCAGCAGCCAGTACCGCGGCAGGCCCAGGGGTGCCCGCAGGGAGACGGAGTCCGAGCGCCTGCGCCGCATCGCGCTGGAACGCAAGACCAAGCCGATCACCGTGCAGATCCCGGAGCAGATCACGGTCGGCGAGCTGGCCACGCGCCTGAAGGCGACCGTGGCGGAGGTCATCAAGAAGCTGATGGGCATGGGCGTGTTTGCCGCCGTCAACGACGTGATCGACTTCGACACCGCTTCGCTCGCGGCGATGGAGTTCCACGCCAAGGTGCAGAAGGAAGTCGTTGTGACCATCGAGGAGAGGATCATCGACGACAGCGAGGACAAGGACGACAATCTGGTGCAGCGCGCGCCGGTCGTGGTCGTGATGGGCCACGTCGACCACGGCAAGACCAGCCTGCTCGACGCGATCCGCCACACCAGCGTCACCTCGACGGAAGCGGGCGGCATCACGCAGCATATCGGCGCCTACCAGGTCAAGGTCGGAGGGCGCGACGTCACGTTCCTGGACACCCCGGGCCATGAGGCCTTCACCACCATGCGCGCGCGCGGCGCGCAGGTGACGGATATCGCGGTCCTGGTCGTCGCGGCCGACGACGGCATCATGCCGCAGACGGTGGAGGCGATCAACCACGCGAAGGCCGCAAAGGTTTCCATCATCGTCGCGATCAACAAGATGGATAAACCCGGCGCGAATCCCCAGATGGTCATGGAAGGCCTGACGAAATACGGCCTGGTGCCGGAGGAATGGGGCGGGGACGTCCCGTGCGTACAGGTTTCCGCGGTGCAGAAGACCGGAATTCACGAGCTGCTTGAGATGATCCTGCTGGTCGCGGACATGAAGGAGCTCAAGGCGAACCCGGACCGCGCCGCAAAGGGCACGGTCGTCGAGGCGCGGCTCGACAAGGGCCGCGGGCCGGTCGCGACCGTTCTGGTTCAGAACGGCACCCTGCGCCAGGGCGACATCGTCGTTGCCGGCACCACGGTCGGCCGCGTGCGCGCCATGGCCGATGAGAACGGCAGGACGATCGAGTCCGCCGGGCCGAGCGTTCCGGTGGAGATCACCGGCCTGGACGACGTGCCGACGGGCGGCGACATCTTCAATGCCGTTTCGGATGAGCGCCTTGCGCGCGAGCTGGTCGACCAGCGCCGGAACGAGCAGAAGGAAGAAAAATTCAACGCGCGGACCAAGGTCACGCTCGACAACCTGTTCGACCAGATGCAGCAGGGAGACATGAAGGAGCTGCACCTGATCGTCAAGGCGGACGTTCAGGGTTCCGTCGAGGCGGTCTGCCAGTCGCTTGAGAAGCTGACGAACGAAGAGGTCCGCGTCAACGTGATCCACAGCGGCGTCGGCGCGATCAACGAATCTGACGTCATGCTGGCCTCGGCCTCCAACGCGATCATCGTGGGCTTCAACGTGCGCCCCGACCCGGTCGCGGAGGAGAACGCGAAGCGCGACGGCGTCGACCTGAGGCTTTACCGCGTCATTTACGACTGCATCAACGAGATCGGCGACGCCCTGAAGGGCATGCTTGCCCCGAAGTTCCGCGAAGCCCAGCTCGGCAAGGCGGAGATCCGCCAGGTCTACCGCATCAGCAGCGTCGGAACCATCGGCGGCTGCCACGTCACGAACGGCAAGATCACGCGCACCGCGCAGATCCGCATCGTGCGCGACGGCATCGTCCTCGCGGAGGACAAAATCGCGTCCCTCAAGCGGTTCAAGGACGACGCGAAGGAAGTCGCGGAAGGCTATGACTGCGGCATCGGACTGGAGAAATACAACGATATCAAGGAAGGCGACATCCTCGAAGCCTTCGAAATGGAAGAATACAAGGAGTAGCAAGCTGAGCCTGCACGCACGCCCCGCCGTTTGGAACGGTGAAAACCCGTCCGCTTTGTTTGGCGGGAGAGTACGAAAATGCTTCCGGAAAGCGAAAGTGGAGAACGCCGTAGGCGCGAAAGGACGCTGTGAAAAGACGTGTGCGTCCGCCACAAGCGCGGGGCTACCCGACTGTTGAGCTTAACGGAGGAGTACGGGGGAATACTCCGGGAAGACTAAAGTCATGGACGCCGTAGGCGCGTCCCGACCGGAGGTCCGCCGAAGGCGCGAAAGACGCTGCGCGTCCGCAGTGGGCGCATCATCCTGATTAGGAGGGGATTTTTTATGGCCGGACATAAACTGGGACGTGTGACGGAGGATATCAAGCGCGAGCTGACGGCGATTCTCCGCGAGATGAAAGACCCGCGGGTCCGGGGGCTGATCAGCATCGTCCGCGTCGACGTGACGAGCGATCTGTCCTACGGAACGGTGTATATCAGCGCGATGGAGGGAATGGACCGTGCGAAAGAGGCCGCGGCAGGCCTGAAATCCGCTTCCGGCTTCATCCGGCACGAGCTGGGAAGCCGCCTGTCCCTGCGGAAGGTCCCTGAACTGATCTTCAAGCCCACGGATTCGATCGAATACAGCGCGAACATTTCCAGGATTCTCAACGATTTGAAGGAGGAGCGGAATGATAGGGATTAAGGAAGCGGCCGAACGTCTGCGAAGAGCCGGGCGGGTGCTGATCCTGAGCCATCAGTTCCCGGACGGGGACACGCTCGGCAGCGCCGCGGCGCTGTGCCGCGGTCTGCGGCGGATGGGGAAGCGCGCGGCGATCCGCTGCTCCGACGAAATCGGGCCGAAATACGACTTCCTGTTCCGGGATCTGCCGGACGACGATTTTGAACCGGACCTTGTCGCCGCGGTGGACATCGCGGACGAAGACCTGCTCGGCGAGCCGCTGAAATCACAGTGGGGCGGCAGGGTGGAGCTCTGCATCGACCACCACCCGTCCAACACGGGGTACGCCGCCGAGACCTGCGTGGACCCGAAGGCGGCGGCGACCTGCGAGATCATCTATGATCTCCTCAGGGAGCTGGGCGTCGCGATCGGGCCGGACATCGCCGCGCCGCTCTACACCGGGATCACGACGGACACCGGATGCTTCAAGTACATCAACGTGACCCCGCGGACCTACCGCATTGCGGCGGACCTGGTCGAAACGGGGATCGACGCTCCGACGATCAACAGGAAGATGTTCGACACCAAAAGCCGCGCGAGGCTCGACATGGAGCGGAGGGTACTGGATTCCATCCAGTATGACTGCGGTGGAAAAACCGCGGTGATCGTCATATCGAGGCGGATGATCCGCGAATCCGGCGCGAATGAGGACGACCTGGACGGCCTGGCGACGATTCCGCGCGGAATCGAGGGCGTTCTGATCGGCGTGACGCTGCGGGAAAAAGCGGACGGCGCATGGAAGGTGTCGCTGCGGGCGCTGCCGCCCGCAAACGCCTCCGAAATCTGTGAGCGGTTCGGCGGCGGCGGCCATAAAGGGGCCGCCGGGTGTACGCTGGATCTGCCGCTGGAAGAGGCGAAAAAACAGATGCTCGGCGCGGTGCGCAATTATCTGGAGACGCATGGATGAATGGAATTCTGATTCTGGACAAGCCCGCCGGTTTTACCTCCTTTGACGTGGTTGCCGTCCTGCGCGGCCTGACCCGCGAAAAGCGGATCGGGCATACGGGCACGCTGGACCCGATGGCGACGGGCGTGCTGCCTCTGCTGCTTGGCTGCGCGACGCGCGCGGAGGCGCTGCTGCCAGACACCGACAAGGAATACGAGGCCGGGTTTCGTCTTGGGATCGCGACGGACACGCAGGACACGACGGGAAAGACCGTCGCCGAAAGCGGACACGGCGCGACGGCGGAAGAGGTGGAATCGGCGCTCGGCGCCTTCCGCGGCGATATTCTGCAGGTGCCGCCGATGGTTTCCGCGGTCAGCGTGGGCGGAAAGCGCCTTTACGATTTGGCCCGCAGGGGGATCGAGGTCGAGCGTGAACCGCGTCCGGTGACGATTTACCGGCTGGAGCTGCTGTCCTATGACGAAGCGGCGCGTTCCGGCGCGCTCCGGATCGCCTGTTCGAAGGGCACCTATGTCCGCACGGTCTGCGCGGACCTGGGGGAGGCGCTGCATACATACGGCGCAATGTCCTCCCTGCGCAGAACGCGCGCCTCGGGTTTCACGGTTTCTGACTGCATCACGCTGCCGCGGGCGAAAGAGCTTGCGGCCGAAGGGCGGCTGGAGGAACGCGTCCTGCCGGTGGAAACGCTGTTTTCCGATCTGCCGTCCGTCGGCGTGTCTCCGGCGCAGTCGGTGAGGTTCCTCAACGGCGGAGCGCTGGATCTGGAACGGACTGCGCTTCGCCGGACCGCGCCCGGCGAAGGCTCCGTTTACCGTGTGAAAGACCCGGCCGGAGGATTTCTCGGGCTTGGCCGCGCCGAGAACGGCCGGCTCCGCGTGCTGAGGCTGTTTCCCGGCGGATAAACATTCCGCGCCCGGCGGGGGGCGAACACGGCTTTCGCCGGAAAAAGCGTTTTGACCTTCCATTCGCCCCGGCCCGTTTTTCGGAGGCTTGTGTGGACCTTCCTCCAAACGAAACCGCCGCCGAGGGGAAGGGTGCCGGAGCGCCGGGCGAAAACCTGAATTTGATTGCAGCTTTTCAGCCGCGGTCGACGGTTTGCATTCGGCCGGAGGCCAGCGGCACGCTGCCGCACAGAATAAATCCTTTTGTTTTGGAGAAAAATAAGCATGGAAATTGATCGAACATTGACGCCCTCCGAGGGAGACAGCGCCGTCGCATTGGGGAATTTCGACGGACTGCATGTGGGGCATCGGAAAGTGATCTCCCTCGCGCTGGACGGAGCATCGGAAGGGCTTCTGCCCACTGTTTTCACCTTTGCGGAAAACCCGCTTGCGGACCTGGGCGGAGGAGCCGGCGGGCGGCTGCTGTCGCAGGAAGATAAAATCGCCGTGCTGGAGCACATGGGCGTGAAACAGCTGTATATTCTGGAATTCCGCGCCGTGAAGGATCTTTCCGCGGAGGAATTTGTCGACAGGATTCTCATTGGCTGCTTAAAAGCGAAAAAAGTCTGCTGCGGCTTCAATTTTACGTTCGGACGCGGCGGAAAGGCGGACAGCTCCACGCTGGCTGGGCTCTGCGGGGCGCGCGGAGTCGCCGTTTCGGTTGCCAAGGCGGTGATGGTGGGCGGCACGCCCGTCAGCTCCACCCGCATCCGCGGTCTGCTGGAAGCCGGACGGGCCGGCGAGGCGGCCAAGCTGCTTGGGCGCCCGTTCGGCTACTGCATGCCGGTCCGCCGGGGCAGAAGGCTGGGACATTCGCTCGGCACCCCGACCCTGAACCAGGAGTTGCCGAAGGGCTTCGTCCAGCCGAAGTTCGGGGTCTATGTTTCACAGGTTCTTGTGGAGAATCAACGGTATGCCGGGGTGACCAATGTGGGAGTCAAGCCCACGGTCGGCTCCGACCAGCCGCTTTCGGAAACCTGGATGCCTGATTACCGCGGCGGTGAGCTCTACGGAAGGACCGTCCGGGTGGAGCTGCTCCGTTTTCTCCGCCCGGAGCGCCGGTTTCCCACGCTGGAGGACCTGAGAGCGCAGATTCTGCGCGACGGCGCGCAGGCGAGAGAATTTTTTTCGCAGGATGTTTCCGCAGCCAGGCGCATTTAAGAGCGCCGTCCAGGCCGGAGGCGCACTGTAAGTTTTCATTTACAAAACCATTTTGCTGTGCTATAATCTAAATCTATGGAACCAAGAATCCAAACGCCCCTTTCCCGGATCAGGGGGAACGCCCCGTGCGTGGGGATTTCACCGGCCCTGTTCTGAGAATGTGGGAAATTGATGAAAAGGTGGAACAGTTATGCTGAAAGAAGAAAAAACGGAAATCATCAAACAATACGCGCTGCACGAGGGCGACACCGGCTCGCCGGAAGTTCAGATCGCGATTCTGACAACCCGGATCAACGCTCTGACCGAGCACCTGAAGGCCCACAAAAAGGATCATCATTCCCGCCGCGGGCTTCTGAAAATGGTGGGCCAGAGAAGAAACATGCTCAACTATCTGCAGAAGAGCGATATCTCCCGGTACCGTGTCATTATTGAAAAATTGGGAATCCGCAAATAATTTACACTTCAGGGCAGGCGGTTCTTACCGCCTGCCTTTAGGCTTATTATGAGAAGTCTCCGGAGAGAGGGAAATACGGGAATTTAGCAGTGAAACGGACGCCCCGCGCGGCCGGCTGGACGCCGGTTTTATTGCTAAATCAGCCGTACCCGCTGTCCGGAGACGCAACGGAGGAGAGACGTTCATGTTTGAGAATTACAAAGTGTATAAAACGGAGTTTGCGGGCCGGCCGTTTGTGGTGGAAACGGGCAAG
Source organism: Caproiciproducens sp. NJN-50 (assembly GCF_004103755.1). Classification (NCBI taxonomy): domain Bacteria; kingdom Bacillati; phylum Bacillota; class Clostridia; order Eubacteriales; family Acutalibacteraceae; genus Caproiciproducens; species Caproiciproducens sp. NJN-50. Next base: position 3,258,820 of record NZ_CP035283.1, on the reverse strand, counting down.
ATGGCCCAGCTTGCAAACGGCGAGTGCCTGGTCCGCTACGGTGAGACGGTGGTCCACGTGGCGGCCACCGCTTCCGCAAAACCGCGCGAGGGCGTGGATTTTTTCCCGCTTTCCGTCGATTTTGAGGAAAAACTCTATTCCGTCGGCAGGATTCCCGGCTCGTACCTGAAGAGGGAAGGCCGGCCGACCGACAAGGCGATCCTGACCTCCCGCATGATTGACCGCCCGATCCGCCCCCTGTTCCCGAAGGACATGCGCAACGACGTTTCCGTCGTCTGCACCGTGATGAGCGTCGACCACGACTGTGAGCCGGACATCGCGGCGATGGTCGGCACGTCCATCGCGATCAGCATTTCAGACATTCCATGGAACGGCCCGATTTCCGGCGTCTCCGTCGGATATGTGGACGGGGAATTCGTCATCAATCCGGACAGCGAGCAGAGGAAGAAGTCCAAAATGGCCGTCACGGTCGTTTCGACCGCCGACCGCATCGCCATGATCGAGGCGGGCGCGGAGGAGATTCCGGACGACGTCATGTACAACGGCATCATGGCCGGGCACAAGGCGAATCAGGCGATGATCGAGTTCATCAATTCCATCAAGACGGAGATCGGCAAGAAGAAATTCTCCTACCCCAGCAACGAGCCGGACCAGGAAATGCTGGACGCAATCAAGGATTTTGCGCTGGAGGACGTCCGCGCCGCGCTGGATACAGACGACAAGAACGTCCGCGACGAGCGTCTGCAGCCGGTTTACGACAAGGTCCACGAAAAATTCGATTTGGTCTATCCCGACCAGCAGGCCAAGATCGACGAATGCATGTATAAGACGCAGAAATACGTGGTGCGCCGCTGGCTGCTCGATGAACAGAAGCGCGTCGACGGCCGGAAGATGAACGAGATCCGCCCGCTTTCCGCGGAAGTCGGCCTGCTGCCGCGGGTCCACGGCTCCGGCATGTTCACCCGCGGGCAGACCCAGGTCCTCACCGTCGCGACCCTCGGCCCTATGAGCGACATGCAGAACTTCGACAGCATCGACGAGCAGGAGACAAAGCGGTACATCCACCAGTACAATATGCCCTCCTACTCCACGGGGGAGACGAAACCCAGCAGGGGACCCGGACGGCGTGAGATCGGCCACGGCGCCCTCGCGGAGCGCGCGCTTCTGCCGGTGATTCCGTCGGTCGACGAATTCCCGTACACCATGCGCCTTGTCTCGGAGGTCCTTTCCTCCAACGGCTCGACCTCGCAGGCTTCTATCTGCGGTTCCACGCTGGCGCTGATGGACGCGGGCGTTCCGATCAAAGCGCCAGTCGCGGGCATTTCCTGCGGGCTGATCACCGAGGGCGACCGCTGGATGACCATGGTGGATATTCAGGGCGTCGAGGATTTCTTCGGCGACATGGACTTCAAGGTGGCCGGGACCCACGCCGGCATTACGGCGATCCAGATGGATCTGAAAATCAATGGCCTGACGCCGGACATGGTGCGCGAGGCCCTTTACAAAACGCACAAAGCCAGGGATTACATCATTGACGACATTATGCTCAAGGCGATTCCGGAGCCCCGCAAGGAGCTTTCCAAATACGCGCCGAAGATGCTTTCCATCTCGATCCCGCTGGAGAAGATCCGCGAAGTGATTGGGTCCGGCGGAAAGGTGATCCAGAAGATCTGCGCCGAGTGCGAGGTCAAGGTGGATGTGGAGGAAGACGGGCATGTCTATGTTTCCGGCATCGACCTCGACAACTGCAAGCGCGCGATCAGCATCATCGACACCATCGCGAACGATCCGGAGCCGGGCTCCATCTACAACGGAAAAGTGACGCGTCTGATGGATTTCGGCGCGTTTGTGGAAATCGCGCCGGGCAAGGAAGGCCTGGTGCACATCTCCCAGCTTGACGTCAAACGGGTCGAAAAGGTGACGGACGTCGTCAATATCGGCGACGAGGTCATGGTCAAGGTGCTGAATATCGATGACAAGGGAAGGCTGAATCTTTCCCGCCGCGACGCTCTGATCGAGGTGGACGGCCTGGTCCCGGAGAATGACCCGGAGCCGCGGCCGTTCCGCAGGCCCGCGCCAAGGCATGACGACCGGGGCCATTCCGGTCCGAAGCCAAGTTTCGGGAAACCGAGGCAGCCCAGATAGACGAAAGAAAAAGCGCAGTCTTACGGCTGCGCTTTTCTGTTACTTGTCTGCGGCGGGCGCCTTTTTGTTCATGCTTCGGAACTCACCCAGAATCATTTTCAAAATTTCTTCCTGGTTCATCGTAAGGCCGTCAATCTGCAGCAGCTTGCGGTTTTCCAGGCCCAGGATATAATCGGAAGATACGCCGTAGAGGATGGAGAGTTTAACCAAAACATCCAGCGACGGGGTTTTAATATTGTTCTCATAGCCACTGATCGTGGTTTTGGAAAGGTTCAGCCTTTTTGCTACCTGGGTTTGGGTCAGGTCTTTGTTTTCCCGCAGTTCGCGAAGACGATAGCCAAAATCGAAAATCATAATATCAGCTCCTTGAAATGAGTTTACTCGATAATCGTACACTTTCAGAGAACAAATTGTTGGATATATCAACCTGTAATTTACTTTGCACAAATTGTGACTGATTTTTTACCCTCAGGCGGCGATTCCTTTGGGGTGGGACCCAATTTCAGCAAAACGCGTTCAATCTTGCCGGAAATTATGCTATAATCTTAGCGGAATGAAAGGGAAAGAAAGGACAGAATTATGTCGGCAGTGACTCAGGCGAAAAGAATTGTGATCAAAGTGGGGACTTCCACGCTGACCTATGAGAACGGAAAACTGAACCTGCGCAGGATTGAGCGCCTGTGCAAGGTTCTGAGCGACCTGCAGAATTCCGGGAGGGAAATCGTGCTGGTCACCAGCGGGGCGATCGGCGTCGGCGTCGGGAAGCTCGGCCTGCGGGAGAGGCCGCAGGAGACGGAAAAGCGACAGGCGGTGGCCGCGGTCGGCCAGTGCGAGCTGATGTTTATCTACGACAAATTTTTCGGAGAATACAACCGAACTGTCGCGCAGGTCCTGCTGACCGGCGATGTGACCGCCAGTGAATCCACCCGGAAGAATACGGAAAACACCTTTCAGGAACTGATCGGAATGGATATCATCCCGGTGGTCAACGAAAACGACACCGTCGTCGTGGACGAGTTGGTCGGGAACCAGATCGGCGACAACGACACTCTTTCGGCGATCGTCGCCCGCCTGATCGGCGCGGACCTTTTGATTATCCTGACCGATATCGACGGATTTTATGACGGCAACCCGTCCGTGAATCCGAATGCGAAACGAATTCCGTTCGTGCCGCAGGTGACGGACGAGATCCGGACCTTGGCGGGCGGGACCGGTTCCCGGCGCGGAACCGGCGGGATGCGCACCAAAGTGGACGCCGCCGCCCTCGTCAACGAGGCGGGAATCCCCTGCTGCATTATCAGCGGGGCGTACCCCGAAAAATTGTACGACCTTTTCGAGGGCGCGCAAATTGGGACAGTTTTCGGAAAAAAAATCGGCTAGAATAGAACAAGGAAAATGCAGCAAACAGGAGAGAATGAAATGACTGCTTTGGAGGAAATGGGGAAAAAAGCGAAAATTGCCGCCCGGGAGCTGGCCGCCGCAGGAGAGCTCAGGGAAAAGGCGCTGTTCGCCATGGCCCGGGCGGTGGAAGACGCCGGAGAGGAGATCCTCGCCGCCAACCGGACGGATCTGGAAGAGGCCGAACGGAACCATATGAGCGCGCCGCTGATGGACCGGCTGGCGCTTTCCAAAGAGCGGGTGAGCGGCATGGCGGACGGGATCCGCTCGGTCGCGATGCAGGCCGACCCGGTCGGGCAGGTGGTCTCCGGGTTTGTCCGCCCGAACGGGCTGAAAATCGAAAAGATCCGCGTACCCATCGGAGTCATCGGCATGATCTACGAAGCGCGTCCGAATGTGACGGCGGACGCCGCGGCGCTCTGCCTGAAGGCCGGAAATGCGGTCATCCTGAGAGGCGGCAGGGAGGCCCTGCGTTCCAACGAGGCGGTCGCACGGGCAATGCGCGGCGCGCTGGAGTCCTGCGGAGTGAACCCCGACTGCATTCAGCTGGTGCGGGACCCGTCGAGGGAATCCGCGGTGGAAATGATGCGGCTGACCGGCTATATCGACGTGCTGATCCCCCGCGGCGGGCAGGGGCTGATCCGCTCGGTCGTTGAAAATTCACGCGTCCCGGTGATCCAGACGGGGGCGGGAAACTGTCATGTTTACGTGGACGATTCGGCGGATGTTGAAATGGCGGCTGAGATCATCTACAACGCCAAGACTTCCCGGCCCTCCGTCTGCAACGCGATCGAAACCGTCCTGGTCCACCGGGACATCGCGGAGCGGGCCCTGCCGGCCATCAAGGCGAAGCTCGACGAAAAGAACGTGGAGCTTCGCGGCTGCGAGCGAACCAGGGCGATTCTGGGGGACTGTGTCGTGCCCGCGGCGGAGGAAGACTGGGCTACGGAATACCTCGACTATATCCTCGCAGTCCGCGTGGTCGGCGATATGGACGAAGCGCTCCGGCATATCGCGCGTTATTCGACCGGGCACAGCGAGGCGATCGTGACAAACAGCTATGAGAACGCCCGGCGCTTTACGGCTTCGGTGGATGCGGCGGCCGTCTATGTCAACGCTTCCACGCGTTTTACCGACGGCGGGGAGTTTGGCCTGGGCGCGGAAATCGGCATCTCGACCCAGAAGCTGCACGCGCGCGGTCCGATGGGCGCCTTTGAGCTGACCTCGTGGAAATTCGTCGTGACGGGCAGCGGCCAGACTCGTTAGAATAAGGGAGAATACCATGGATACGAAAGACAAAAACCAAAACCCGCAGTCGTACTCCGCGGACTACCGTTCCTCCTACTCGCCCGGAAACAAAAAGGCCCCGCCGGAGGAAAAAACCCGAAAGACAGTTCCGGAACCGGGGGAGGGACAGACTCCCGCTTCAAAGCCGAAGCCGGAGCCGGAACAAAGACCTTCGGCATCCATGCCGAAAGAGGAGCAGAAACCTCAGGCTTCTGCGCAGCGGGTGAAACAATCCGTACCGTCGCCCTCGGCAAACGGAAAGAAGCGGCCCTCCGCATCCACTGCCGCGCGCCGCGCAAGGCTGGAAAACGAAACGGAAATTGATGATTTCCTGCCGGAAAGCGATGGAATCGACGACGAGCGCCTGCTGACGAAATGGGACGACGGCCTGGGCGCGTCGGCGCCAGCGCGCCCACAGCCAAGACGCCGCGGCCGTCATCGCTACGGGATCTTTGTCGGTTCGGTGGTCCTGATCCTGGCACTCGTGGGCGTGGGCTTTCTCGCGACGACAATCGGCACAAAGATTCATTCCGCTCTGACGGATGACACCGGGCTGCGCCAGTACGACCAGTTCCTGACGGTGGCCGTCGCGCAGGATCCGCAGCCGTTTTCCTCCCCCGACAAGGCGGATTCGGATTTTGTGCTGAACGCTTCCCTGTGGCAGTGCATGACGAGCGACAGCGCGGCGAACTATACCGATTACGACGACGCCGGAAGAACGATTGTCCCGCTCGGCGATGTCGTGGATGCCTGCCGCCAGCTCTTCGGCCCCGACTGCCAGCTTCAGCCGAAGAACCCTGAGGAGGAAACCTTTTTTGAGTACGACTCGCAGAACGCGCAGTTCCATGTGGCCCTTTATTCGCTTGACAGCACCTACACCCCCTACACCGAGAACGCAAAGAAAAAGGACGATATTGTTGTCCTGAAGGTGGGTTACGTGCCGCCGAGCGACGATACCCGCGCGCAGTCCGGTTCGGCATCCTCCAATGTGACGCCGAAGCCTGTCAAATACATGGAATACGACCTGAAAACGGACCCCTCCACGCAGAAGCAGTATATTTACGCGGTGAAAGCGCTGTCCGAATAAAAAAAACCGGGCGGGAATTGCAAACCGCCGCAAATCGCGCCAATTTTGAGGCCGCGTGATTTTGTCGGCGGTTTGGCCCGTCCGGGGGTGATGTCCGGCGGTTATGTTACGAGATACATCAGGGCGAAGATTAACGCCGTGTCCGCTTTTTCCTCCAGCAGGATCAGAAGGAGGACCCAGATCAGGGTGCGCTCGTTGTCTTTGAGCAAAGTATCAAGCAGACCTAGGCCGGCGTCTTCCGCCGGTTCCTCAGGTTCCGGCACAGGCGGCGGGGCAGGCGGAGGCGCGGGGGCCTTTTCATGGATGGGAAGCTGTTCTGAATGGGGATAAACTTCCTGCGCAGGACGCGCTCCGGCCGGCATGGAAGTGTCCGGGGCCGGAAAATGCGCCCTCGCCTGCATCTCCCGCGCACGTTTGACGGCTTCTTCCTGAAGACTCTGAAAATTATAGGAATCCCCGTTTCGATTTCCTGGCATGGTTCACCTCACAAAAGCCCGCTGCGCCGGATCAATGGGATCATCCGCACAATCTGCATCAGCCGGATTGCCTGATCCAGCTTTTTTCCCTTTTCTTCGTTCAAAAAGGGGCGCAGCGCCCGCAACAGCCGTGTGCTGTCGTCTTCCTGCCGGAACTTTGAAATCATGGGGGCGAGTTTCATGATCATCCGCAGCGAATCCTGATCCACGCCCTCCGGGGCGCGGCTGTCCCGCACGGCGGGCACCGCAGGAGTCTCATCGGGCGGGGGCGCGGGTCCGGACCCGGACCCGCCGCTTCCGCCCAGCATGCTCGCCAGGCCTTTGATTTTCTCCATGCTTTCGGGATTTTTCAGGAGGTCGTTCAGCATGGAGGAAAGATCTTCCATTTATTTTCCTCCCTTGAACTTGCGGATCAGGTCCTGCGCTTCCGGCGAATTCAAAATCTTTTCGCAGGCGCCTTTATCGGCCAGAAGTGATTTGACCCGTTCCCGATCCTTCGGACCGAGCTGGCTCATCAGGGATTCCAGCAACTGACGGTTTTCCGCGCTGTTTTGCATAACATCACCCCGCTATATCTTTATGCGATGCCTAAATAATATATACCCGTCCCGAAAAGGGCGGTTCCGGAGGTCTTTCCATGCGAATTCTGGTAGTATCGGATACCCACAGGGATTCCTATTCTCTTCGTGCGGCGATCCTGAAGCAGCCCCGGGCGGAGGTTGTCATCCACCTGGGCGACGGCGAGGAAGAGGCCGCGGACGCGCGGGACAGCTTCCGCGATAAGATGTTTCTGATGGTGAGCGGGAACTGCGACTGGGGCAGCATGCTGCCGGCGGAAGGGTTCACCACGCTGGCCGGAAAAAATATTTTCTATACCCATGGTTATACTTACAATGTGAAGTACGGCATGTATGAGATTATCTCCGCGGCTCGCAGCCGCAAGGCGGATATTCTGCTGTTCGGCCACACGCACGAGGCGCTGACCGAGTATCGGGACGGGCTGTATCTCATGAATCCGGGCTCGCTTTGCGGCAGCACGGGGACCTACGGGATACTGGACATCACCCCCGCGGGGATCGTAACCAATATTCTCAGGGTCTGAGGCTGCCCTGTAACAGAATATGCCGAATTTGTACGGAAAGGAACAAGGATATGAGCGAATATGAAAGATGGCTGGAAAACGCGCTGGATGACCCGGACCTGAAGAAGGAACTGGAAGAGATCAAAAACAGTCCGGAGGAGATCAACGACCGTTTCTACCGGGATCTTGAATTTGGGACCGGAGGGCTGCGCGGCGTAATCGGCGCCGGAACCAACCGGATGAATGTCTATACGGTGCGGAAAGCGACGCAGGGGCTGGCGAATTACCTGAAAAAGCATGCAGAGCACCCTTCCGCGGCCATTGCTTATGACAGCCGGATCAAATCGGACCTGTTTGCCCGGGAGGCGGCGGCCGTGCTCGCGGCGAACGGCGTGAAGGCCCACATCTATCCGCAACTTTCCCCGACGCCGACCCTTTCGTGGGCGGTGAGAACCCTTCGCTGCGACGCGGGCATCTGCGTGACGGCGAGTCACAATCCGGCAAAGTACAACGGATACAAGGTGTACGGCGATGACGGCTGCCAGATCACGCTGAAGATGGCGGACGACGTCCTGGCAGAAATCGAAAAGCTCGACGTGTTTCATGATATCAGACGCATGGATTACGGCAAGGCACAGGCCGAGGGACTGGTCTCCCTGATTCCGGACGACGTGACCGACCGTTTTCTCGACGAGGTGATGAAGCAGCGCGTCTTCTCCGAGCCGTGCACGGGGCTGAAGGTCGTCTACACGCCGCTCAACGGCACCGGGCGCGTCTGTGTCACGCGCATCCTTCAAATGATCGGCGTTGGGGAAGTGGCGGTCGTGCCGGAACAGGAGTTCCCGGACGGAAATTTCACCACCTGCCCGTTCCCGAACCCGGAGATCCGGGAGGCGCTGCAAAAGGGGCTGGAGCTGTGCGAAAAGGTTCAGCCGGACCTGCTGCTGGCGACCGACCCGGACTGCGACCGCTGCGGCATCGCGGTGAACCGGAACGGCGAATTCGTCCTGATGTCCGGAAACGAGGTCGGCGTCCTGCTGCTTGATTTCATCGCGCGCAGCAAAAAGGAAAAAGGAACTTTGCCGGAACGGCCGGTCGCGGTCACGACCATCGTCAGCACCGATATGGCGACGCCCGTCGCGGAGCATTACGGAATTGAACTGCGGCGCGTTCTGACCGGGTTCAAATATATCGGCGACCAGATCGCCCTGCTGGAACAGGCCGGAGAAACCGGCCGCTATCTCTTCGGATTTGAGGAGAGCTACGGTTACCTTTCCGGCGGGTATGTCCGCGACAAGGACGCGGTGGACGCGAGCATGCTGATCTGCCAGATGGCGCAGTACTACCGGGAAAAGGGAACGACGCTGTACGACGCGATGGAGGCCCTGTACCAAAAATACGGATATTATGAAAACGCGCTGATGAATTTCGGGTTTGAAGGCGAGGACGGAATGCTCCGCATGGGCGCCATCATGGATTCCCTGCGCAAAAACGCGCCCGCCGGGATCGCCGGGTTCAAAGTATCCGGATGGAGCGATTACGAAGCCTCCGTGACCAGCGGCGGCCAAAAGATCGATCTGCCGAAATCCAATGTGCTGGAATACCGGCTGGAAAACGGCGGCAAGGTGATCATCCGCCCGAGCGGGACGGAGCCGAAGATCAAAGCCTATCTTTCCGCCAGCGGAAGCTCGAAGGAGGAGTCTCTCGCGCTGATCGAAAAGCTGAAAGGCGCGGTTCCCTCCTTGATGAAATGAAAAAACAGCAAGGAAATAATTGACAGAAACGGATTTATAGAGTAAACTAAGCCTGTATATACAGAGCAATCGTAAACGTTCGAAAACGGCGCGGTGCATTTGCAGGTTCTCCAATACGGCAGGTCTGTATATCCAAAAAGGCTGTTGCAAAATGATCATTTTGCACAGCCTCTTATTTTGCGGGCGCCGCCTGTTTTTGGAAATCCAACGGTTTTTTTCGACCGGTTGACAAAAGAGAGAAAAAAAGTGATAATAATAAAGTCAGGCCCGCCGGAGCTTTTAACCCGGACGGGCTACCTTGTTAGGAAAAGGCGGATAGGAAAATGAAAAAGATTTGGATTCTCGCGGCCGCGGCCGCTTTGCTGATGACGGCGACAGCCTGCGGGGCAGGCGATGTGGGCGGCGTGTCCTCCCAGTCGTCGGCAACCTCTTCCGAGGCGGTTCCCTCCAGTTCGGCGCCCGCCGTTTCACAGGACAGCGTGGAGGATAATTTGCAGGGCCTTCAAAAATATCTGACAGGCAACGGCGCGGTTTCCGGTGAGCCGACTAAAATGCGCGCGGATGTCATCGGCGCGAAAAGCGGGGTGAGGTACCAGTTTTCCTTTAATGGAAAAAACAATGTCACGGCGGAATTTTATGAGTACGATCCGGACAGCCTCAACGACACCGCGAAACAGGTGCTGGACGGCGTTAAGTCGAACGGAAAGTTCTCTTTGATGGGGCAGCAGGTGGGCGCGGTTTTATCGGACAGCGGAAAATACCTGATGATCTATCAGGATACCGTCGCGAAGGATGAAAACAAGGCCAATACGGATAAAGTTACGAAATGGTTCAAGGGCTTTAAGAGTTAAAAGATGCGGATTGTTTCAATAAATTTTAAAATACGGGACCGTATAAAAGGAAGGGCCGCAGAACCGCGGCCCTTCCTTTTTGCTATTGCAGCTTCAGCGCAAAGAACCACCAGCTTTGCTGGTGGGATAAGAATCTTTAGATACAAGAAAATCTCCTTTTGTTAGAATAGATGCAGGTTTGCCAACCGCATTACCAACAAAAGGAGATTTTGTCATGAAAGACATACAAAGTTTATCACATTCAAAGTGGAGATGCCAGTATCATATTGTATTTGCTCCAAAATATCGCAGAAGAGAAATATATGGGCAGATAAAAGCAGATATAGGCAAGATTTTAAGGAAGCTGTGTGAGCAGAAGGGAGTGGAAATCCTCGAAGCTGAGGCGTGTCCAGACCACATTCACATGCCGGTAAGCATTCCGCCGAATCTCAGTGTGGCACAATTCATGGGCTATCTCAAAGGAAAGAACAGCCTGATGATATTCGATAGGCATGCAAATTTGAAGTATAAGTATGGAACGCGACATTTTTGGTGCCGTGGCTATTTTGTAGACACAGTGGGTCGTAACAAGAAAGCAATTGAAGAATATATCAAAAATCAATTGCAGGAAGATATTGCCTCAGATCAAATAAGTTTCAAAGAGTATATTGACCCGTTTACGGGTAGCAAGGAATCAAAGGCATAAAAGAAGGCCGCTTTAGCGGCGGCCTGTAAAAGTAATGCGGTTGGTAACCTATTTCAGTGCGTCTTGAGACGCGCGCCAGTACTATGCCCTTTCAGGGCTTGTGCATACCACGCGTTCAACGCGTGGTTTTGATTCGATTTCCTGTTCCAAAGCCTGAAAGACAGCTGCGTCGAAGAAATCCGCCAAAGAAATTTCCAGTCCGTCGCACAGTTTCTTGATCGTCACAATGTCCGGATTCTGGCTTTCCCCGTTCAAGATGCTCTTGACGGTGGACTGCGGCACGGTAGCTCAAAGCGTTCGGCGTGATGCCCTGCTGCCGGCACAGCTCAATGATCCGTTCCGCGACGGCCTGTCTGATGTTGATGATCCATTCCTCCAGTGTTATATCACGAATCCTCATCAATAGAATAAGAAATTTTTTAAATATTTGTTAGTGATATATCACTGATTGTGGCATCGTGGAGGAAATAAACGGATTTTAATAGGAGTGAATCATTGTGGCGGATTATAAGACAATGTACTTTCAGCTTGCGGCAAAAGTCGCGGACGCGGTTGAGTTCCTTATCCAAGCTCAGCAGGAAGGGGAAGCCCAGTACAGGGAGGAACAAAATTCCATTGTCCGGATTGAAAAAACCGCAGGCGATTCGAAAGAAAAATGATGGCTCTTGACAGCCATCATTTTCGACGTATCGTTCCGCTTCATGCTATTTTATGATCGGCAGGTCGCCCGGCTCGTGGGAAGCGCCGTTGAAATAGATGTCGTACCAGACAAGAAACATGAATACCGTCCAGATCTTGCGGCTGTTGTCGCATTTGCCCTGCACGTGGTTCTCCAACAGGGAGGTGAGAAAATCGGTGTTGAAAAACTGTTCCGCGGTTTCGGAGGTGAACGCCTGGCGGACGATCGCGCTGTATTTTTCCTCGCGCAGCCAGACGCGGATCGGAACGGGGAAGCCCAGCTTTTTCTTTTGGGCCGTCGCCTCCGGCAGATGCCGCATCGCCGCCTTGCGCAGCGCGTATTTGGTGTTCTGCGGATTTACTTTCAACCTGCGCGGAATGCGCGAGGCGACGGCGAAAACCTTGCGGTCCAGGAACGGGACGCGCAGCTCGAGGGAATTCGCCATGCTCATTCGGTCGGCTTTCAGGAGGATGTCCCCGACCATCCAGACGTTGATGTCCAGATACTGCATTTTCGTCACGTCGTCCTGATCCCGCACGCGGTCGTACCAGGGGCGCGTCAGCTTCTGCGGCCGGGTCGCCGGAACGCCCTCTTTCAGAAGAGCCCGCTTTTCCGCCATGGTGAAGAGGCTGTTGTTGCCGATAAAGGTTTCCTCGATGGTTTTGGAGCCGCGGATGAGAAAGTTCTTGCCCTTGAACGAAAACGGAAGTTTCCTTGCAAGGGAGGCGAGAGCCCTGCGAAGTCCCAGCGGCAGACGGCGGTAGGCCGCCATGTCGTCCGGTTCATGGTAGATATTGTAGCCGCCGAACAGCTCGTCCGAGCCTTCTCCGGAAAGCACGACCTTGACGTATTCACTCGCGATTTTCGAGACAAAATAAAGGGCGATGCAGGAGGCGTCCGCAAGCGGCTGGTCCATGTGGTACATCACCTTGCGGATGTTTCCCCAGTATTCGTCCGGTGAGATCGTCTTGTAGTGATGCTCGACGCCGATCTTTTCGGAAAGCTCTTTTGCGTAGCTGATCTCGTTGTACTTTTCGTCCTCGCCGAACCCGACCGTAAAGGTCTTCTGCCCGGTGAAATAAGTGGCGACATAGCTGGAATCTACGCCGCTGGATAAAAAGCAGCCGACTTCCACGTCGCTGATGCGGTGCGCCGCGACGGAGTCCTCGAAGACCTGGTCGATCTCGTCGACGGCTTCTTCCTCCGTCATCGTTTCGTCCGGTTCAAACTTCGGCTCCCAGTAGCGCTTGATCTCCACCTCGCCGTTCCGGTACCACAGGTAGTGGGCCGGCATCAGGCAGGAAACGCCCTCAAAGAAGGTTTCCGGAGGGACCGGGTACTCGAAGGAAATATAGTTGTTCAGCGCATTCAGATTCAGCTTCTTTTCAAAGCCGGGGAACTCCAGAATGCTTTTGATTTCGGAGCCGTAGACGAAGCTGCCGCCCACCTGCGTATAGTGCATCGGTTTGATTCCGAAAAAATCGCGCGCCAGGAACAGGCTTTTGTCCGTTTTGTTCCAGACGGCGAACGCGAACATGCCGCGCAGCTTGCCCAGCAGGTCCTCCTGCCATTCTTCGAATCCGTGGACCAGCACCTCGGTGTCGGTGTTGGTCGCGAAACGGTGTCCCTTTGCCGCGAGAATTTCCCGCAGCTGCTGATAATTGTAGATCTCGCCGTTAAACATCACAACCAGCGTGCCGTCCTCGTTGTAAATCGGCTGGTCGCCCTGTTTCAAATCGATGATGCTCAGCCGCCGGAACCCCATCGCGATATCGGAGTCGGTATAAACTCCGCGGGAGTCCGGCCCCCGGTGTGTGATGACATCCGTCATATTCTTAATGACCGCGTCGCGGTCGATTACTTCACCTGTAAATCCGCACAGTCCGCACATAGTTTCCTCTTTTGCCCCATTCTGTCAGCAGCTTTCACTTTCGCGGTAGCCGTCCAGTATCTTCTGCGCCGTCATGCTGTCCACCGGGAAGAAGCCGTCCATCCGGTCGGGACCGGCGCTTTCCACGATTTCCAGCGACTTGCGGTACGCTTCCATCCGCGTGTGCCTGCGCACGGGCTCGGCCTCGCCCTCCAGCAGAAAAGAAAAACCGATCTCATTTCCGCGTTCGTCGGCATAGCAGAAATAGCCCGCCGCCGTCTTCTTTCCGTGCTTTTGGTTCAGAACGCCGGAGAGGGCGAATTTGACCAGTTCCACCGCCCTGTCGTCCAGCCCGGCTTCAAAGATCAGGACCTTTTCCTTCAGGGTTTCCGGCGTGGTGACCAGGCGTTTGGCGACGCCGGTCAGCTGGGGAAACTCCGTTTTAAGATCGATTTCGCCGCAGCCGCCGCCGTTCGGCGAAAGGTACACCATGAAGTTCCGGTCCGGGTCATGATACAGAAATGGATATAAAAACCGGGCTGCGTAACCGCATTCTGGGCAGCGCCAGTCAAACATGGTTTCATTCAGCACACGCGCCTTCAGCTCCGGATTCCGGGCGGCATCGACCCCCGGCCACAGCTCTGTTTTCACGGCCGCGCCGCACTGTGGGCAGCTGATTTCCTCAGTCATTTGCGTCGACATTCCCGCTATCTCCTTATTCTCTGCGTGTTTCCCTATTATATCACACTGACATAAAAAAAGGAATAGATGAAATAATACTGTTGCAGGAACGCTTTTTGAGGTATAATAGGAACAAATTCATGAAAACCGCGTTCGCGGCAGGAGGGATCCGAAATGGAACTTTTTAAAAATGTCGCTGGTTCCGTGACAAAGGCGGTCAATTACGTCGTGGATAAAAACCGCAGGGCCGCCATGATCAACCGGCTGAAAATTGTGATTCGCAACGAGAAAGAAATCGAGGCCCGCTCCTATATCGAGCTGGGCAGATATTATTATGAAAACATGCGCGACGCTTCCGACGAGCGCACCGAGCCTCTCTGTGCCGCCGTGGACAACGCGGACCGCAGGCTGAAGCGCGCGTTTGCCAAGCTGGACGAAATGATGGTTCCGGCCGGCGCGGATCAGGAAGAGGAAGACGGCTGTGAAGAGAGCGGCTGCGCCGAAAGCGCTTCCGATGAGGGTGAAGATTTTTTCCGCTCGTTCAGCGCCGCGGAGGAGGAACCGGACGGCACGGGCGAAGTGGCCGACGACGATCCGGTGATCTGAATGAGGGGAAAAGTCATGCTGGGAATGAGCGGCGGCGTGGACAGTTCAACCGCCGCCCTGCTTTTGCCAAAAGCGGGGTAGAGGTCGTGGGCGTCACGCTTCGTGTGCGGCCGGCCGGACCCCGAATCCCTGCGTGCTGTGCAACCCCGGCCATCAGGTTCGGCGCGGGGCTGGACCGCGCGGAGCGCCTTGGATTCGACTGTGTCGTGGCCGGGACAGGCCGCCGCCTTTTACGACGGGAACACGGTGCTGGGCGGCGGAACAATCCTGACGAAAGAGCCGTAAAGCGCGCGGACGCTGTGTCCAAACGGAAGAGGCCGGAACCCTGAAGAAGGGTTCCGGCCTCTTTGTCATTCGGCGGCTTCCCGCCAGTAGGAGGCCCCGTTGCTGGTGCGTTTTAAGTAACCGAAATCGATCAGGGACCGTCTCAGCGTCGCGTGATCCGCGTAGATGCCGGCGAGCAGTTCTTTGACCTCCTGCTCGGAATAGGTTTTTCCCGACTCGAACGCCTCCGCGACCCTTTTCAGGACGACCTGCAGCTTTTGCTGCTTGGACGGCAGCGTTTTCAGCTTGAGCGGGGCCGTGGAAGAAAAAAAGCTTCGGATGATTTTTTCTTCCTGCTTCTGTTCGGGGGTGAGAGTTGATTCGTCCATTTAAATGCTTCCTTTTTTAATGAATGGTGCCCTGTCCGCAGGATGTTTTCCGAATAGGGGACAGGACGGCGGTTAAAAAATGGAAAGCTAGTCCAGCACCATGGAAAAGTTTGCTCCGGGTTTTTCGGAGCGGAACATGCAAAACGGTTCAACGTCTCCCGCGTGATACCGGTCGCTGAGGATGGTAGCCGTCGTTTTGCCGCCATAGCGGAAGGTCAGCCTCATGGTGCGGACATGATCAAAGGCGGTGTCGGACAGCAGTTCGCCTCTTGCCGCAAGACAGGCTGATTGGTAGAACTGGGAGCGCTCCAGAAAATTCCCGGTTTCTTCAGGAATAAAAGTCAGATCGGCCGTGATGTGAAGCTCGGGACCGGTTTGTTCACAGGATACGCCGGTGACGTTCCCGGAGCCGAAGCGGCGCTCCAGTCGAGAGGAAAGGCCGGAGCCGGGTTGTCCCAGCCAGGTTCCAAGGCCCGCGCCAACGGCGAAAAAGAGGACGGCAAACAGGGAGACGGCCAGGAACAGTTTTTTCCGCCCGATAAAAGCCGATCGATTTTTCAGCGGATTCATTCGGCCACTCCTCTGCAAAGCAAGCTGGAAATATCATACGGCGGTTTCCAGCTTTTGTCAAATCCCCGGAGTTTGCCCGGAAGGAAAATAAAAGACGCAGGGAAATGCTTTCCTGCGTCTTTTCGGCGTTACGAATTTTTCCGGATGAAGTTCCAGCTGTCGCGGCACATGTCGGAAAGCGTGAATTTTGCTTCCCAGTGCAGCTCCTCTTTCGCGCGGGAGGGGTCGGCGTAGCAGGTCGCGATATCGCCCGCACGGCGCGGGTCGATCTGGTACGGAATCTTCACGCCGCTCGCTTCCTCGAAGGCGTGCACCACATCGAGGACGGAGCTGCCCTTTCCGGTGCCGAGGTTGAACGCGCGCGCGCCGGAGATCGAATTGAGCGCTTGCAGGGCTTTTGCATGGCCCGCTGCCAGGTCGCAGACATGGATGTAGTCGCGCACGCCGGTGCCGTCCGGAGTGGGGTAGTCGCTGCCGTAGACATGGAGCTTCGGCAGCTTGCCGACGGCGACCTTCATGATGTAGGGCATCAGGTTGTTCGGAATTCCGTTCGGGTTTTCTCCGATCAGCCCGCTCGGATGCGCGCCGATCGGGTTGAAATAGCGCAGCAGGGCGGATTTCATGTCCGGGTCGGCGCGACAGGCGTCGCGCGTGATCTGCTCGATCATGTATTTTGTCCAGCCGTAAGGGTTTGTCGCGGAGAGGGGCATCTCCTCCGTAAACGGAGCCTGATTGTTCATGCCGTAGACCGTGGCGGAGGAGCTAAACACGAATTTTTTGACGCCGTGCCGCCGCATCAGCCGGAACAGGTTCAGGGTGCCGGTCAGGTTGTTGCGGTAGTACTCCAGAGGCTTCGCCACCGATTCCCCGACGGCCTTGAGGCCCGCGAAGTGGATGACCGCGTCGATGTCGTTTTCCTGAAAGATCTTCTCGAAGCCTTCCTCGTCGAGCATGTCGCACTCGTAGGCGGGGAATTTTTTTCCGGTCAGCGCCTCGATTTTTCCGATCACGTCCGGGGAGGCGTTGCTGTAATTGTCCATCACGACGATGTCGAAGCCGCTTTGGAGCAGTTCGACGCAGGTGTGCGAGCCGATGTATCCGGCGCCGCCGGTAATCAGAATATTCATCTTTAAGTTTCTCCTTTTTCGGTCAGATACCGCCGTAGGCCTGTCACGGTTTCCGCGCGGCTTCTTCCGGGCCCGGCGGGCAACAGGCCGCGCCCGTTTTGTCCATCATACTCCATTGCGGAGCCCGTTTCAAGTGCGGCTTTTCCATGCGCTCCGCCGAAAGCCGTGCGCCCGCCGCAAGGGCCCTTCCCCCCTGATGGTCCCGTGCGGTCAAGATTTTTACTGACTGAAAAGCCGATTTGCGGGTGGGGCGAATATTCTAATTTTCAGCGGGAACGATATGCGAGTCGGCAAATTTTACCGGGCATACCGGCCCGGCGGAAAGGAAAATGAAAATGAGCACCTCTGACAGCTTTGCGGGGGCCAAGCTCCCGGCGGACCAGCTTGAGCAGAATATCCGCTATCTCCGCGACCTGTTTACCGGCGATGACACGCTGGTTTTCAGAGAATTGGAAAATGACAGAGGCGAACAGACGATACGGTTCTGCCTCGTTTACGCGGACGGCATGGTGAACGGCCGGCTGATCAATCAGGACGTCATTCACCCGCTGCTCGAATTTGTTTTTCAACCGGACGAGGGAGCCTCCCTCATCGACACCGTCCGGCTGCAGGCCTTGTTCTCGAACGACGTGAAAAAGACGGACGCGGTGGAGGAACTGATTCAGGCGATCGTGTACGGCGACACGGTCCTGCTTGCAGAGGGCTGCCCCCAGGCGCTGATCCTCAACACGAAGGGCTTCGTGATACGGTCCATCGCGGAGCCGGAAAGCGAGCGCGTCATCCGCGGCCCGCGGGAGGGATTCAACGAGTCGATCCTGACCAACCTTTCCATGCTGAGGCGGAAGATCAGGACGCAGGACCTGAAGTTCAAATTCATGACGTTTGGAAGGAGAACGAAAACAAAGGCTTGCATCTGCTACCTGGACAGCGTCGTGAACCGCAGCGTCCTGACGGAACTGGAACGGCGCCTGGAAAAAATCGATATCGACGGGACGCTGGACACCAATTACATTACGGAAATCATCAAGGACGCATCTTACTCGGCGGTGAAAACCGTAGGCAGCACGGAGCGCCCGGATATTGTCGCTTCCAAGCTGCTGGAGGGCCGCGTCGCGCTGTTTCTGGACGGCACGCCGGTGGTTCTGACAGTGCCGTATCTGTTTATCGAACATTTCCAGGCCGATGAGGATTACTATGTAAATTATATCTTTGCCTCCATTGACCGGATTCTGCGGGTTTTGGCTTTTATTCTTTCCGTGTGCCTGCCGGCGGATTATGTCGCGATGGTTACATTTCACCAGGAAATGCTGCCTACGCCGCTCCTGATGAGCATTTTCACCTCGCGGCAGAGCGTGCCGTTCCCCACGGCGCTGGAAGTGATTTTAATGCTGGTGGTCTTTGAGATGCTGCGCGAATCCGGCGCGCGCATGCCCGGCATTATGGGCCAGACGCTCAGCATTGTCGGTGCCCTGGTTATCGGGCAGGCGGCGGTCGACGCGAAGATCGTCAGCGCGCCCGTCGTCATTGTCGTGGCTCTGACGGGAATCTGCGGATTGATGATCTCACGGCTGAAAGGGTATGTAATCATACATCGCTTTTTCCTGCTGGCATGCGCCTGTTTTCTGGGCCTTTACGGTCTGCTGCTCGGACTTCTGGTATTGCTGACGGGACTCTTTGCCATGACCTCATTCGGCGTCCCGATCATGCCGGACGTTTATGCCAAGGGAATGCAGAACTATAAGGATGTTTATGTGAGGGCGCCTTGGTGGACGATGATCAAAAGACCAAAATTCCTGTCCGGCAACAAAGTCAGACAGTCCGGCGGAGGCGAGAAACCCCAATGAAGAAAGCGATCAGGCTGTCTTTGATCCTGCTGGAATCCGCCCTGATTCTGATCCTCTTTTCCGGATGCTGGAATTATCACGAGCTGGAGACTTACTCCGTTGTCGCC
The DNA here is from genome assembly GCF_004103755.1 of Caproiciproducens sp. NJN-50. Lineage (NCBI taxonomy): Bacteria > Bacillati > Bacillota > Clostridia > Eubacteriales > Acutalibacteraceae > Caproiciproducens > Caproiciproducens sp. NJN-50. The sequence continues at coordinate 3,239,919 of NZ_CP035283.1, read as the reverse complement.
GGAATGGCGATCGACAAAGGTCAAAACGGGTATCAGTATCATGTGACCTTTGAGTGCATGAAGATGACCGGCGGGGGTCAGGGGGCCCAGATAGAACCGCTTTTAATCGAGGAGGACGGAAACACGATTTTTGAAGCGGTCCGCAGCACCCTGCGCGAATCGGATAAAAAGCTGTATTTCAATCACTGCCACATCGTTATTCTGAGCAGCGACATCGCCAAAGAAGGGCTCAAGTCCGTGACCGACTGGATCCAAAGGGACGCGGAGCCCAGGCTTACCATGGACGTGCTGGTTTCCAAGGAAAAAACGGCGGGAGAGATCCTGCGCGTCAAGCCGCAGACGGGAGAGCTCCTTTCTTACCAAATCGACAACACCCTGGCCGAAAGCGCGAGTTATTACGGCAGCTCTGCCGGTGTTCAGCTCTATCAGATGACGGATACGCTGAATGCCGAAGGAATCTCGCTGGTCCTGCCCGCCATAGAAAAGAAAAAGTCGGAGGACGAAGAGACGGTCCAGCTTGCCGGGGGCGCCGTGTTCAAGGGGGACCGGATGACCGGCTGGCTCGCCGCCGAGCCGGTGAAATACGTTGCCCTGGTCAGGGGAAACCTCAAGGGAGGCCTGATCCAGACCGGACCGACGCCGGGTTCCACGCAGTTCACCCTGGAAATCCTCGAGAGCGAGACAAAGGTGAAACCGGTTGTTTCGGGAGAGTCGGTGACGGTCAATATCGATATCAAGATGAGAACCGCTTTCGGAGAACAGGACAGCGAGAAAGACCTGCTGGCCCAGCTTGGCATCAGCAAGGTGGAAAATTACGCCGACCAGACCATTCAATATGAAACCGCCCGCGTAGTCAAGGATGTGCAGCGGAGCTTTAACAGCGACATCTTCGGCTTTGGGAACACCATTTATCAGAATCAGCCGAATGAATGGGAGAAGATCAGCTCCAAGTGGGACGACATTTTCAAAACGCTGAAAGTGAAAGTCACCGCCGAGGTCAAGATTGAAAATACAGCTCTGAATATGACAAAGGACGGGATCTGAAATGGCCTATTTTATGATCTTTTTCCCGCTCTATCTCGTTCTGGCATGGATAAGCCTGCGCGGAACATGGAAGCGGAAGGAATTCCAGTATTATTGGGTCCAGATTCCCGTTCTTGCCGCCGTGCTGGCGCTGAATATCCTGATTGCGTCCGGGGTTCAGATGGCCAGCATCTCCTCGGTCCTGACCGGGCTGTTCTCCAATTATATTAAATGAGGGTTACTCCATGAATAAGACCGATATTTCCGCAAAGCAGATGGAGGCGACCGTGGCGCTCTATCTGGTTGGCAGTTCGCTCGTCTCCGGCGGCTCTACCCGCGCGCAACAGGACACGTGGTTCTGCATGCTGGCGGCGATCATCCTGATCATCCCGCTGGCCTGGGTCCATTCCCGGATCTTGCAGCTTTACCCCGGACAGGACTACTTTCAGAATATATTCCTCGCGTTGGGCCGGCCGGCCGGTCTGGCCGTCTGCGTGCTGCTGATCATGAACGCTTTGAATATAGGCGCGATCGTCCTGCGCCTTTTTTCCGAATTTGTTCACATCATCAACATGACGGAAACGCCAGTCATCTTCATTTTGGCCAGCATCACGACGGTCCTTGTCTATATCCTGAACAGCCGCCTCTACGTGCTGGCGCGGGTCAGCAAGTTTGTGCTTCCGTATATATTTGTGTCCGTCGCGATCACGCTTCTGCTCTCCTATCGCGCCATGGATCTGAACAATCTGAAGCCGGTCCTTCACAGCAGGCCGGCGGATCTGCTGAGCGGCATCGTGACCTCTTTCACCATTCCATACAGTGAAATTGTTCTCTGCGCTCCCATGTTCGGCGTGCTGGACAGGAAGGCCAATACTTTCCACGTCTTTTTAAAGGGAATCCTTTTCGCCTTTATCATTTTGTTTACCGCATACCTGCGAAACACGCTGGTGCTCGGCTATGCCGCGAGCACCTACAATTTCCCGTCATACGAGGCAGTCAGCGTGATACAGCTGGGCGATTTTTTTACACGCATCGAGGTCCTGATCGGGATCAACCTTCTGCTGGCGGGTTTTGTCAAATCCGGCGTCCTGCTGTTTACAAGCTGCGAGGGCCTGGCCAAAGTGTTCGGATACAAAGATTACGGGCCGCTGGTGGCGCCGGTCAGCCTTCTGATCCTGACCGCTTCCGTGCTGGTCAGCAAGGATACGGTCGAGATGTACAGGTGGATAGAGGATCTTCCGATTTATTCCATGCCGTTTCAGGTGCTTCTTCCAATCCTTGTCCTGATTGTCGGGAAAATCCGCAGAAAGTTCAAAAAGCCGGCGAAACAGGGGGTGGAGCCCGCTGCCGCGGCGCCTCGGAAAACCTAAGATCCTCCCGGCCGGAGCGGAAAAGAATTGCGAAAGGAGGGCCCTGCCTTGAACAGATCGGATATTTCCGCCAGACAGATGCAGAGCACCATAGCAATGTTCCTGATCGGGAGCTCGGTGATTTCCAGCGGCACGAACAGCGCAAAGCAGGACACGTGGATCACAATCCTGATTGCGGTGGTCTTGATTATCCCGTTCGCGTGGGTCTACGCTGAAATTCTGAAGCTCTACCCCGGACAGAATTTTTTTGTCAATATCCTCCGTGCGATGGGCAGGCCCGTCGGCCTTGCCGTCTGCGCGCTTTATGCCGTTTATGCGCTCTACCTGGGCGCGCTGGTGCTCCGGACCTTTTCCGAGTTTGTCCATATTGTCAATATGACAGAGACGCCGATCATCAGCATCATGGTCTGCATTTTGGCCGCGGTGGTTTATATGCTGAGCAACCGGCTTTACGTGTTGGCCAGGGTCAGCAGATTCCTGCTGCCGTTTTTGTATTTCACCATCTTTACAACGCTGATCCTCTCTTATAAAAACATGGATGTGGGCAACCTGAAACCGATCCTTCATACCGATCCGCCCGATTTTCTGAGAGGGATCCTGTTCTCGTTTACGCTGCCGTACGGGGAGCTTGTGCTCTGCCTCCCCATGTTTGGGGCGATGAACCGCAAAGCTCCGATTTTTCCGACGATGATGAAGGGGGTCTACGAGGGTTTCCTTTTTCTGTTTCCCGCAGTGATACGGAATAGCCTGGTCCTGGGCTATTACGCGTCAATCTCTCTGTTCCCGTCCTACGAGTGCGTCAGCATCATAAAGATCGGTGAGTTCTTCACGCGCGTCGAAGTCCTGATCGGATTCAACCTTTTGCTCGCGGGCTTTTTCAAGGTCGGCATCTCTTTGTTCTCCTCCTGCGAAGGGGTCGCCAGGATGTTCGGCTTTCAGGACTACGAGCCGCTGGTTGCGCCGCTTGCCCTGCTGCTTCTGACAATGTCCATTCTGGCGCACAACAATACCGCAGAAATGCTGGCTTTTTTAAAATTAAATCCATACTGCGTGCTGCCGTTTCAGGTGTTTCTGCCGATTCTCATCCTGATTGTCGGAAAAATACGCAAAAAAATCGAGTTGAAGAAAAAACGCGGGGGAGAACCGGCAAAAACAGGAAAGGATTCCGTTTCCCCAGGGCCGCAGGATGGCTGAAATGCTGTTTGGGCCAAACAGGCGCCGGGCGAATGCCCGGTTTTTTTTGAGCTTCCCGCCCCGGAGGCGCCGGCATAAACCGCTTCCCTTTTTGCAGGCGCTATGATATAATGAACAAGAATAACAAAAATCAGCCGGGTCCGGCTTTGCGGCAGTCCTATTTTTGAGGTGAATTGGATGAAGAATGTTTTAAACGTATTTTTCGGCAACTATTCCAAACGGGAACTGAAGAGGATTCAGCCCCAGTGCAACGCGGTGCTGGATCTTGAAGAAAAATACAGGGCGATGTCCGACGAGGAGCTGAAAGCGCAGACCCCGGTGCTCAAGGAGCGCCTTTCCGCGGGGGAAACGCTGGAAGATATCCTGCCCGACGCTTTCGCTGTCTGCCGGGAAGCCGCGGACCGCGTGCTGGGAATGCGCCATTTTCCCGTGCAGATCCTCGGCGGCATCGTGCTGCACCAGGGCCGCATCGCGGAGATGAAGACCGGCGAAGGGAAAACCCTGGTGGCGACTCTGGCGGCCTACCTGAACGCCCTTTCCGGCAGCGGGGTCCACATCGTTACGGTCAACGACTACCTGGCCCGCCGCGACTCCGAGTGGATGGGGAAAATCTACCGGTTCCTCGGCCTTTCCGTCGGCCTGATCGTGCACGATCTGGACAACGAGACGCGCAAGAAGGCCTACAACGCGGACATCACCTATGGAACGAACAACGAGTTCGGATTCGACTACCTGCGCGACAACATGGTGATTTACAAACAGGAGAAAGTGCAGCGCGGGCACAGCTACGCCATCGTCGACGAGGTGGACTCCATCCTGATCGACGAGGCCCGCACGCCGCTGATCATTTCCGGGCAGGGGGACAAGTCCACCGAGATGTACAACGTGGCGGACCATTTCGCCAAGAGCCTCCGCTGCGTCAAGGTCGCGGAGCTGAACGAGAAAGAGGACAACGACGAGCTGTACCAGGACGCGGACTACATTGTGGACGAAAAGGCCAAAACCGCCACGCTGACCCAGTCCGGCGTGAAAAAGGCGGAGGAATTTTTCAAAATCGACAACCTGACCGACGCGGACAACATCTCCATCCAGCATTACGTCAATCAGGCGGTCAAGGCGCGCGGCGTGATGCAGAAGGACATCGACTATGTCGTCAAGGGCGGGGAAGTCATCATCGTCGACGAGTTCACCGGCCGGCTGATGTACGGCCGCCGCTACAACGAAGGGCTGCACCAGGCCATCGAAGCCAAGGAGGGCGTGAAGGTCGCGCACGAAAGCAAGACCCTCGCGACCATCACGTTCCAGAACTACTTCCGCATGTACAATAAGCTCTCCGGCATGACGGGCACCGCCATGACGGAGCAGGACGAGTTCAGCGAAATCTACAAGCTCGACGTGGTCGAGATTCCGACCAACAAGCCGATGGTCCGCAAGGACCTGCCGGATGTGGTCTATAAAACGGAAAAGGCGAAATTCAACGCGGTGATCGAGGACATCGTCGAGCACCACAAGACCGGGCAGCCGGTGCTGGTCGGCACGATCTCGATTGAGAAGTCGGAGGAGCTGAGCAAGCTGCTCCACAAGACCGGCATCAAGCACGAGGTACTGAACGCCAAGTTCCACGACAAGGAAGCGGAGATCGTCGCGCAGGCCGGGCGGAAGGACGTCGTGACCATCGCGACGAACATGGCCGGACGCGGAACCGATATCGTTCTCGGCGGCAACCCGGAGTATATGGCCAAGGCGGAAATGCGCAAGCAGGGCGTTACGGAGGAACTGATCAGCGAGGCGGACGCGCACTCGGAGACCGACGACCAGGAGGTCCTGGACGCGCGCGAGCAGTTCCGGCAGCTTTCCGAAAAATATAAGGAGCAGACGAAGGAAGAGGCCGAGGAAGTAAAGAATGCCGGCGGGCTGTACATCATCGGCACGGAGCGGCACGAGTCCCGCCGCATCGACAACCAGTTGCGCGGGCGTTCCGGCCGCCAGGGGGACCCCGGCATGAGCCGGTTCTACATCTCCCTGGAGGACGATTTGATGCGCCTGTTCGGCGGGGACCGCATCAACTCCCTGATGGAGCGCCTCAAGGTCGACGAGGACACGCCGATCGAAAACAAGATGCTGACGAACACGATCGAGAGCGCCCAGCGCAAGATCGAGGGCAGGAACTTCGGCATCCGCAAGAACGTCCTTCAGTTCGACGACGTCATGAACCGCCAGCGCGAGATCATCTACAGCCAGCGCGACCAGGTCCTGAACGGAGAAAACCTGAAGGAGCAGATCCTGAAGATGATCGACCAGGCGATCGAGGACCAGGTGAACACCTTCATGCCGAAGGACGCGGAGCCGGAGAACATCAACCTGAACGGCCTGCGCGACCGCTATATGGGCTGGCTGATCGGGCCGGGGGACCTCAATTACACCGACGAGGAAAAAGTGCGGCTTGAGTCGGCGGATGTGGCGCGCGACCTGAGCGAAAAAGCGCATGAAATCTATGAAAAGCGCGAGCAGCAGTTCGGCGGCAACATCATGCGCGAGCTGGAGCGCGTCGTTCTGCTCAAGAACGTGGACACCCAGTGGATGGACCACATCGACGCGATGGAGGAGCTTCAAAAGGGCATCCGCCTGCGCGCCTACGGCCAGAAGGACCCGGTGGTCGAATACCGCATCGAGGGCTTCGACATGTTCGACGCCATGATCGCCACGATCCGCGAGGATACCGCCCGCATGATGCTGACGGTGCAGATCCGCACGCAGGAGGAGCCGAAGCGCGAGCAGGTCGCGAAGCCGACCGGCACGGCCGGGGGGGATGCGGGCGACCAGTCCCACATGCCGGTCCGCAAAGGCAAAAAGCCGGGGCGCAACGATCCGTGCCCGTGCGGCAGCGGCAAGAAATACAAAAAGTGCTGCGGCAGGTTTGAAGATTAAGGCAGCGTGACGCTGCATCCTTCGGCCCGGACCATCCGGTCGGGACGGCCCGCCGTTTACAAAACAGTAAAAGGCTGGCTGAGACTGGCGGGACGGAGATTGGAAGCTCCCGACGTATATTTCAATCAATGAAGTGCCGCCGGATGCAACAATCCGACGGCGCGTATTTTCCTGCTTATTCTATTGCTTTTTATGCCATGATTCGTATATTATGAAACGAATACTTGATTTCTAATTTTGAATCAGATATAATATAAATGGAACGAGCACCGATAGGCGGTTGCTCTCAACAACTTACATCACTGACCAAATTATAGTAAGCCGTCTACTGGCATAGGCGGCTTACTTCTTTTTGACTTTGAATAATGCAACAATTCCTATAAGTACCAGAGTATACTGAAATAAATCAGTGTATGTTACATACATTCATACCTCCTCCATCCTGTACATTTTATGTACGATCACGAGGAGAACAAAAATCCGTAAAACAGCTCTCCTCTGGAATTATATCCTTCAGAGAGCAACCGCCCAACCGTCTTGTGAAGATGAATGAGAAACAAAACGTGGTGCTCGTTCGCAATAAATATTATATTCTTAGTGAAATATAAAGTCAATCATTGCTGTTGAGTTTATTGCGCTGCGCTCAGGCCGTGCACGGAGCCTGTTATGTTGCCTGTGGCAAGCGCTCCTTAACCTGTTATTTCTTCTGATTTTTTCTTTGCGCTCAGGCCGCGCGGGCCCGGACTTTCTGATATAGCAGAAAGTCGGCAAAGACTATGCAGGGGGGACTCCAAATTCCCATCGGGAGCAGCGTGACGCTGCATCAAAAGTATCGGTCTTCGAAGCGACCGAAAGAAGGTAGGCAACAGCGTTTCTTCAGCCGTGGGCGCCGTAGGTGAGTGAGGGCCGGATGGCCCCCCCTGCGCCCCGGCACCCGTCATCAGGAATAGCCGTATTCTTAAATGCCTGCTTTTCATTGACGACGGGGCTCTAAAGTTGAAGCCGCAGGGTATTTTATTGAAACAATACAACTAATTGTTAATAAAAACCGGAGCGGAGCGCCATCAGGTAAGGCGCTCCGCTCCCTGTTTTGCCGGCGGAATTCTCACTGCACGCCGGGTATGGTAGGGGTTGTCTTGTTTTTTCCACAGTTTCTCTTCACAACATTCATTTCGCCGGCGGGAAGCATGCGCCGCGCGACCGCCGAGGGGTTCAGCCTCGGCCGGACGCGGCAACCGCCACCCGCAAGGCAACAAAAAGCGCCGGTACGGAAGTTGTCATTCCATACACCGGCGCGCGCGCAATCAGGTCAGGGAACCATCCTTCCCCCCTCTGTACAAAAACAGAAAAAGGAAGTATAATAGGTCCTGCAATGCGCGGTGAATTCCGTGGTATATGGAGTCGTGGCTCCGTATGCAGGGGGTGGGGTGGTCGCACACCTCATCCCTGCATTGCGTTTTTTATTTGCCTTGCGACTTTATTATAATCCTTAATTTACCAAAATTCAACTATATTTTGCGGGTCGGTGGCTGGCGATCCTTAACCTATTATTTCTTCTTATTTCTACTTCGTCCTCAGGCCGGACGGGCCGGATTTCTGCGGGCCTGAGGCCCGGTAGATCTTAACCCAAAATTCTTCTTGATTTATCTTTTTGTCCTCAGGCCGGACAGGCCCCTCCTTTCTGATATAGCAGAAAGGAGGCAAAGACTATGCAGGGGGACTTCAACTTCCCATCGGGAGGGGCACCGAAACGTCCCCCTGCACCCCGGCACCTGTCATACAGCATGGTTCTATTATCAAGCGAGTTCTTCTCATTGAACGTTCCCGGTTTTTCACGGGAAGCTAAAAGGTGATTTTCTGAAAATTTTCAGCTTTTAGGTAAATACCCTATGGCTTTAGCTTTTCGGCCCCCGTCGTCAATGAAAAGCAGTTGTTGGAAGAACATAAGAAATCTTCTTGACGGCTCCCGGGGGGTTCAGGGGGGATTTTCTCCGGAACTCTCCCTACGGGAGTTGAAAATCCCCCCGTGCGAACTTTGCCTCCTTTCGTTCAAGACCGAAAGGAGGGGCCTGCGCGGCCTGAGCGCAGAAAAGAAAATCAGAAGAAATAAAAGGTTAAGGGGCACCGGGCCTCAGGCCCGCAAAAGCTCAGCCCGCGGCGCTCCTCTTCTAAATTAATCCCAGATGTTTAAGTCCGAGTTCGATTCCGTCCTCGAACATCGGGGCGGTGACGTAGTCCGCTTTGTCCTTGACCTCGTCCACGGCGTTGCCCATCGCGACGGCGCAGCCGACCGCGCCCATCATCGCAATGTCGTTGTAGCCGTCCCCAAACGCGACCGTGTCCTCCTTCGGGATGCCGGATTCCGAAAGAAACGTCCTGATCCCGTCCGCCTTGTTCCAGTCCGAGAAGCTCAGGTCGTTGGTCAGCATGCCGGGGTGCCGGTTCAGGATCATGCCGCCGGTAAACGCGCCGGCGCATTTTTTGTATTCCGCGTCCGTTTCAAAGACAAAATCCATCATGCCCGCCTCCACCTGCTCCGGTTCCCAGTCCGAAACGAGGAAATCCGGCAGGCCGTAAATTTCCTCCATGCGGCCGAAAAATTTTTGGGGCACGTTCCGCGCCCAGCCGTGGTGCTTGCCGATGAAGACGAAGCTGCATCCGTAGGAATCAAAATGCGCCGCGAGGCGGCGGATTCGCTCCTCCGGCAGAAGGCGGTCCAGAACCGTTTTGCCCTCGAAAACGACGTGCGCGCCGTTCAGCGCGACGTAGCTTTGAAACAGTCCGGGGAAAAATTTATGGATGAACGCTTCCTGCCGTCCCGAACAGACCGCGAGCCGGTGCCCGTTTTCGCGCAGTTTGATAAGGGCGCGGAGCGCGCTTTCCGGAATCTGAAACCGGCGGCCGTTCCGGGTGCCGAGAAGGGTCCCGTCAAGATCGAAAAACACGGTTTTCTGGTTCATTTTTTCCTCCTGATATGCATACAATCGGCCCCGCGGGCGAAACTACATCTGAGGTGTTTTGCATGGATTTTGTTTGGGCATTTCTCATCGGCGGCGCCATCTGCGTTGTCGGGCAGATCCTGATCGATTTTACCAAGATGACGCCGGCGAGGATCCTTGTGACCTTTGTGACCCTGGGCGTGGTGCTCGGCGCGCTGGGCGTGTACCAGCCGCTGGTCGATTTCGCCGGATGCGGGGCGACCGTCCCGCTGACGGGGTTTGGGTATTCGATGGCGAAAGGCACGCTGGAAGCCGTCAGGGAACACGGCCTGCTGGGCGTGTTCTCCGGCGGAGTGACGGCGGGGGCTGCCGGTATCGCGGCGGCGGTGTTCTTCGGCTACCTGGCCGCTTTGTTTTCAAAATCGGGGGATAAGAGTTAACCCGGCCTTTCAGTACGCGAAAGCGGGGTACCGCTATGCCAGCCTTGCCTGGCGGATTTTCCGGGTGGTCAGCGGCAGCTTCCTGTTCACCGTTCTGTGGCAGGTGGCGAAATACGTTTACCGGCTGGTCAAAAGGGAGCTGGAGCGGAAGAGGAGAAGGCGGGCGGGGCTGCAAAGGGCCGGCCGGCGGCCGTAAAAGAAAAACGGACAGGCGTGTGAAGCCCTGTCCGCAGAAACGCAGCGCCGCGTCGGATTTTTACTGGATGGAACAGTCGAGGTAATGCTCAAGCTCTTCCTCGTCCTTTTTCTTTTTTTCAAAAAACAGAACGACGGCAACCGCCACGGCGACCATTGCGGCGACCGAGGACAAAATCGTAAGCAGCAGATTCAGCTTTCCGGTATTTTTCAAAACGAGCACCTCCGTATGCACAATGGGTTCAAAATCCGTCTGTATCCATGATAATCAAAAAGCGGCGAAATGTCAATTGTCCGTCGGGGGGAAAACGGGCGGATAATAAAAAAGCAGGGCGTGCCGCTCTGCTTTTGCTTTAAGCGAAGAATGGGTCACGCTTTCGCCGCCGCGTTCAGTTTGCGGGCAAGCGCCGATTTCTTCCTTGCCGCGTTGTTTTTGTGCAGGATTCCCTTGGCGACGGCCTGATCGATCTTCTTCACAGCGGCTTTCACTGTTTGCGCGCTGTTTTCATCGCCGCTTCCCGCAGCGAGAACGGCCTTCTTTATATCCGTTTTCAGTTCCGCGGTCGCGGACTTGTTAATCAGAGTTTTGGTGGCGATGACTCTCACGCGTTTCTTGGCCGATTTGATATTTGGCATCATACTACCTCCTTTGTGCATAGTTTTACAATTAATCATATCATTGATGCAAAGAAAATGCAAGATATTTTTAAAAAGAAGGGAAGACGGAAAATGAACTTCCGAACAGACCTGGCGCTGGAATCCACGGAGCCCGCGAAGCAGGTAAAGACGGAGCAGGACGGCTGCGTCCTGACCAGGATCGACGACAGCGGCAGGACCTATGTGACGATGGAGGTCCAGGCGATTTCGGACCACATCGACTCCGACGATTCGCTTTTAAAGCTGGTCGCCTCCGAGCTGGAGGCCCTTTTGCCGCAGGAGGGGATGATCCTCGCGGCGGGGCTGGGCAACCGGAGCGTGACCCCGGACGCGCTCGGCCCGCTGGCGGCGGAAGAGGTGCTTGCCACGCGCTATATCAAGGGGGAGCTCGCCCGAGTCACCGGGCTGGACGGGCTGCGCCCGGTCGCGGTCATCAGCCCGGGAGTGCTCGGCACGACCGGCATGGAGGCGTTCGAGGTGCTGCGGGCCGTCGTCGGGGAGATCAAGCCGGCGGCGGTCATCACGGTGGACGCGCTGGCCGCGCGGAGCCCGTCCCGTCTGGGCTGCACCGTCCAGCTCAGCTCCGCCGGGGTTTCCCCCGGCTCCGGCGTCGGCAATTCGCGCCCGCGCATCGACCGGGAAACGCTGGGCGTGCCGGTGGTGAGCATGGGCATCCCGACCGTGGTGGACGCCGCGACCCTTGCGTCGGACCTGCTCGGGCGCGACGGGCCTCAGGACAAGATCGCGCCGCGCGGCGCGTCCATGATGGTGACCCCGCGCGAGGTGGACCTGATCATCAAACGCGGCGCGCGGCTTCTCGCCATGGGGATCAACCGCGCCGTGAACCCGTCGCTCAGCGTGGAGGAATTCGAGGAGCTGACTTAGGCAGGCTGAGCCTGCACGCACGCCCCGCCGTTTGGAACGGAGCGAACCGAGGGCCGGGTTTGGCGGGAGTGAGTGGGAGAGGCTCCCGGCAAATTCGGAAGCACCCAAAAGAGAGAACTTTGTAATCTTTCGCGCCCACAGTGAAAATAGCACTTTTTCGGCAAGCCATGACAGTACGTACTGAATTCCAGATGCGTTCTGAGTCGTGGCCGCCGTAGGCGCGAAAGGCGCCGTGCGCCCGGCGGTGCGCTGCCGGAGGTCTGAATCCGTCCATTTCCGCATAAAAATAGAGGAAAGAACGTGGCGGAGGAAGGATATGAAAAAGGGTACGGAACGATTGATGGGGATGGTGTCGGCGCTGCTCGCCGTTCTGGCGGTCGCGTGCGTGGCGGTGCGCCTTCCGGAGGGAATCAGCCGGAATACGGCGGTCGCGGCGGCGGGATTCATCCTTCCCTACGGCGCGGCGGAAGAATACAAGAGCGCGGACGAAACGGACGACACCACCGGGTCCTCCGCCGCGCCTTCCTCGGAAGAATCGGCGTCCCCTTCGTCTTCCCAAAAGGCTTCCTCTTCCAAAGCGCCCTCTTCGGCCGCATCCACCGGCACGGGTTCGGTTGCAAGCGGTGTGGAGGAAATGTGCATCAACACGGGCGGAAGCAAATATGAGAACTTCTATGTCAAAAATTCCAATCAACACCATACCATCGACATCGGGGCGGAGCTGAAAAAACAGCCGGATGTGAAGATCCAGAAAAACGCCTCGCCGCAGGTCCTGATCTATCACACGCATACAACGGAGGCCTTCGACGGGGTTACGCGCACGACGGATAAGACGAAAAGCGTCTGCGCCGTCGGCGACGAGATCACGAAACAGCTGCAGGCGGCGGGGATCGGCGTGATCCACGACACGACCTATCACGATTATCCTGCCTACAACGGCTCTTACAACCGGTCGATCGTCACGATGCAGAAGGACCTGAAGCAGTATCCGTCCATCCAGGTGACCATCGACCTTCACCGCGACGCGATGACCCGCTCCGACGGAACGCGCCTGAAGCCGACGGCGGTCGTGAACGGCAAAAAGGCCGCGCAGGTGATGATCATTTCCGGCTGCGACGACACCGGCGACCTGGGCTTCCCCGACTGGGAGTACAATCTGAGGCTGGCCCTGCGCCTTCAGAAATCCATGGCGGACCTTTACCCGGACCTTGGGCGCCCGCTGAATTTCTGCGCGCGCCGGTACAATGAGAACGTGACCCACGGCTCGCTGCTGGTGGAGATCGGCACGGACGCCAATACGCTGGAAGAAGCCGTCTACGGCGGGGAGCTTTTCGGCAAGGCGCTTGCGGCGGCGCTGTCGCAGCTGACGTGAGCAGCGGATTGATCCTGCTCATGCGCGCGGGGATCGTCTTGGGGGAGAGCTTCGCGCTGCAAGCGGACAGGGCCTAAAAAACAAAAGGAAAAATGAAATGAAAAAACAGCATGACCTGAGAATTTTTCTTGCTTCCATGTTCGGCACGCTCTGCCTGATCGGGTTTCTGATCGGGTTCCTGGAAGTGGACACGCAGTGCCGAAGAATCGGGTTTGGCGACAATAAAACGCTGATTTATCAAATTACAGGCAAAAATCTTTCCCTTACTTGCAATACCTCGGAGATATGCTATAATAACTTCTGTATAGAACTGTTAAAAGTGTAGTTTCAGTGGAGGACTTTTGATGAACCGACTTGAGAAAGTGCTGTCCATTTTAACCATATTGACCCTTTTGGCTCTTTGGAGTTCGCTGAGTGTTTTCGCAGAGACGGGCAGTCAAAACGAACCGTATTTTCCGGACCTTACCTCCAGCTCGCAGCCTCCGGCCTCGTCCAAAGCGGTTCCGTCTTCCAAGCCTCCCGCCAGCTCGCCGCCGAGCTCCTCCAAGCCTTCCTCGTCTTCCAAGGCGGTGAAACATACCGGAAAGGGGACGGCGTCCTCCTGGGCGCCGTCGTCCGGCGTTTCCTCCGGGCTGGATTCCGGAGTTTCCGGAGAAATCACGTCCAGTGAACCGGTTTCGAGCGGGATCTCGCTGCCCAGCGTGGCCAGCGTGTCCGAAAACGACCCGCTGGATTCGGTTGTGACGCACACGGAGTCATCCCACAGACTGAACTGGATCGGTCTGCTTGCCTGGGCATGCATCGCGCTCGGGGTGGTCGTCGTTCTGATCGTCGTGCTCAGCAACCGCCGCCCGCCGCGCGGCATGGGGCGGAAGCGTTACCGCAGGCCGAAGCGCTCGCGCAAAAAGAAGCTCCTGAACGACAAGTATTACAGGAATATCAACCGGTACTGACTTGCGGCTCTATTCTTTCCGGGCCTTAGGCACGGAGGAACGGGCCTGTCCGGACTGAGGAAAAAGCAGTTGCATACGGTTGATAAAAAATCGGGAGCGAAGCGCCGTTCAGGCGCTCCGCCCCCTTTTTGCCGGCGGAATCTCTCTCACTGCGCCGGGTATGGGCTGGACTTTCCGCGTTCATACTTCTTTCACATACATTCGGAATTCCGCCGGCGGGCAACGATGACGTTGCATCCAACGGCCCACCGGTCAGCAGACAGCGAGATGATTAGCTGAGATGGGTGGGACAGAGGGAAGAAACTCCCGGCAAGCGGAAATCGCGTCCGCCGTTGGCACGTTCGTCCAATGGACCGGCGGGTCCGCGCAAGGGCTTTGCCTTTGGGAGATTCCCCAGACCGTCCTGCCAAACTGAGTCGCGAATTTTCGCCGTTCTGTCCGGCAGGCCGAAGGAAGCGGCATCACGTCGCCCGCAAGGCAACAAAAAGCGCCGGTACGGAATTTGTCATTCCATACACCGGCGCGCGCGCAATCAGGTCAGGGGATCATCCTTCCCCCTCTGTACAAAAACAGAAAAAGGAAGTATAATAGGTCCTGCAATGCGCGGTGAATTCCGTGGTATATGGAGGTCTAGGCTCCGTATGCAGGGGGTGGAGTGGGCTAACACTTCATCCCTGCATTGCGTTTTTTATTTACCTTGCGATTCTATTATAATCCTTAATTTACCAAAATTCAACAGGTAATATTCGATTTGATATTTTATCGGTTTTAAGTTCTTTCGCCCGGTGACTCTTAACCTGTTGTTTTTTCTATTTTTTATGATTGCGCTCAGGCCGCGCGGGCCCATACTTTTGCGAGCCTAATGCCCGATGACTCTTAATCAATACTTCTTCTATTTTCTTTTTTGTCCTTGGGCCGGACAGGCCCGATCTTTTTGCGGGCCTAGGGCCCGGTGGCTCTTAACCGATCATTTCTTCTTGCTTTTTCATTTGCGCTCAGGCCGCGCAGGCCCTTCCTTTCGGCTCCGTCCGAAAGGAAGCAAAGTACGGGTGGGGGGCAGCGTACCGCTGCATCTACGCTTTCCTTTCCCGGAGCGGCGAAAAAACAGGGAAGCAACGATGTTTTCTCAGCCGGGTATGCCGTAGGCACGTCCGGACCGGATGGTCCCCCTAACACCCCTCGGGAGCCGTCAAGAAGATTTCTTATGTTCTTCTAACAACTGCTTTTCATTGACTACGGGGGCTGAAAAACTAAAGCCACAGAGTATTTACCTAAAAGCTGAAAATTTTCAGAAAGTTATCTTTTTACATACGGCGTAAGATTGGGAATCGTCCAATGGGAAGCATTAGCTTGATAACATAAATGTGCTACATGACAGGTGCCGGGGGGCGTCGGGGGGAACGTTTAGGTGCCCCTCCCGTTGGGAAGTTGAAGTTCCCCCCGACTCAGGCTTTGCGTACTTTCGTCTGATTACGAAAGTACGGGCCAGTCCGGCCTGAGGACAAAAAGATAGAATAGAAGAAATTTTGGGTTAAGAGCCACCGTGCCACAAGCCGGAAAAAACAGACCCGCGCGGCCTGAGCGCAAAGAAAAAGGAATAAGAGAAATTTAGTATTAAGAGCCACCGGGCCTCAGGCCTGCAAAAAAGGCTGAAGTCGTGAACGCCGTAGGCGAATAAGACGCTGTGCGTCCGCCGCAGGCGCGAAAAGACACTATGTGTCCGCCGTGGGCGAAAGACACTTGTGTCTCCGGTAAAAAACAAAATGGAAAAAAAGAGCGATTGCCAGCATCCCTCCGCCCGCGAGGCAGACGCCGTTCCAGCCCATCAGGCCCCAGAGCAAAGAGGAGAGGGAAGAACCGGCCGCGCCGCCGATAAAATAGGAAACCATGAAGACCGTGTTGATCCTGCTTCTCATTTCATCGGAAAGCGCCTGAATCCGCGCCTGATTGGAGACCTGCCCCGACTGATTTCCCAGATCCAGCAGGATGACGCCCGCGATCAGCCCGGCCAGAGTGTTTCCCGCAAACAGAAAAATCAGGTAAGAACAGGAGGAGAGAAGAACGCCGATCCCGACGGTGAACCGGGCGCTCCTGCGGTCCGCGATCCGGCCGACGAGGGGGGCGATCAGCGCGCCGCCGACCCCCGCCAGGCCGAACAGTCCGGCCTCCCTGCTGCCCATCCCGAAGGCCGGCGTGCGGAGCAGGAAGATCAGGCTGGTCCAGAACGCGCTGAACGCCCCGAACATCATCGCGCCGTTAATGGAGGCTTGCCGCAGGACGGGCAGCGTTTTGACCAGCGTGGGAAGGGAAGCAAGAAGCCTTCCGTAGGGCTCGTGCGTCCGGGCGGGGCAGGGCGGCAGCAGAAAGCGCAGCAGCAGAGCGAACGCCAGCATCACCGCCGCCATCAGATAAAAGACGGTCCTCCAGCCGAATGCCGCCCCGAGGAACCCGCTGAACGTGCGCGAGAGCAGAATGCCGATGAGCAGGCCGCTCATCACGGTGCCGATGTTTCCGCCCCGGTCCTCGGGCGCGGAAATATGGGCGGTCATGGGAACGATCAGCTGCGGGACAATGGTCGCCGCGCCGAGAGCGCAGCTGCAAACCAGCAGAAACGGCAGGCTGGGAGAAAATCCGACGGCCAGAAGGAACAGGCCGGAGATCAGAGTCATTTTAACCAGAAGCCCGCGTTCCTCGATTCGGTCGCCGAGCGGAACAAAGAGAAACAGCCCCAGCGCGTAGCCGGTTTGAGTGGCGGTCACAGCCATTCCCGCCTTTGCGTCCGGGATGCCGAAGGATTCCGCTACCTGCGACAGAAGCGGCTGGATGTAATACAGATTGGCAACGGTCGCGGCACAGGCCGCGGCCAGTAGGAACAAAAGTGGCTTTGTGGCCCGGATCTCCCGCTCTTCACACAATGCCTGACGATCCATAGAGACACTCCCTTTTTCTAAAAATGGGCGGCGGTTCCCTTTCCCGCCCGGACGGGAACTCAGAGCAGGGCTTTCTCGAGCTGTTCCAGAAAGTTCCGCAGAAACGCCAGCCGGGACTCGTCCGCGTCCTTCAGGATTTCGGAGATCCGCTGCTCGTTGCGCCGGTGCAAAGCCTCGTGGTTTTTACAGGCGGTCCGGCCTTTTTCAGTCAGCGTGATCCGGATGCGGCGGCAGTTTTCCGGGTCCCGCTGCTTGACGATGAAGCCTTTCGCGGTAAGGCGGGCCAGAGTCTGGGAAACCGCACCGCGCGTCAGACCGAGCAGCCGCGCGATCTGGGCCGCATGAATGCCGGGATGTTCCTTCAAAAATGCAAGCAAATGGATCTCCGAATGGTACAGGAGGGTGTCCGTTCCGAACCGGCGCGACTGCGCGTCCCGCTCCATCCATTCCGACATTACATTTAATAATTGTTCTCCAATGAATTCCCGTTCCGTTTTTTTCATATCCTTATTGTATAGTATCTATACGATCTTGTCAACGAAGAATGTTTTGGCCGCCGCGCCGTTTTCTTTTCCTGATTCTTATGGTATAATACAGATAATTTTTTGAAATGCCGGTTCTGTTCCCGGAAAATCGGGATGGAACTGATTTTTTAGTCAGGAACGGTGATTGGATTGGCAATACCACGCGACAGAATCCGCAATTTCTGCATTATCGCACATATCGATCACGGAAAAAGCACGCTGGCGGACCGCATTCTGGAACAGACGAAGTCCGTCGCGCTGCGCGACATGGAGGACCAGATTCTGGACGATATGGACCTGGAGCGTGAGCGGGGCATCACGATCAAGGCGCACGCCGTCACGCTGGTTTATAACGCGCAGGACGGGCAGGACTATGTTTTCAATCTGATCGACACGCCCGGCCACGTCGATTTCAATTACGAGGTCTCGCGCTCGCTCGCCGCGTGCGAGGGCGCCGTGCTTGTCGTGGACGCCTCCCAGGGTATCGAGGCCCAGACGCTGGCGAACACCTACCTCGCGGTGGACGCGGGTCTGGAAATTGTCCCCGTCATCAACAAGATCGACCTTCCCTCCGCGCGCCCGGAGGAGGTCCGGAAGGAGATCGAGGACGTGATCGGCATCCCCGCCGACGAGGCGCCCTGCGTCTCCGCGAAAATGGGGACGAACATTCAGGCGGTCATGGAGCAGATCGTCAAAAACGTGCCGCCGCCGCTGGGGGACGAGGACGCTCCGTTAAGGGCGCTGATCTTCGACTCTTACTACGACCCGTATAAAGGCGTGGTCGTGCATGTGCGCGTCAAGGACGGCCAGGTCCGGCCCGGCGACGTCATCCGCATGATGTCCGTCGGCAGCGAGTTCACCGTGGTGGAGTGCGGGTATATGCGCGCGACCCGCTTTGAACCCAGCGAATGCCTGAAGGCCGGGGAGGTCGGGGTGATTTCCGCTTCGATCAAGGCGGTGCGGGAGGCGCGCGTCGGGGACACCGTCACGCTGGCGGACCGCCCCGCAAAGGAGCCGCTGCCCGGGTATCACCCGGTGCAGCCGATGGTGTTCTGCGGCATCTACCCTGCGGACGGCGCCAAGTACCCGGACCTGCGCGACGCGCTCGAAAAGCTCCAGCTCAACGACGCGGCGCTCTCCTTTGAGCCGGAAACCTCCGCCGCGCTGGGATTCGGCTTCCGCTGCGGCTTTCTTGGCCTGCTGCACATGGAGATCATCCAGGAACGGCTGGAGCGCGAATACGATCTCGATCTGATCACAACCGCGCCGAGCGTGGTCTATCATATCCTCAAAACGGACGGCGAGATGATCTCCATTGACAACCCGACCAATTACCCGGACCCCGCGCTGATCGCGGAGGCGCAGGAGCCGATCACCGACTCGCATATCTACACGCCGAAGGAGTATGTCGGCAATATCATGGACCTGTGCCAGGAGCGCAGGGGGACTTTCATCGACATGAAATATGTGGACGCCGACCGCGTCGATATCCACTACGAGCTGCCGCTCAACGAGATCATCTACGATTTCTTCGACGCGCTGAAAAGCCGCACCCGCGGCTACGCATCGTTCGACTACGAGCTGAAAGGCTACCAGAAGAGCAAGCTGGTCAAGCTGGACATCATGCTCAACGGCGAGACCGTCGACGCGCTTTCCTTTATTATTCATGAGGAAAAGGCATATGCCCGCGCCCGCAAGATGGCCGAAAAACTGAAGGACAAGATTCCGCGCCAGCTTTTTGAAGTGCCGATCCAGGCGTGCATCGGCGGGCGGATCATCGCGCGCGAAACCGTCAAGGCGCTTCGCAAGGACGTTCTGGCCAAGTGCTACGGCGGCGACATTTCGCGCAAAAAGAAGCTGCTTGAAAAGCAGAAGGAAGGTAAGAAGCGCATGCGGCAGCTCGGCACGGTGGAAGTGCCGCAGGAGGCGTTCATGAGCGTGCTGAAATTGGATGAGTGACATCGGATTATATGTTCATGTTCCGTTCTGCGACGGCAAGTGCCCTTACTGCGACTTCTACTCCATCCGGGGCACCGAAGAGTGGATGAATGAATATACTGATCGTATTATACAAGATATAAAATACGAATCGGAACGAACGGGCCGGAAGGCGGACACGCTCTATTTCGGCGGCGGAACGCCAAGCCTGCTCGGCGCGAGGCGGATCATCCGGATTCTGGAGGCCGCGCGGCGGGGGTTCGGGCTGGAACGGGCAGAAATCACCGCGGAGGCAAATCCCGGGGACGATCTGTCCGGTTTTTTCAGGGAGATCCGTGCGGCGGGCGTCAACCGGCTGTCGCTGGGGCTTCAGTCGGCGGACGACGGGGAGCTGCGGCTGCTGGGCCGCCGGCACACGGCGGAACAGGCGGAAAAATGCATTGCGGAGGCGCGGTCCGCGGGCTTTGAGAATCTTTCGCTCGACCTGATGCTGGCGGTACAGGGCCAGACGGAAAAAAGCCTGCGCGCTTCGGCGGAATTCTGCGCGAGGGCGGGCGCGTCCCATGTTTCGGCTTATCTATTGAAAGTGGAGCCGGGCACGGCCTATTTCAAAAACCGGGAAAGCCTGCGCCTGCCGGACGAAGACGGGGCGGCTTCCCTGTATCTTTCCGCCTGCGAAGAGCTGGAGCGGCATGGATTTCGTCAATATGAAATCTCGAATTTCGCGAAAAATGGATTTCAGAGCCGGCACAATCTGAAATACTGGCGTGACGAGGAATATCTGGGCTTCGGCCCAGCGGCGCATTCGTTTCTGGACGGACGCCGCTATTCCAATCGAAGAAGTATCGGCGCGTTCCTGCGCGGCGAGCCGGCTGCTTCCGAGGGGGATGGAGGCGGATTTGAGGAGTTCGCAATGTTGGCGCTGCGCCTGGCCGAAGGCCTGACCGACGCGCGCTGCCTGAAAAGGTTCGGGCACCCGGTTCCTGAGCGGATGAAATCGGCGGCGAAACGCTACGAGGCCGCCGGACTGACCGTCTGCACGGAAGATGGCTTCCGTTTCACTCCGCGCGGATTCCTGGTCTCGAACGCGCTGACGGCGGGAATCCTCTATGCCCCACAGGGAAAAGGAACGGGCCGTCCGGGATGATCCCCGAACGGCCCGTTCCTTTGGCGGCCCTTCTCCATAAATGCCGGGCTGTCGTTCCTAAGTTGAACTGCCGCTTCTTTTCACGCTTTGCACTCAGACCCACCGGAAAAGAGAGAGGGTGCCGCCGGCGATCAGTTTCATCCGCGGCCGCCGAACGCCTCGGATGTCCTTCTGCGCGGGGCACAAAAAAGCGCCGGTCCCGGAATGTTCCATTCCATACACCGGCGCGCGTGAAAAGCAGGAACCTACCCCGTTTTTTCCCCTGTACAAGCAAAGACGGAAGGAGTATAATATTTCCAGCATTGCGCGGTTATTCCGTTGTGTATGGAGAGTGCGCTCCATATGCAGGGGGCGGGGCGTTGGCGCGCCCGGTCCCCGCTTTGCACTTTTTATTGTGCCTTGCTATCAGTATAATCCAGATTTCTTCAAAATTCAACCATTTTTTACAGTCTGAACCTGTTTGCGGCGTGACGCTGCTCCCTTTGGGCCGGCCGGGACGCCTTTTGCGTCCGCAAGGCTCCGGTTTGGCGATAAAAGCTTCCGGGAATGCCGGCACAAAGAGGGTTTCGGCGCTACGGTTCCGGAAATTCCTGAGCCGCGGCGCAGAATTTCATAATTAGTTTACAATTAACATATTGACAATGGGATAAACTAATGGTACTCTATTTACAGAACGTTAGCACTCTAAAGTGAGGAGTGCTAAAAGCGGAGAAACGGGAGGGAAAGGGATTGGAACTGACCCCGAGA
Organism: Caproiciproducens sp. NJN-50; assembly: GCF_004103755.1. Lineage (NCBI taxonomy): Bacteria > Bacillati > Bacillota > Clostridia > Eubacteriales > Acutalibacteraceae > Caproiciproducens > Caproiciproducens sp. NJN-50. The sequence goes on along the minus strand of NZ_CP035283.1, from coordinate 3,218,677 downwards.
CAGCAGAAAATACTCGCCGCAGTGATTGATTTGTATATTCTGACCGGAGAGCCCGTGGGTTCCAAGTCCCTGTGCGAGACCCTTGACTTCAACGTCTCTTCCGCGACGGTCCGGAATGAGATGAGCGACCTGAGCGAACTTGGGCTTCTTGAGCAGCCGCACACCTCCGCCGGGCGCGTCCCGACCGAAAAGGGGTACCGGGTCTATATCGACCGGCTGATGAAGCGGCCCGGCATGACGGGCGACGAAAAGCGGTATATCGACAGCCTGATCCTTCCGAGCGCCTATGACCCGGAAAAGCTGCTGGACGGCGTCGCGAAGGTGCTCGCTTCCATGACGAAGTTCGCGGCGGTTTCGACCACGCCGAGCGGCGAATCCGCGGTCATCCGCGCCGTGCAGCTGGTGCAGACCAGCCGGCGCACGGCAATGGTGATCCTGATGACTTCCGCCGGGACGATGAAAAGCCGTGTGTTTCACTGCGATTTTGATATCACGCCGGAAATCCTGCGGGTCTTTTTCCGCATGCTGAACGAAAAGCTGATCGGCATTCCGGTTTCCAGCATCACGCCGGCGTATATCCAGTCTCTGGCGGCCTCGATGGGCGATATGGCGATGATGATCAGTTCCGCCCTGATGGCGGTCGCGGACGCGGCTCAGGAATCCATGCAGTCGGAGATCTGCCTGAACGGCGAAATCAACCTTCTGTTTTATCCGGAGTTCGGGCAGGAGGAGCTGCGCCGCATCATGGACTTCCTCTCCCGGCCCGACGACCTTTGCAGGCTGCTGTCGCAGCCGAAGGACAACGTCCGGGTCATCCTCGGAGAAGAGAGCCGGCGCCCGGAGCTGCGCGATTCCAGTGTCATCGTCTCCCGGTACAGCGTCGGGGGCAGGGACGCGGGGGCCATCGCCATCATCGGGCCGATGAGGATGAATTACGGCAGGATCATGTCCAGCATTGAATATCTCTCCGGTTCGGTCGGCAGAATGCTGACGGAATTGATGGACTTGGAATAAAGAAAGGGGCGCCAGTTTTGGAGGAAAAAGAGAAGAAAGAGAAAACACAGGCCGAAGACCTGGAAAAGGGACCGGAGGCTGCGGAGGAACCGACCCCGGAGAAAGAGAAGTCTTCGGAACAGGCGGCGCCGCGGGAAGAGACGAAGGAAGATGCTGCCGCAAATGCCGAAGCGGAACTGCAGCGCAAGCTGGAGGAAGCGAACCGGCAGGTGGAAAAGCAGAAGGATCTGCTTCTCCGCACGGCCGCGGAGTACGATAACTACCGCAAGCGCACGGCGCGGGAGAAGGCTTCCCTTTATAACGACGCCACCGCGGCCGCCGTGCAGGAGATCCTGACAGTGGCGGACAGCCTGGACCGCGCGCTGGAGCAGAAAGAATGCACCGCGGAGGATATGCGCAGGGGCGTCGAGCTGGTGCAGAAGCAAATGCAGTCGGCCCTTGACAAGCTGGGCGTCAAGGAGATGGGGAAGGAAGGGGAGCCTTTCGACCCGGAGCTGCACAACGCGATTTCCCATGTGGAAGACCCGAAAAGCGGAGAAAATTCGGTGGTCAAGGTGTTTCAAAAAGGGTATCAGATTGGCGGCCGGGTGATCCGGCATGCGATGGTGCAGGTGGCCAACTAACCTTTTTCATATATTATAATTTTTATTGAATGATACGTATTGGAGGTTAATCAATATGTCAAAAACAATAGGCATCGATCTGGGCACCACCAATTCCTGCGTTGCGGTGATTGAGGGCGGCAAGCCGGTCGTCATCCCGAACGCGGAAGGGGAAAGGACCACCCCGTCCGTCGTGGCGTTTAAAAAGACGGGCGAGCGCATCGTTGGCCAGCTGGCGAAGCGCCAGGCAATCACGAATCCGGACCGCACCATCAGTTCCATAAAAAGAGAAATGGGCAGCGACTACAAGGTCAATATAGACGGCAAGAATTACACCCCGCAGGAAATTTCCGCCATGATCCTCCAGAAGCTGAAGGCGGACGCGGAAGGATACCTCGGCGAGCCGGTGCATTCGGCGGTCATCACGGTTCCGGCCTACTTTACCGACGCGCAGCGCCAGGCGACCAAGGACGCCGGCAAGATCGCCGGGCTGGACGTCAAGCGCATCATCAACGAGCCGACGGCGGCCGCGCTTTCCTACGGCATCGACAAGGATAAGGAACAGAAGATCATGGTCTACGACCTCGGCGGCGGCACATTCGACGTTTCGATCATCGAAATGGGCGACGGGGTCCAGGAAGTCCTCGCCACGGCGGGCAACAACCGCCTGGGCGGCGACGATTTCGACAAGCGGGTCATGGACTGGATGGTTTCCGAGTTCAAAAGGGAGACCGGCATCGATCTTTCGGGCGACAAGGCGACCATGCAGCGCCTGAAGGACGCGGCGGAGAAGGCGAAGATCGAGCTTTCCGGCGTGACCTCGACGAACATCAATCTGCCGTTCATCACGGCGGACGCAAACGGCCCGAAGCATCTGGATATGACCCTGAGCCGCGCGAAATTCGACGAGCTGACCGCCGACCTGGTGGAGAAGACCGTCGGCCCGGTCAAACAGGCTCTGTCGGACGCGGGCCTGTCCTGGAACGACATCGGCAAGGTATTGCTGGTCGGCGGTTCCACCCGCATGCTTTCCGTTCAGGATAAGGTCAAGGAACTCTCCGGTAAAGACCCGTTCAAGGGGATCAACCCGGATGAGTGCGTCGCCATCGGCGCTTCGCTTCAGGCGGGCGTCCTGGGCGGCGAGGTCGAGGGCCTGCTGCTCCTCGACGTCACCCCGCTGTCCCTCGGCGTCGAGACCATGGGCGGTGTGATGACCAAGATCATCGACCGCAACACGACCATTCCGACCAAGAAGAGCCAGATCTTCTCCACAGCGGCGGACGGTCAGACTCAGGTGGAGGTCAACGTCCTGCAGGGCGAGCGCGAGTTTGCCCGCGACAACAAGCAGCTCGGGCTGTTCCGCCTGGACGGCATCGCCCCGGCTCCGCGCGGCATTCCGCAGATCGAGGTCACGTTCGATATCGACGCCAACGGCATCGTGAATGTTTCCGCAAAGGACCTCGGCACCGGCAAGCAGCAGAAGATCACGATCACTTCCAGCTCGAACATGAGCAAGGACGACATCGACAAGGCGGTGAAGGAAGCGGAGAAATTCGAAGCGGAGGACAAGAAGCACCGCGAGGAGATCGATCGGAAGAACGAGGCGGAAAACCTGTGCTATTCCGTGGAAAAGCTGGTCAAGGACAGCGGGGACAAAATTCCCCAGTCCGATAAGGACGACCTGAATGCAAAGGTTGCGGCGCTGCGCAGCGAAATTTCCGCGAACAATGCGGATGAGATCAAGGACAAGAGCGACGAACTGCAGAAGGCCATGTATGCCGCGAGCGAAAAGCTTTACAAAAATGCCGCGCCCCAGCAGCCGGCCGGCGGACCGGTTCCGCCCGCGCAGGACGGCGGCACAGCGCCGCAGGACGGAAACGGAAACGTTTACAACGCGGAATACAGGGATGTCGATGACAAGGATAAGAAATAAATTCAAATCCGTCCGCGGGACCAGACAGGAAGCGGCGGGAGCCGTTTCCGCGGCGATGCGGCGTTGACATAAAACGCGGGTCAGGGCAGCCCTTTCGGCTGCCCTCAACGCGTATTCTCGGGAGTGATTCAGATTGGCTGACAAAAGGGATTATTATGAGGTGATGGGCGTTCCTAAAAACGCCACGGAAGCCGAAATCAAACAGGCGTACCGCAAACTGGCGAAGAAGTACCACCCGGACCTGAACCCCGGGGACAAAGAGGCCGAGGCGAAATTCAAAGAGGTCAACGAGGCCTATGAGGTGTTGTCCGACAAGGATAAACGGGCCCGTTACGACCAGTTCGGCCAGGCGGGCGTGGACCCCAGCTTCGGCGCGGGCGCGGCGGGCGGCAGCCCGTTCACCGGCGGGATCAATATAGATGATATTTTCAACAGCGTATTCGACGGCTTTGATTTCGGCGGTTTCGGCTTTGGCGGCGGGCGCAGGGCCAGCCCGAACACTCCGCGCCGCGGCAGCGACAGCGAGACCACGGTCACGATCAGCTTTGAGGAGGCGGCAAAGGGCTGCAAAAAAACCGTCAGTTATGAAAAGGTCGACTCCTGCCCCGACTGCCACGGCACCGGGGCGAAAAGCGGGACCGAACCGAAAACCTGCCCGCAGTGCGGAGGAAACGGCCAGGTGCGGGTCAGCCAGCGCACGCCGTTCGGGGTGGTGCAGACAGCGCGGACCTGCGACCGCTGCGGCGGAACCGGCAAAGTGATCGAAGAACCGTGCCGCACCTGCGGAGGATCCGGCAGGATCAAGCGCGAAAGGGCGATTGAGATCAGCATTCCCGCGGGGATCGACAACGAGCAGGTCCTCAATGTGAGCGGCCGCGGCAACGCAGGGGTCAACGGAGGGCCGGGCGGCGATCTGCACGTTTACGTCAGCGTCCGGCCCCACCCGATCTTCGAACGCCGCGGCAACGACATCTGGTGCGAAATGCCGATCACCTTCACCCAGGCGGCGCTTGGCGCGGAGGTCGTCGTCCCAACCATCGACGGCAAGGTGGAGTATCAGGTGCATGCCGGCACGCAGCCGGGCGATGTGTTCAAACTGAAGGGCAAGGGAATCCCCAAGCTCAGCGGCCGCGGCCGCGGCGACCAGTATGTGCGCATGACGATCGAAGTCCCGAAGAACCTTTCCCAGAAGCAGAAAGATCTGCTGCAGGAGTTCGATTCCGGCGCGGACGACAAAAATTATCAGAACCGGAAATCGTTTTTCAATAAAATCAAGGATATGTTCGGAGAGTAGCAGGAGTTCTGACAGGTGAATAAAGGAAGAAAAAGGCGCATCCTTTGCAAAAAAGGTGCGTCTTTTTTGTTTGCACGTCAATATTTTCAATAAAAGAATTCATTATATTGACAAATAGGTATTATAAAATTAATATTGAATTGGGAAAGCAATTTTTGGGGACAAAAAGCGAGCGGTTCCCCGCCTTCTTCGCTTATTTTTGATCAAACAGAAACGGATGAAATGGGAAATATCGTGTTTGTGTGATTACAGGGGGATTGTTTTGTGAACATTTTTCATTTTGGAACTACGGAAAAATTCCGGCGGTTTCGGATTTCGGCGATGCTGCCGGCAACCCTGGTCGTGGGAGCGGTTCTCGGAATTTGTTTTGAGAGAAGTGTCGGCATCAGCCTTTCCGACCGGCTGGCGCGCCGCATCGGGACGGCAAACGCGCAGGTCGTGTCGTGCGCGCGGTCGGGGCCGGCGCTGACGGTGACGGTGGACCTCAACAACGCCCCGCAAAGCCCGCAGGAACAGCAAATTGTTTCGGCGGCCTCGCTCCCCACATTCCAGCAGGGCCTGAACCTGGCATATTACGGCGCGATCGTCGGGGCCGTGAACCAAGAGCTCACCTCCAATCCCCTGGACTGCGGCGTTGAAAAGGTGACCGTCGTCTGTCAGTATCAGGGGAAAACGGCGGTGACTTTAACGGGGAATGCCGCGTCGGCGCCGTTTTCGAACTTTGAGGCGCGTTATGCGGACGGCTCGACGGAAAGCATTTTCTCGGCGGAGAGCAATTCCTCCGCGCCCGCGCAATAAGGGCGGATACATAGGCTGACAGGATAAATTTGTGAGAAAGCAGTTGGAAAAGGGCATCTTTTTTCGCAGGGGTGCATCCTTTCTTATGTGCCGATTTTCTTCCGCCGCTGCCTCCGAAGGGGACGTTGACAAAATTGCATTAACTGTACTATAATTTATAATACAGCAAAGTCAGGATAATAACGGTTTGCATCATATAAAGGGACAACCTGTTCTAAGAGGAGCGTTTTCACAGTGAGCCGGAATGAATATGACGACGGATACGACTACGAATATGAACACGGAGAAAAAAGACAGCGGAACAGACGGCGTAAAAGACGCCATCCTTTCTTCCTCCTTTTTCTGATCGCGGTATTTTCAGTGCTGTGCTATCGGGGAATATGGAATTGGGCGGACCCGGCGCCGCCCGCATATGCTGAAACCGAAGACAGCGCCGCGCCCGATGAGGGAACGGGAAACAACGCCCTGCCCGAAAGCACGTCGGAGGCTCTGGAGGCGATGGCGAAAACCGATCCGAGGCTCGAACCGGTCGTGCGGAATCCCGGACGGTATCCGGAACGGCTGCTGGAATCGCTCGGGAAGAATCCTGAGCTGCTTGACTTCACGCTGGACTATCCGGAAAAGAAGGGGACTTTTTCGAAGAAAATCGACCTGTCGGGCAGGTATCAAAAAGATCAGATTCCCCTGCTGATGCAGTGGGACGAGGACTGGGGATACGCGCCTTACGGGAATGGCATCATCGCGCTGGACGGCTGCGGCCCGACCTGCCTTTCCATGGTGACCGTGGGGCTGACGGGGGACATGTCGAAAAATCCAAAGGCGATCGCGGATTTCAGCGAACAGCACGGATATCTGGATGAAAAGAGCAACAGCACGCTCTGGACGCTGATGTCCGAGGGAGCGCGGAAGCTGGGGCTGAATTCCCGGGAAATTCCGCTGAGTAAAGGCCGGATGACGCAGGAATTGTCCGAGGGGAATCCGATCATCTGCTGCATGGGGCCCGGGGATTTCACCACGCAGGGACATTTCCTCGTCATCTGCCAATTTCAGGACGGCGCCTTTGTCGTCCGGGACCCGAACAGCAAAGAGAGAAGCCGGGAAACGTGGAGCTACGACCGGCTGAAGCCGCAGATCCGCGACCTGTGGGCATTTTCGGCGTAAGGGGGCAGCCCCCGTCCCGCTTTTGAGGATTGCAATCTTGTTTCAATGTGATAAAATAAATAAAAAGCAGATGCGGGAAGAGGGGAGAAAGCATGAAGATTCTGATTACCGCCGGCGGAACATCGGAGAAAATCGACCAGGTCCGGAGAATCGCCAACACCGGAACGGGCAGGCTCGGCAGCCTGACGGCCGAAGAATTCGTCAGGCAGGGCGGAACGAAAATCGAAAAAATCTATTATGTATGTGAACCGGGGTCCATTGTCCCGGAGCTGGACTGCGTGGAAGTCATTCCGACGCACGATGTGGACGAAGTGGGGGACGCGCTTGAAAAGCTGCTGACTCAGGAGAAAATAGACGCGGTCATCCACTCTATGGCGGTCAGCGACTACGCGGTGGAAAGCGTGACGACGGCGGAAAATCTGGCGGCGTTTCTTGCGGACAGGCTGTTCCCGTTCGGCCCGGAAAAGTTTGAGTCGAAAGGCTCGCTCGCGGAATTTCTCGCCGCCTGCGTGAGGGAAAATGACCGCGTGCTCGACCGCAGCCGGAAAGTCGGCTCCAACGTCGGAAATCTGATGCTCTGTATGAGGCGGACGCCGAAGCTGATCGGGCTTGTCAAAGCGTTGCAGCCGTCGACCGTCCTGGTCGGCTTCAAGCTGCTTAACGGCGTCGAGAAGCAGGAACTGCTGGACGCCGGGTACGGGGTTCTTGAGAAAAACTCCTGCGACCTGGTGCTGGCCAACGATCTGACCGAGATCAGCCGCGGCAGGCACGCGGGGTATCTCCTGTCCCCCGGCCGGACCTGGGAGCGTTTTGAAAGCAAGGAGGAAATCGCGAAGGGCATCGCCGGAAAAGTGCTGAGTTTGATTGATAGGGAGGGACGACGGTGAAAAATATTCTTTTGGGCGTAACCGGAAGCATCGCCGCGTACAAGGCGGCGGACCTCGCCAGTATCCTCACCGGGGACGGTTATCGTGTCGACGTGATCATGACGAAAGGCGCGGCGAAGTTCATCACGCCGCTGACGCTTCAGACTCTTTCCAAGAACAGGGTCTATACGGACGTGTTTCAGGAGGAGGAGCCGAGCGAGGTGAAGCATATTTCGCTTGCAAGGCAGGCCGACCTGCTGCTGGTGGCCCCGGCCTCCGCGGATGTGATCGGGAAGATGGCGAACGGGCTCGCGGACGACATGCTCACCTCCGCAGCGCTTGCGGTCCGTGACATTCCCCGTTACGTCGCTCCCGCGATGAACACCCGGATGTATGAAAACCCGATCGTGCGGGGAAACCTCGAGAGGCTTCGCGGGTTCGGGTTCGAGATCATCCCGCCCAAAGAGGCAAAGCTGGCCTGCGGGGATGTCGGCAGGGGGGCGCTGGCTGAGGTCGGCACGATTGTGAAAACGGTGGAAGAGCGCCTTCGGCGCGGGGGAGATGCTTCTTGAAACAAGCCAATTTTACCGATATCGGAGGGCTGAAAGTCGGACACGCCCAGAATTTCGACGCGGCGACGGGGTGCACGGTGGTGATCTGCGAAGAGGGCGCCGTCGCGGGCGTCGATGCGCGCGGGGGCTCCCCCGGCACAAGGGAGACGGACGCTCTGGATCCGGTCAACCTGCGAAAGTCGATTCACGCCGTTCTTCTCGCGGGAGGCAGCGCGTTCGGCCTGGATGCGGCCGCCGGCGTGATGCAGTATCTGGAGGAGCGGGGAGTCGGCCGGGACGTGAAGGTAACGAGAGTCCCCATCGTCTGCGGAGCGATCCTGTTCGATCTGAAATGCGGCGATTACAGGATCAGGCCGGACAAGGAAATGGGATATGAGGCCTGCCTCAACGCGGGCAGCGGCGCGTTTCCCGTCGGCAGCGTTGGAGCGGGCACAGGCGCCACGATCGGAAAGATCCGGGGCCTTGACCACGCGATGAAGGGCGGGATCGGCTCGTTCTGCCTGCGGACGGGGGAACTGATGGTCGGCGCCGTCATGGCGGTCAACTGTGTGGGAGACATCTACGACGCGGAGTCAAACAGGCTGATCGCCGGCGTGCTGAACGACGATAAAAAAACAGTCGGCAGCACCGAGGCGGTCATGATCGAAAATTACCGGAACGACGCCGACATCTTCAGCGGAAATACCGTCATCGGCGTGGTCGCAACCAACGCGGTCCTCACGAAAGCGGAAGCGAACAAGCTCGCCTCCGTTTCGCAGAACGGGATCGCCAGAGCGGTCCGGCCCGCCCACACGTCGTTCGACGGGGATACAATCTTCACAATGGCGACCGGAAAAGTAAAAGCGGATCCGGATGTGGTCGGGATTCTGGCGGCGCGTTCGGTGGAAAACGCTATTTTGCAGGCGGTAAAAAGCGCGGAACCGCTTGCGGGTTTCCCCGCTTATAAAAATTTGTTTTAGCTGCTGGAATGAAAAAAGCGGTCCAGGGACATCATGATGTCCCTGGACCGCTTTTTAGACGCCCCCGGATTTCCGGGCCGGCCATCACGTCCGCATATAAAAAACAATGCCGCCGCCGGACACGGGCGCAGAAGACGTTCTTTCCGTCGGCGGAGGCGAGATAATCCGCAGCGGAAAGGGAATGCTGGTATTGAGGATCTATGACCATTTAACCTGTTCTTAACATAAAAATAACAGGAAGATAAAATAGGCCTAACTTTCCTTTAACGAGCGCGCTTTATGATTGGAAACAGAACAAAAGAGAATAGAAAAACAGATAAGGAGATCGTATATGAAAAAGTACCTGTCAATTCTGATGGTTGCGGCGCTTCTGATGATATCGACGGCGTGTTCTTCCGGAACGGGCGCCTCTTCCACTCCCGCGTCGCAGACGGATTCCTCAACGGCTGCCTCTGAAACGGCCTCGTCCGAGCCGGCGGCGGTCAGCGGCAGCATCACGGCTTCCGGGTCCTCGGCGCTGTATCCGCTGGTAAAAGACGCGGCGGATAAATTCAAACAGAAAAATCCCGATGTTTCCATCACGCTGAACGCCGGCGGTTCCGGCACGGGCCTGAAGCAGGTCGCGGACGGCACGGTCGATATCGGCAATTCAGACGTGGAAGCGGAATCCAAATTGACCGCGGACCAGGCGAAGACGCTGGTTGACCACAAGGTCTGCGTCATCACCATGGCACCGATCGTCAGCGCGGATGTGAAAGAAAAGGTCAGCAGCCTGACCACGCAGCAGCTGATCGATATCTTTACGGCGAAAACGACAAACTGGAAGGACGTCGGCGGTCCGGATGAAGCGATTACGCTGGTCACCCGCCCCTCCACCTCCGGAACCCGCGCGCTGTTTAAGCAGTATGCTTTAAACGGTTCAGAGGAAGCTTCCAATAAATCGCTTGAAACGGACGACTCCGGCACGCTGCTGCAAACCGTCGCACAGCATAAGGGCGCGATCGGCTATGTGGCGCTCTCCTACCTGACCAAGGATATCGACGGCGTGAAAACCATGTCGATCGACGGGGTGGAACCCACTTTGGAAAACACCTATTCCGGCAAATACAAGGTCTGGGGCTACGAGCACATGTACACGAAGGGCGAAGCCGGCGGAGCGGCGAAAGCGTTCCTTGACTACATGACTTCCGATGAATACGGAGCGGTGATGGAATCCCTGGGCTACAACACCACCTCTAAAATGCAGGTGACAAGATAAATCCAGGACCAATATTGAATTGCGGGCCGGGCCGGCGGAGAAGATCCGTTCGGTCTTACGCCCGTTTCAGGGGGATTTTCGTTTATGAAGAAAAAAGAGACGGCGTGGCGCGCGGTGGTCACGGGGTGCGGGCTGTTTTTAATCCTGCTGACGCTTTCCATCGGAGCCTTTCTTTGCTACAGGGGGATCGGCACTTTTACGGTCTACGGACACTCCGTGTGGGAATTCCTGTTTTCATCGAATTGGAACCCTGCGGACGATTTCAAGGGCGGGGGACAGGTCGGCGCGGCGATCTTCATTGTCGGTTCGCTGGCGATCTGCTTTCTGGCACTGCTGATCGCAACGCCCTTCAGCCTTGCCGCGGCGATTTTTATGGCGGTCATTTCGCCCCGTCTGAGCGAGAAGCTGCTTCAGCCCGCGGTCGAGATTTTTGTTGGCATTCCGTCCGTCGTCTACGGCTGGGTCGGCCTGACCGTGCTGGTCCCGTTTATCCAGAATCTGTTCCGCCTTCCCTACGGATATTCCGTTCTCGCGGGCGGAATCGTGCTGGCGGTCATGATCTTCCCGACGATCACGAGCGTGTCCGCCGATTCCATCCGCAACGTTCCGCAGCAGTACCGGGAGGCCGCTTACGGCCTTGGTTCCACCCGCTGGCAGGTCATCCGCCGCGTGCTGCTTCCGGCGGCGCGCCCGGGCGTGCTGACCGGCGTCATCCTGGGGCTTTCCCGCGCGTTCGGCGAGGCGCTCGCGGTCGCGATGGTCATCGGCAAACGGCTGGCTTTTCCGGACGGCGTCCTTTCGCCCACCAACAATCTGACGGCGGCGATCGCCTCGGATATGGGGGGCGCGGCGGAGGGCGGCGAATACAATACCGCTCTGTGGACCATGGCGCTTCTGCTTCTGCTGATTTCGTTTGTATTCATCCTGATTGTCCGAAGAATCTCTTCCAGGGAGGCGCGTGAGCAATGAGACAGCGGCATCGCAATGCGATCCTGGCGGACCGCGTCATGACGGTGGTCCTGTACGGTGTGGCGGGCTTTTTCCTTCTGCTGCTCGCGGCCTTTACCGTGTATATTCTGGGAAAGGGGATTATGGAATTTGACAGTTCCCTGCTGGCTTTTAACGCGGACGGAATCGGCAACCAGTTTTTTAATACCGTCTATCTGGTCTTCCTCGCTCTGCTGATCAGTGTGCCGATCGGCGTCGCCGCCGGCATTTACATGGCGGAATACGCAAAAAAGAGCAGGCTGACCAGTTTCCTCCGCACCTGCATCGAGACCCTTTCCTCCCTGCCCTCGATTGTGGTCGGCCTGTTCGGCTACCTTGTCTTTGTCGTGGCGGTACACGGCAAATGGAGTCTGATGGCGGGCGCGCTCGCGGTTTCGATCCTGAGCCTGCCGCTGATCACAACGACGACGGAGGATGCGCTCCGCGCGATTCCAAAGACCTGGAAAGAGGGCAGCTTCGGCCTTGGCGCGACGCACCGCCAGACGATTCTGCGCGTCATGCTTCCCGGCTGCGTGCCCCGCATCATCACCGGGGTCATTCTGGCCGCGGGGCGCGGCTTCGGCGAAGCCGCCGCGCTTCTGTACACGGCGGGCATGAGCACGGATATCAACTGGTCGCGCTGGTGGAAGCTCTCTTCGCCCGTCTGCCCGTTCAACCCGTTCCGTCCCGGCGAAACGCTCGCCCTGCAGATATGGGCCTCCCGCACGGAGGCGGTCGCGCCGAACGCGGCGCAGGTGGCGGACGTATCCGCTGCGGCGCTGATCCTCATGGTGTTCGTGTTCAGCATCGGAGCGCGCGCGGTCGGCCACCGGCTGGACCGGAAAATGACCGGCGGCAGGGACTGAGCGGCGCCTTCTTGAAATGAGGCGCTTCCCAAAGCTATGATGCTTCGGCTTGCTTCAAAGGAAATGTTACCCGCCAATTTCCTTCTGTGTGCATGCTCGAAGTAACAAAACTTCCATACAGAATGTAATTTCCAATCTTTTTCTGTGGAACATCAAAGACACATTCGTCATAGTCGATTCTTCCCGGCTGTTGAAATTGATTTAAGAAACTGAAAGCGTAGTCAAGATCGACGATGCTGCCGTCCGCGTCCTTTAAATAAAAATAGCCGTGGTTATCCTTGTCCAAATTGTCGTAAACCGCCGTTTGGATATGGAGTTTCCCGCCGATATACCCGATGCCGGTCAATTCGATTCCCTCGACGGGGAATCCGTCCATTGCCCGCGAGGGGGTAAGCGCAGTTGTCTTGCCTTCCACTATATATTTTTCATAGTCCTTCCCGCTGCCTCCCGTTGAATCTACTTTTTTTATATTTTTTGCCGTCGCGGCCGACGAAAGATCGACCGGGACCCTAATGTCCTCGTAGTCTTTTTTACCGCTGATAAATTCTCCCACGGAGAAAGTGATTTTATCACCCGCGATCTTTTGGTTTCCCCATTCCGTGATCGAAATCAAAAATGTCGCGGTTTTTGTTTTTTGATCGTAACCGACACGCTGACAGGAAGCCAAACTGCTGAACGGGCGGTTGATGGAGTAGCTGTCGTTCAAATCGGTTGTGCCGTCGATGCGATCTCCGGTTAAATCCTGCATCGTGATATAAATATCGGCTGCGTTGCCGCGAATACAGGCTGAGGCAACTTCCATTTTGATGCCGTTGTCTTCATCGGATTTTTGTACCGGCATAAAAAATTGGGCCAGCTCCGGGGAAACGGTATACATCAGCTGATAGACGGGTTCCACCTTTTCCGCGAGTACAGGAACGGAAAGAGACATACAAATGCAAACTGCTATGACGGCGATTACCGGCTTGCGAAAGGAGGCGGACGTTTTGCTCTTCTTTTCTTTGCCGCTGTGTGCTGATTCTAAAATATGGCACAATAATTCGTCGTTTGGATGGACCTGATCGATCATATGCCTATATTCCTCGCTGAACATCATCATCCTCCTTCAGAATATTTCTGAGCAATGCTCTTGCTCGGGTGAGCTGTGTCCTGACCGTGGAATTTTTCCGGTTCAATGCGCGGCTGATCTCCTCAAGCGACATATTCTCGTAGTAAAACAAATGAATCACCTCGCGGTATTTTTGGGGCAGTTGCTGTAATTCGTCGGAAAGATCCATATCCTGTTTTGTCTCGAAGGGCATTGTGTCCGTCAGGGGTTCGGCTTTCCTTTTCCATACGGAATTCCATAACTTATTGGAGCAGTTGATTGTGACCCTGATCATCCATGCTTTGCGATGTTCCTCATTATTAAATACGGGCTGCTTTTTGATATACCGCAAAAATACTTCCTGAAATATTTCATCGGCATCGCATTTTGTTCCTGTCCGGGCATAAGCGAGGCGGTACACCATATCGGCGTAAAACCTGATGACTTTTTCTGCGCAATCATCCGGACGTAATGGCTCTGGCTTCAATATCCACCCCCCTTTACTACAAACACCCATGAAGTGCGGAAAATGCTACAAAAATGAATAAAATAATTAGCGTGCCGGAAAGCACGCCAGTCATAAATAAATCACAGACAGGTTTTACCGACGGGTATCTAGCGGCCGCCGACCACAAATCCGAACGGAACCCGCTCTGAGAGTAAAAAATCAGCTCTCCGCATGACGGCAGTTTCATAAGAGAGGCCAGCCCTTCCTCCCGGTATCCCGCTTTTTCCAGAACGCGCAGTGAAGCCTGATTGCGCGGCATGACGTTGCCCTCGATCCGGTGCAGGCCCAGTTCCCGGAACGCGTAATCGGTCACGGCGGCGACGGCTTCCGTCATATAGCCTTTGCGCTGATTTTTCTCATCCAGGCGGTATCCGAGAAAACACGACTGGAAGCAGCCCCTGACGATGTTATTCAGCGCGATGCTGCCGAGGACTTGTTCCGGCTGCTCCCGCAGAGAAAGGTAATAACAGAACGATTCTCCCTTTTGCGCCGCTTCCCCTTGTTGCCGCAGACTGTCAGTCTGGTGCTCAGGCGTATAGAATTCCGGCGCGCGCTCCGGTTCGAACGGGCGGAGGAAATCCCGGTTCCGGAGATAATAGTCCAGAACTTCCTGAACGAGAAGCGGGCTTGCGGGTTTTAACAGCAGACGTTTGGTTTCGATCATTTCTCTCGCTCCTTTCACTTTCGGCTCTGCCGATAAAAGCGCCGGCGTTCCCGATCCTTCCGGGAACGCCGGCATTTCGTACCGATCATTGGCTTTACCGCGACAATGGCCGCCGTAGGCTTACTCCGGGCCGGAGGTCATTTCTTCTCAAGGCTTTCTCCCAGAGAGTGGAACCCGAGCACCGTGACGATCATCATCAGCCCGGCGGAAAGGGTTTCCCACGGGGCGTTGAACAGATAGGTCTGCCCCTCGAAGAGCATCCGCCCCCAGCTTGGGACCGGCGGCTGGATGCCCAGGCCGAGGTAGCTCATGCCCGATTCCGCCAGAATCGCGTTGGAAAGTCCGATGACCACCGCCGGGATCAGCGTGGGCAGCAGATTCGGCAGCAGATGCCGGAACATGATCCTTGCCCGGGAGGCGCCGGAGACATAGGCGGCCTGGACGAAATCCAGATTTTTCAGGCGCATTGTCCCGCTGCGCGTCAGCCGGATAAAGCTGGGAAGGAACGCGATGGCCAGCGCGGGGATGATGGCGAATTTGCCGCCGCTGAACACGGTGACGGCCACCAGCGCCGTCAGCACGGCCGGAAAGGAAGAGAGCGCGTCCGTCAGCCGCAGAATCACCTCGTTCGTCAGCCCGCCCGCATAGCCGGAGAGCAGCCCGAGAACAACGCCGCAAAGGCCGCTGAGAGCCACCGTGACGGCGGCGACGAACAGGGAATACCGCGCGCCCGTGACGGCGCGGGAAAAATTGTCCCTGCCGAAGTTGTCGGTTCCAAACCAGTGCTGAGGGGAAGGGGGAAGAAAGTGCGGCGCTGTGTTGATGGCGTAGGGGTCGTACGGAGTGTAGAAAAAGCTGATCAGGGCAGCGGCGCAGACAAGGCCGATCAGAACTGTCCCGACTCGGAATGACAACCTGCGGCCGCGGCTCATGGCTTCACCCGGATGCGCGGATCGGCGGCCTGCAGCAGCAGATCCGCCGCGAAATTCGCCAGCACGACAAGAAACGCGATGTAAACGACGAGCGACTCCAGAAGCGGAAAATCGCGCGACAGAATGGATGAAATCAGCAGCCGCCCCACGCCGGGGATGCCGAAGACCTGCTCAATCAGAATGCTTCCGGAAAAAATCTCGGCGACCATCATGCCGGAAAGGGTCAAAAACGGGATCAGCGCATTTTTCAGCATGTGCCGGTATAAAATGATATGTCTGGAAAGCCCCTTGCTGACCGCGGTGCGGACATAGTCGGCGTGCGATTCCTCGACCAGCGCGGAGCGCAGGAACTTGGAAGAGACCGCGATGTTCGGCAGGGCGACGGCCAGCGAGGGGAAAATCATGTAGCGCAGGAATCCGGCGGGATCGTCTTCCCAGGAAACGTAGCCCCCCGGAGAAAAGAAACGGAGGACAAGCCCGAAAACCCAAATGAACAGGATGCCGAGGAAAAAGCCCGGCATGGAGATGTTCAGCATGGTGACGGAATCCAGGAGGCGCCCCAGCGGCGTGCCTCGCTTCTGCGCCGTAAGCACGCCGACCGGAACGGAAACCGTGAAGATCATCAGAAGCGCCAGCAGCGCGAGAGCCGCCGTGACCGGAAGCCGGCTCCCGATCAGCTCCGCAACCGGCCGGGAGTACTGGAGCGAGGTGCCCATATCGCCGTGCAGAAGGCTCCAGAGCCACCCGGCGTAGCGCTCAGGCATGCTTTTGTCAAGCCCCAGCTTCTGGTGCAGTTCGGCCAGAGCCGCGGGGGTCGCCTGGGTACCGAGAATCAGCTGCGCCGGGTCGCCCGGGATCAGGTTGAACGCGGCGAAAGCCATCAGGGAAACCAGAACCATCGTCAAAAGCAGCGTCAGCAGTTTTTTCAGGTAAAACTTCATTGCGGTACCTGTCTTCCTGTAAAAAGCTCTTACTTCGTGCGTTGGATCACGGAGGCGTCGAACACGTACAGCGGGTAGGGCGTAAAGCCGGAAAGACCGTCCTTCAGCACGTTCAGGTTCGCAATGTCCTGAATATAGACGCTCGCCGCGTCCTTTGAAAGAATCTCCTGCGCCTGCTTGTACAGCTGCACGCGCTTGTCCTCGCTCGGCTCGTTCTCCGCCTGCTTGTAAACGGAATCGAATTCGCCGCTCTTATAGTTCACGAAATTGTTGGAGGCGCCGGAAACATAACGGCCGAGGTAACTGCGGGGCGAGAGCGTCGTGCCGTCCACCGAGATGATGGTCGCCTCGTAATTGCGCTGGGTGTAAGTCTCGCTGAGCCAGGTGGCGAAATCCACCTGCTTGATCTGGGCCGTGATGCCGGCTTTTTTCAGTTCGCTGACGATCACCTGCGCGGTGTCCACGTGGACGGTATAGTTCGACGGAACCGTGATGGTCATGGCAAAGCCGTTCGCGTAGCCCGCCTCGGAGAGGAGCTGTTTCGCCTTCTCCGTGTTCTGATCGTAGGCGTGCGTCAGGCCGGAGTCGAAATACTTCTTCAGGCCGGGGATGACCGGCGTGCCCGCGCGGACCGCCTTGCCGTCGTTCACGGTGCTGATGATCTCATCCGGGCTGATGGCGTAGCTGACGGCCTGCCGCACTTTAACGTTGTCGAACGGCTTTTTGGCGTTGTTCAGGCCGAGAAGCTGGACCGAATTGGAGTTCGACTGGATCAACTGAAACCCTTTGCCGACTTGGGAAGCGACGTTGTTGGCAATGCTGGCGCCGTCGACGCTGCCGCCCTGCAGATCCATCAGGAGGGCGTTGGAGTCGGTTTCCAGTTTAAAAGTAACTTTGTCCAGCTTCGGCAGGTCTTTCTGCCAGTAATCGGGATTTTTTTTCAGCACCAGCGACTGCTGGGGCGTATAGGACTCGAATTCAAACGGCCCGGTGCCGATGGGATGGGTGTCCTGCTCCTTGTAGTCCTTCGGGATGATCGCGCAGGTCAGGTAGGGCAGGAATTCGTAGTCCGCCTGTTTCAGGTGAAGGGTTACGGTCGACGCGTCGTTTATTTCAACCGACTTCATGTTCGTGAGGTCCGCGACCAGCGCTTTGCCGCCGGAAAGCCCCGCGGCGGTGTCGAGCGAGTATTTTACGTCCTCGGCGGTAACGTCTTTTCCGTTATGGAATTTGATGCCCTTGCGGATCTTGAAGGTATAGCTCAGCGCGTCGTCGGACATGGTGCAGCTTTCCGCCACGGCCGGAATCAGATTTCCGTCCTTGTCCGGTTTGACGAGTCCCTCGAAAAGATTGAACAGGATGCTGCGCGTGTCGGCCGTTGTGGCAAGGAACGGATCCAGATGGTCGGGCTGAGTCTGCATGCCGAAGACAAATTCGCCGCCGGAAGGCTGAGAGGACTGCGCGGAGGAGGACGAAGAGGATTCTCCGCCGCCCGATCCGCAGGCCGCAAGCGGCAGCAGGATGGCTGCCGCCGCTACGGCGGATACAATCTTCCGGATAAAATTCTTGTTCATAACTGTCTCCTTATCAAACGGATTGTATTCAAATCTTGTACGAAAAATGACGGAACATTCCTCCGTTTTGAAAATCTCCGCGGATTTGCTCTTTTTCCGATCCCTGAAATCCGGGAGCGCATAACATAAACGGAAATCGAGGCACTTTTTTCCCCTTCGGCATAAAAAAACCACACTCCGGGCGCAAGCGCCCCCGGCGGACACGGCGAGATCCGCTTAGAGCTGCACAATTGACCCGGACTGCGGTATTATTTATGGCAAAAATATAAAGAAAATAAAGATCATATCCTGAGAGGGAAACCAACGTGCCGTAACCATATCCGGAAAATCCCGCGGGACGGAGGAGCGCCATTTTGTGTGCAATCCTGTTGCGCACCTTTTTTCTCCTTCTTCGTAACACCGCCGGATTACTCCGTCATTTTTTTACTATGATAAACGTGAATCGCTATTTTGTCAATAAAAAATCAATTTTTAATCAATTTTTCTTGAAAAATTATGGAGGATTACGTTATAAGGCGAAGACCGGCCCTGAGCAGAGGGTCAGGAAACCATTGCCCGGAAGGAGGACAGGGTGTATAATAATTGAGAAATAACTGGATGGAGGTTCCTGTACTTGAGCGAACTTTATTTCGACAATTCCTCCACAACCCGCGTCTGCCGCGCGTCTGCCGAAAAGGTGATGGAGACCATGACGGAAAACTACGGCAATCCGTCGTCCCTGCACTCGCTAGGCTTTCGGGCCGAGCGCGCGATGGACGAGGCCCGGACGGCGGTCGCGGCCCGGCTCGGCGCGGAAAAAGAGGAAATATATTTCACATCCGGAGGGACGGAGAGCAATAACCTGGCGCTGTTCGGCGCGGCGCATGCGCTCCGCAGAAGAGGGAACCATATCGTCACGACACAGATCGAGCATCCCTCCGTTCTGAACGTGATGAGGCGGCTGGAGCAGGAGGGATACGAGGTCACTTATCTGAAGCCCGACCCCTTCGGCCGCATCACGGCGGAGCAGATCCGCGGCGCGGTGGACGAAAAGACGGTTCTCGTCAGCCTGATGTGCGTAAACAACGAGGTGGGCAGCATTCTGCCCGTGGAAGCGGCGGCGCAGGCCGTCCGCAGCGCGGGCGCGCCCGCGCTGGTTCACGCCGACGCGGTGCAGGCGTTCGGCAAGCTCCCGCTGAACCCCCGCAGGGCGGGGATCGACCTCCTCAGCGTGAGCGCCCATAAAATTCACGGCCCGAAGGGAGTCGGGGCCCTGTATGTCCGCCGCGGCGTCCACCTGGAGCCGCGCGTTTTCGGAGGCGGACAGGAGAAAGACGTCCGTCCCGGCACGGAGGCCATGCCGCTGATCGCCGGATTCGGCGCGGCGGCCGGCGCCCTGCCGGACGTTCAGGCCGAGCTGCGCGCAATGAAGGAACTGAATTCCTACTGCCGGGGGGAGCTCCAAAAAATCGGGGGAATCGAGTTCAATTCCGCGCCCGACGCGCTGCCCTATATCCTGAATCTGTCGGCTTTGGGCGTGCGTGCGGAAACCATGCTGCATTTTCTGTCCGACCATGGAATTTTCGTGTCTTCCGGCTCCGCCTGCGCCAAGGGGCGGGCGAGCCATGTGCTTTCCGCCATGGGCCTGCCGAGGGAACGCATCGCTTCCGCGCTGCGGCTTAGCTTTTCCCGCTATAACACAAAGGAGGAAATCGACGTCTTTGCCGGTGTGCTGAGGGAGGGCCTTTCGGTCCTGACCCGCCGCCCGCTCTGACGCGTGAACGCGTATGAAAGAAATCATCCTGTTAAAGCTTGGGGAAGTGGTCCTGAAGGGACTGAACCGCCACAGTTTTGAGGAAACGCTGCTCCGCAACATCCGCCGCCGGCTCGACGGCCTCGGCGCGTTCGACGTGCGGGAGCGCCAGTCCACGATTTATGTCTCGCCGCTCCATGACGGCGCCGATCTGTTCGCCGCGCAGGAGCGGCTCTCAAAGGTGTTCGGCGTCGCCGCGCTGTCCCGCGCGTGCGAGGTGGAGAAGGACATGGACGCGATCCTGCGCGCCGCCGCGGACTATCTGCGGGGGCCGCTCTTCGGCGCGCGCACCTTCAAGGTGGAAAGCAAGCGCTCCGACAAGAAGTTTCCGCTCAATTCGCCTCAGATCTGCAATGTGGCCGGAGAATACCTCCTGTCTCAGTTCCCGCATCTGAAAGTGGACGTGAACCGCCCGGATTACACGGTCCGGATCGAGGTCCGGGATACCGCCGCCTATGTTCACGGGAACGCGGAGCGGGGCGCGGGGGGGATCCCCGTCGGGACGGGCGGCAGGGCCGCGGTCCTGATCAGCGGGGGGATCGACAGTCCCGTCGCCGCCTGGATGATGGCGCGGCGCGGCGTGGAACTGACCGCCGTGCATTTTGCCAGCCCGCCCTACACCAGCGAGCGCGCGGAGCAGAAGGTGAAGGACCTGCTCGCTAAGGTCGGGGCCTGGGCGGGGCGGATCACGATGTTTACCGTGCCGTTCGCGAAGGTGCAGGAGCAGATCATGGCGAACTGCCCGGAGGAGCTGTTCACCGTCCTGATGCGCCGCCTGATGATGCGCTGCGCCGAAAGGATCGCGCGGGACGAGGGCTGCGGCGCGCTGATCACCGGGGAGAGCCTGGGGCAGGTCGCCAGCCAGACGCTTGAGGCGATCGTCTGCACCGACGCCGCGGCGCACATGCCGGTGTTCCGTCCTCTGATCGGCATGGACAAGCGGGAAATCGTCGAGACTGCAAACAGAATCGACACCTACGAGCTGTCGATTCTGCCGTATGAGGATTGCTGCACGGTATTTACGCCGAAGCATCCCAGAACAAAGCCCGCGCTGAAATTTGTCGAGCGGGCGGAGGAGGCGCTGGACTGCGGCGCGCTGATCGAAGAGTGCGTCGCTCATGCCAGGAAGGCGCTGATTCTGCCAGTGGAATAAAAGGAGAAACAAATCCATGAATGCTGAAATCATTTCCGTGGGAACCGAGCTTCTGCTCGGCCACACGGTCAACACCGATACCTCCTACGTCGCGCGGGAACTGTCCGCGGCGGGGATCAACCTGCTGTACTCCTGCACGGTCGGGGACAATCCGGAACGCCTGAAAGCCGCCGTGGAGCTTGCGCTGTCGCGCAGCGATGTCCTGATTACCACCGGAGGGCTCGGCCCGACGGGGGACGATCTGACGAAGGAAACCGTCGCTGCGGCCGCGGGAAAGAAACTCGTGATGCACGAAGAGAGCCTCCGGCGTATCGAGCAGTATTTCAGGGGGCGCGTGCTGGGGGAGACGCAGAAAAAGCAGGCGATGCTGCCGGAGGGCTGCACCGTATTCCCAAACGACTGCGGCACCGCGCCGGGCTGCGGTTTTGAAACAGATGGGGGAAAACGGGTCGCCATGCTCCCCGGCCCGCCGTTCGAACTGATCCCCATGCTGAAAAACTGCGCGATGCCCTACCTGGCGCAAGGGGAAAACGCCGCGATCGTGTCGCATATGGTCCATGTATTCGGACTGGGCGAGGGATATGTGGCGGAGCAGATCGACGACCTGTGTGCCCGCCCGAACCCGACGGCGGCCACTTACGCAAAAGAGGGCGAAATGTTCGTGCGCGTCACCGCGCGGGCTGCGGACGAAGGGACCGCCGAAACAATGTGCGCGCCGGTGGTGGAGGAACTGAAAAATCGCCTCGGCGCGTTCGTTTACGGCGTGGACGTGGAAAGCCTGGAGGAGGCGGTCGTCCGGGAGCTCGCGGCGCAGGGAAAGACGGTCGCGGCGGCGGAATCCTGCACGGGGGGGCTGTTGGCGAAGCGGATCACCGACATTCCGGGTGCCTCCGACGTGTTTCACATGGGATGCGTCACCTACGCGAACGAAAGTAAGACGATGCTTCTCGGCGTGCCGGAGGAAACCCTGCGGCAATACGGCGCGGTCAGCCCGCAGACGGCGGAAGCGATGGCGCGCGGCGTGCGGGAGCGCTCCGGCGCGGACTATGGGATCGGCATCACGGGGATCGCCGGACCGGGCGGCGGCACGGAGGAAAAGCCGGTCGGCCTGGTCTATCTGGCCCTCTGCGGCGCGGACGGCGTCAAGATCCGCGCAATGAAGCCCGCCGGCCGTTACCGCGGGCGCGATTACCTGCGCAGTCTGGCGGCATCCAACGCGCTGGACATGCTCCGCCGCAGCCTGTGTGGACTGGGAGGCGAGGAAAAGCCGGCTTATTCCAACGAGCATAAGGCCGGCTGAAACGACCCGGGAGGAAATGAAAATGGACGCTGGCCTTTTGTTTTACTGTTCCAGGCGGACATCCGTCTGTGAAAAGACCATCCGCCGGGCCGCCGGCTGGTTTTCTCTGGCCCTTGCGGAGGTTCGGGTCTGCACGCTGGAAAACCGGCTGAACCCGGGCATGGCGGAACTGCTGAAAAAAAACGCGGTGGTTTTCACTGTCAGCGAGGCCGCGGGAGGGCGCCCGGCCTGCTCCGCACCATTGTTCCGCACGCTCCGCGTTCCGACCGGCGAAGACGGGGAGCCGGCAGGGGTGCTGCGTCTGCCCGGCCGTGAATCGACGGGGTACCTGGTGGAAAGCGCCGACAGGGCGATTTTGATTCTTCCTGACGATCCCGGCGAGATTCTGGAAATGCTGCCGGCCGCGTTCGGACGGCTGAAGCCGAAATTCGGGCTGAGCGGAGAAATTCCGGCCCCCGTGAGAATGGACTTTCAATATTCCGGGGCACATCCCAAGGATTAACTGGAAGGATGTTTGCCCAGAGGATGTACGGAAACGGGAAACGCGCCCTGAAACGGCTTTTCAGCCGGTCAGGGCGCGTCTTTTCGGCAAAAATATATCGGGGGGTGACCGGCCTGCCGGACCGGGAGGACTCAGGAGCCGGTGGCTTGCGCCAACTTGACGGTGGCTGTAAAGGTCTGCCCGGTCAGCGCTCTCGTCACGCTGAGGGTTACGGTTTCGCCGGGTTTCTTCTTGGCAATTTCAGAGGTGACCACATTCAGGCTGGTCACGGCGGTTCCGTCGATCTTCGTAATGACGTCGCCCTTCTGGATGCCCGCGCTGGTGACCGCCGAGCTGGAGATGGAGGAAACGTACATGCCTTCCGGAAGGCCGTAAAAGCGGGAGGTCATGCTGTCGATAAACTGGCCGGAGATTCCGAGCACCGCGCGGTCCTTCACATAGCCGTACTGCTTCAGGTCGCTGATGATCGGCTGGGCCTCGTTGATCGGAAGAGAGAACCCGAGCCCCTCATAGCCGGTGGCGACGATTTTGGAGGAGTTGATCCCGACGACCTGCCCCTTCATGTTGACCAGCGCGCCGCCGGAGTTGCCGGGGTTGATAGCCGCGTCGGTCTGGATGCATTTCATGGTGTAGCCGGTTTCGGTATTCGAGATTTCACGGTTCAGGGCAGATACATAGCCGATGGTGACGGTGGAGTTGAATTCCAGGCCGCCCGGATTGCCGACCGCCATAACCTGGTCCGCCACCTGAAGGTCGCCGCTGGAACCGAATTCCGCAGCTGTGAGGCCCGTCGCGTCAATCTTGATGACCGCAAGATCCGTGACGCTGTCGCTGCCGACCAGTTTTGCCTGATAGGTTTTACCGGTGGAGAGGATCACCTTCAGCGAAGAGGCGCTGTCCACCACGTGCGCGTTGGTAATGATATAGCCGTCGCTGGTCGCGATGATCCCGCTGCCTTCGCTCGCGGGCGAAACCTCGCTGGTCTTGTCACTGGAGCCAAAGCCGCCTGCGGCGTAGGCGTTGCTTTGATTTACCTGGTAATTCTGAATGCAGACCACCGATGGGACGACCTTGCTTGCGACCTGCTCCAGCGTCAGGGCCCCGGACGTGCCCGTATTGGTTGTGCTGACCTTGCTGGAGGCGCTGTCCTTCACGATGGTAAAGGCCGGCGAAGAACTGCCGGAATTCATTTTGATGGTACCGGTATTGATGAGGTAGGCGAAACCTGTAATGGAGCTGGCGGAAACGACCAGACACGCCGCCAGGCCGGCAAGCACATTTCTCAAAATATGTTTTTTTCGCTTTTTCGGGGCTTTCTCCATAACGGTTACTGTGGGAGAGGGCTCCTCCTGATAGCCGTTCTGCGGGGTGGGTGTCCCGGGAGAGCGATAGGAGTGGTAACAGTCGCCCTGCCAAACGGTTTGGTTGGGCTGCTCGGAAGAATCCTTCCAGTCACTGCGATAATCGGCGCCGTAATTCGTATTGGAAGAGAGATTGGAATCGTCTTCGCGGTCTTTTCTGAATGGATTCCTCATGACGATCATCCTTTCTGAGTGGTTTGGTATTATTATCGCGGATGACTGTGAAAAAGGTATGATAACTAATTGATATTTTTATGAATAAAAAGAGAAATTTATGTTAAGGGAATAGTTGAGCTTTTTTGGCGATTCGGCCCCCCTGTAAGGGCAAAAAAGCCCGGCGCAACCGCGGGTTGACAAACTTCAAGCCGGCCGTGGTGGAAACCGGCGTCCGTTTGCGGTATGATGGGAAAAGGAGGCGATGGAATGAGGTTTCCCGAAAGACTGCAGGAACTGAGAAAGAAAAGGGGAATGTCCCAGGAAAGTCTTGCACAGGAACTGGGAGTGTCAAGACAGGCGGTTTCCAAATGGGAATCAGGACAGTCCGTGCCGGAAACGGAAAAGCTGATCGCGCTGGGCGATTTCTTCGAAGTCAGCCTGGACGATTTGGTCCGGGGCGATGAAAGCCGCCGATCCGGTCAAACGGCCGAGGGAAGAAACGAACGGTACGCCTGCCGGCATTATGAATACAGGAGCGAACGGGAACTGCTGGGGATTCCTCTGGTGCACGTCAATCTGGGCAGGGGGAAAATCTACCGGGCAAAAGGGATCGTGGCGGTCGGGAATGTAGCCGTCGGCTTGGTTTCTGTCGGCGGGGTGGCGGCCGGGCTGATTTCCCTGGGCGGGGTCGCGCTGGGCCTGCTTGCATTTGCAGGATTTTCCGTGGGGCTGCTCCTTGCCGTGGGCGGAATTGCCGCCGGCGCTGTCGCTGTGGGAGGGCTTGCCGCGGGGATTTTGTCGATCGGCGGCCTCGCGGTCGGAAAGTACGCCGTCGGCGGCTGCGCGGTTGCCTCGGACATCGCCGTGGGAGGGTACGCGAAAGGGCGCGTCGCCGTCGGGAATATGGCGGAGGGGGCGCGCACCGTCATTCTGCGACAGGCCGGGCGGGGAGGCTTTCGCTCACCGGAGGCAGTGAAACTGATCCGGGAGGAGTACCCTCGCCTGTGGGGTCCGCTGCTGCGCCTGTTCACCGCTTTGCTCGGCTGACCTGTGCCCCGGTCTTTACACTCAGAACACGCGATTTATCATAGCTGTTGCAAAATGGCTCCCAGGGACTTGTCTGCCGCGGCTTTGAGCCGCAGCGGGCCTTTTTGTCCTGTTTTCGGCCCCTTTACAAAAGAATTTTTATTTTTTTCTAAAAAAGGTGTAACAAATCGGGGGTCTCAAACGGTATATCAGTAGAGGAAAAAAATTACAGGTTCAAGGATAGACTGATTTCCATGCTGCGCAGCATCCGAAATAAATTTTTGTTTCAGGAAGAGGATGACTCCGATGGACGATTTAGAGGGGAACTTGTTCCCCTGCCCCCGGCAGTTCTTTCGTACGTCCATAGGCCGAAAATAAAAAGGAGGAACAAAAATGTTAAGGAGTTGGAAAAAGGCTGTCAGTCCGGTTCTGGTTTTCGCGCTGTCCATGATGGTGTGCGTGCCCGCCTTCGCGGATTCACCACTTACTGCAACATCCTATGCGGCTGAATCTGATAACGCAAAAAGCTCTGGTACAGAACGGATAGAATCATTTGTGGATACAAAAATTGATGCAGCTAATGCAAAAATATCAGTAAGCAATACAAAGATTCTACATGATTTTGCCGGAAATGAATATAAACTAGTTGAATGTAGTCCTGCTGGCTATTATATTATTCATCCGGAATCCGGCATTGTTGTTGAGTCGTCTGTCCAATCTCAATCTCCATATGAAGGATTAAATGCTGATTTGTATTACGGTGGACCCACATATTATTATGTTAAATCCGGGAATAGTTATAAACATACTATATTAGGAACAATTATTTCGGATGCAGATGCAGCCGCTCAAGATTGTCAAAAAATCAATAAAGCGCTGATCTCTCAGACAAATAAAGTAGTTTCAGATTATTTGAATGGCAAGACTTCTAAATCACCAACAAATCAACTGCAATCCGCGGGAAAAAATCATTGGGTTAATTCTTATACTTGGTTTCGTAATCACAAATCTGGATTCGGATATGTTAGTGGAGGCTACTGCGGATACGTTGCTGCAAACCTTATTTTAAAATACTGGGATAATTGCCGCGGAAAGATTAAACTTTCTTCTCGGGATAGACCAGTTAATAGCACCACATTAACTAATGACCTGATTGATGTTGGTAAGGATGATGGTTACGGTGCATCAACATACGCTGTGGATATTGCCAAGGTAATCAACGATTTTTGCTATAATAACAGTCTGCCACAAAGTGCAAGCTGGCACGTAGGTACTAGTGGCATGATAAATGAAATGAATTATTATAAACGTCCAGTAATTCTCTTTGGTAACTTGGAGGGCGCGGGAAATCATGCCGTTGTTGCATATGGCTATAATGAAGATGAAAATCCAGGAGATTATACGTTCATATGTCATTTTGGTTGGAATGGTAGTTCAGAAGTTCATATCTGCTCTTTGCCAGATGGTACTAGTATTTTTGGGAGCAATGCACAATATAACATTTCATAATTATTTATTTAATTAAGGCCGAAATGAGGGCAAGGTGTCAAAGCTTTGTCCTCATATAATTTTATATATTAAGAATTTAATGAAAATTTAAAGGGGAGGATCGTCGTTGCAAAGTCAACGAAGAATCAAAAAAGCCAATACGAGCGATCCGTCTAAAATAAGAAAAATGATTCCAAATGCGATTGCGCTTATGGCAATCGTGGCTGTAGTTGGAATATGTCTCATCCCTCTTTTTACTGGAAACTATAAAGGCCATGGACAGGACCCAAACTGGGATAAAACGCATACGACCATCACGTCCATTGACGAAGCTGTAAAGCTGTTTGGAGGAGACTTGCTGCTTGACAAGCTGGAGTTGAAACAGAACAGCCCTAAGCCGTATACGGAATTTATTCTGGAATATGCAGATCAAAAGGGAAAAAATATCAATGACAGGAAGACGTGGAGTATGTTGTCCGCTCAAGTGCTTTACGGCGGGAAGCAGTTTGACGTTGATGACGACTATGCTAATCTGACTATCTTTTTCAGGGACAACGACCCATCCATCGTTGGTTCAGAGAAAGATCCCGGATATGAAAGTCTTTTAGGAAAAAGCAAGGCAGCCAAAGTCATTAACGGAATTACGGTGAAATATCGTGCTTACCAAGAAAACGCTTTTCGGTATTGTTTCTGCGCGGAATTCAAGCATCTGGGTTATGTATATTTTTTGGAATCCTATTCTAAAACAAATTCAAATTTGTCATGGGATACTTTGAACCAGATGCTCTCGAGTCCGGACAGTCTCTGAGTTCCAGGAACTTGCCCACGCTGGAAGTCCGGATCGCTTTGTATGATAGGAGCGTTTCTTCATGCGGAAAAAAATCGTTTTGTCGCTGACAGGGGTACTGCTTCTGGCTTCCGTACTGCTCATATGGCATCATTTTTCGACAAAGCCGGATCAGAGAATTCTCGATTTTCAGAATGATCTTCTGTTTCAGGTGCCGGGCAAGCCTGAGATTGTGTTCAGCAAGAAGGATTACGGTTTCACGGACGGCGATCTGTTTGATCTGTTTCAACTGTCCTCCGATGAAATGAAAACGGCGCTCGGTAAAAATAATATGGCGGACTGGTCACGGCTTCCGATGAAGCCGTATTTGGTCGACGGGTTATTGGAACAATTGGCCGGAAGCACCGACGAGGCCGCAAGGGCTTATTATCGTCAATATCTGTCCGCCGAAAGCGGTTATTATCGAATCCAGAACGACAAAAAGCTGCCGGTCGCGCCGCTGTCCTTTTGGGATAAAGCATACGGCCATATATCGGGTGCGGTCATCGATACGAAGGAAAACCGGATTTGTTATTTCCGCTGGGATAATTAGGGGAAAAGGCCTGATCCGGCTGCATCTAGGCTGATCGGCAAAATTTTAGAGCTTTTGCATAATGGAGTCTCAGGAACTTGCCTGCTGCGGCTTTGAGCCGCAGCGGGCCTTTTTGTCCTGCTTTAGCCCCTTTACAAAAGAATTTTTAATTTTTTTTAAAAAAAGTGTAACAAATCGGGGCTCTCAAACGGTATATAAGTAGAAGGAAAAAATTACAGGTTCAAGGATAGACTGATTTCCATGCTGCGCAGCATCCGAAATAAATTTTTGTTTCAGGAAGAGGATGACTCCGATGGACGATTTAGAGAGGAACTTGTTCCCCTGCCCCCGGCAGTTCTTTCGTACGTCCATAGGCCAAAATAAAAGGGAGGAACAAAAATGTTAAGGAGTTGGAAAAAGGCTGTCAGTCCGGTTCTGGTTTTCGCGCTGTCCATGGCGGTTTGTGTGCCCGCGTTCGCGGCGGAGAGAACAAATGCTTTTCAAAGTCAAGAACTTATTGAGAAGCGTTTAACTGTTGATTTGAACCAGTCTTTGAGTCAATCGGAAAAACAATTTCTGCAAAAATATTGTAAAATATTGAGTGAATTTAGTTTGGATGAAAATAATGTCCTAGCGTTAAGTTTATCAGATGAAGAACTAATAAAGAAATACTCTTTTACAAATTCTGACCTGATTTTTCTGCATAAAATAATAGACTCTTCAAAAGAGATTAACAAAAATTATAATCATTCAGGTTCTCAAATACAGCCAAATGTTTTTATTGAAGGAACCGTTATCTATTTCACAGCGTCCGATGTTGATACACTTTTACTTGCCGCAGCCTCTGCGGGACCAACAGCTATGATAGCGGCTTTGGACTTGGTTGCTACTATGACCGGGGGACCTGTCGCTACTGCTATAACAACCGTATTAGGCGTAATAGGTGTTGCATCAATTAGTAATTTTTGTTATCTTTGTATTCAGGCACATACCTATGGGGAAGGCGTATATATTGGTGTAGAATTCGATGGCGGATTTCCCAACGGCGTTCAGGGTAGGTGGTAAAATTAAGAAAGAGGTAATGGATTGATCTCTCAAAAAGAATTTGTACGAATAACTTATTTTTTACTCCCAATTCCTTTCGTCGGAATTGCATTAGGAGGAAAATCCACTTATGATTTATGGCTTTGCTTTGCCGTTGTCTCTGGAGTCCTTCAACTTGTCAAATATGTGAAATACAGTCAGCGAAAGCAAAGACCTTATATTGTATTGTGTGATGTAGGGTTTGTTTTCCTGCAGGTTATATTGTCGCATATAATTCCTGGAAATTGGGGCGTTTTAAAAGTATTGATTCTGGCAATAGCCGGAGGCTTATATTTTGTATTTGCGACATTTAAACTATATGAGCTTCGGCAAGGTTAGTAGATTGCTTTGAAAGATAGACCACGGAACAGATAACCGCGCGGATGTTCCAGACATATGAAAAGCAATAGGGTTTCTAAAGTTACTCCTTTCGGGTTTTCAGCGCCGGAAATTTTCACCGGCGCTGAAGTCTTGTTTTGCTTTTTGCCCGCAGAAGCTCTTAAATCATTTTGGAAAATTTACAGGTCCTATGATAGACTGATTTCAATAGCGAGGACCTTAATACAAAACAAAAAGGGAATATCCGGAGGAATGAGTGATGCGAAAGTCGAACCGAGGGATCGTCATCATTTTTTTGATCATTTTAGGTATTCCACTTGGATTTTTCCTTTACGGGTATTTTACGGCAGATACTAGAATGTATCAGGAAACTTGGGGTTTAATCATACCGAGCAATTTCAAAAAGCAATATTCCGTTTCTGAATTCGGCGGAACGGGCGATGGGGAAACATATGAAATTTACGCATTGAAAGGCACAGATACACAGGAAGATGCATTGGTTTTAAAAGGAATGTCTTCACAAAAAAATACGGAGATTCAGGAGCAGATCATTACAATCCTTAAAACATTAAAAGTAGATACACAAAGATATCCAGACTTCTCCCATGATTATCAATGGAAAGTTTTTAAGAAATCTGATCGGCAAACTAAAATATATATCTTATTTGACAAAAAATTGTCTTTGATCTATTTAGTTCAGAATATATGGGCGTCTTAAAATATTAGATAGGCTTTCAATGCTTTTGTATAATCGTTCCAATTCCGGTTAGGCTACGGATGAGGTGGAGCAATATGAAGGTAAAGGATATTATGACCAAGGATGTCGCCTGTGTCGGTTCCGAAGATACCATCGAACAGGCGGCGCAGCTGATGAAGCAGTACCATGTGGGGTCAATTCCCGTCTGCCGGCAGAAGCAGGTCGTCGGCATTGTGACGGACCGGGATATCACTCTCCGTGCCACCGCGCGGAAGCAGGGCTCGGACCGGAAAGTTTCGGAAGTGATGAGTTCCAATCCGGTGCTGGGGAATCCGGAAATGGACGTGCGGGAGGCCGCGAAGATCATGAGCGAACAGCAGATCCGCCGTCTGCCGGTTGTTGAGCAGAACCAGCTGGTCGGCATCGTCGCGCTGGGTGATATTTCCGTTTCGCAGGACTCGCAGGGCAGCGCGGGACAGGCTCTGAACGGAATTTCGCAGCCGGGCGGCCAGGGATGAGACCCGGGCGGGACCGAGAAGCACAAGAAAAAGCCCCCGTACAGGATTCCTGTACGGGGGCCGCTTTTGTCCGTAAGCCGGAGTTACATCTTTGAGAGCTTCTCGAGATGCTCGTAATCCTCTTTCGCTACTTTTTCCGCTTTCTGGAACAGTTCCTCGGCGCGCTCCGGGAAGGCGCGGGTCAGGGAGTTGTAGCGTACTTCGCCCATAATAAAGTCGCGGTAAGATGCCGTCGGAGCCTTGCTGTCGAGCTGGAACGGATTCTTGCCCTCTTCAGCCAGGCGGGGATCGTAGCGGAAGTTCTTCCAGTAACCGGAAGCGACGGCTTCCTTTTCCTCGATCTGGGATTTGCTCATGCCCTTTTTGATGCCCTGATTGATGCAGGGGGCGTAGCCGATGATGAGGGAAGGACCATGATAGCTTTCAGCTTCCGCAATGGCCTTGATCGTCTGGTTGTAGTCGGCGCCCATCGCGACATGCGCGACGTAGACGTAGCCGTAGGTCATGGCCATGCCGGGCAGATCCTTCTTCTTCGTGGACTTGCCGGTTGCGGCAAACTGCGCCACCGAACCGATCGGGGTGGACTTGGAAGCCTGCCCACCGGTGTTGGAGTACACCTCGGTATCGAAGACGAAGACGTTGACGTCTTCGCCGGAAGCGAGGACGTGATCCAATCCGCCGTAACCGATGTCATAGGCCCAGCCGTCGCCGCCGAAGATCCAGATGGACTTCTTCGCAAGATAGTCCTTGTCTTCCAGCGTCTTCTTGGCAAGCCCGGCCAGCTCGCCGCTGCCGGAAGCGGCCTTTTCCAGTTCCGCAATCAGCTTGTCGGCCGGCTCGCGGTTTTCAAGGCTGCTGCCGAAGGTGGCCTTCCACTCCGCGCACGCGCTCTTCAGAGCTTCGGAGGCGTCGGCGGAAGCGGCAATCTTGTCGACGTATTCCTGGAGCCTGCCGCGGATGGCTTTGTTGGCAAGAGCCATGCCGTAGCCGAACTCGGCGTTGTCCTCAAACAGGGAATTGTTCCACGCGGGGCCGAAGCCTTTCGCGTTCCTGGTGTACGGGGTCGCCGGAGCGGAGCCGCCCCAGATCGAGGAGCATCCGGTCGCATTGGCGATGTACATCCTGTCGCCGAACAGCTGTGTGATCAGCTTCGCGTAAGGAGTCTCGCCGCAGCCCGCGCAGGCGCCGGAGTACTCAAGCAGCGGTTTCTTGAACTGGCTGCCCTTGACGCTGGTGGGCTTGAACTTTGCGGCAACTTCCGGCTTTTCCGGCAGGCTCAGGCCGAAGTCGTAATATTCCTGGCCGTCCAGCTGGGTGTCCATCGGCTTCATCTCAAGCGCCTTGTTGCCCCTCATGCCCGGGCAGACCGTCGCGCAGGAGCCGCAGCCCGTGCAGTCCAGAGTGGAGATCGTGATGCCGAACTTGTAGCCCTTCATCAGGGTCATGTCCTTGAACTTCATGCCGGCCGGCGCTTTGGCGGCTTCTTCCTCGGTCATGACGACCGGACGGATGACCGCGTGCGGGCAGACATAAGAGCAGGTGTTGCACTGAATGCAGTTTTCCGGAATCCACTGCGGAACGTCGATCGCGATGCCGCGCTTCTCATAGGCGGCGGAACCGGCCGGAACGGTGCCGTTTGCCATCGGCATCAGGTCGGAGACCGGGATCTCGTTGCCCTTGTAGCGGTTGGCCGGGATCAGGACCTTGTTGACGTAGTTGACGAGCTCTTTGTCGCTGCCGGTTGCGGTCGGGACAACGGAATCGTCGGCTGCGTTTTTCCAGGAGGCCGGAACGTTGACCTTCGCGAAATCGGTCGCGCCGCGCTCAATGGCGGCGTGGTTCATCGCGACAACCTTTTCGCCCTTTTTGCTGTAGGACTTTGTGGCGGCGTCCTTCATATACTGGATGGCCTGTTCCTTCGGGATGATGTCGGCGATCGCGAAAAACGCGGACTGCAGGACCGTGTTGATGCGGGCGCCCAGGCCGAGCTCCTTGCCAAGCTTCACGCCGTTGATGGTGTAGAAGTTGATGCTGTTGTCGGCGATATATTTCTTCATCTTGCCGGGCAGGTGCTTGTCAAGCTCCTCGACGGACTCCCATTCGCAGTTGAGCAGGAAGCTTCCGCCGGGCTTGATGTCCTGAACCATGTCGAAGGATTCGACGTAAGAAGGCTTGTGGCACGCGACGAAATCCGCTTTGGTGACATAATAGGTGGACTTGATCGGCTTGGCTCCGAAACGCAGGTGGGAGATGGTCAGGCCGCCGGATTTCTTGGAGTCGTAGGCGAAATAGCCCTGTGCATACATGTCGGTGTGGTCGCCGATAATTTTGATGGAGTTCTTGTTCGCGCCGACGGTGCCGTCCGCGCCGAGGCCCCAGAATTTGCAGGAGTGGGTGCCCTTCGCGGTGGTGTCCGGATTTTCCTTGACCTCGAGCGAAAGGTTGGTCACGTCGTCGGTGATGCCGATCGTGAAGCGCTTCCTCGGGGAAGCGGACTGCATATTGCGGTAAACGGCGACGATCTGGCCAGGATTGGTGTCCTTGGAGCCGAGGCCGTAGCGGCCGGTGTAGACCGGGGTCGTGGCGAATTCGGTGTCCTTGAAGGCGGCGACGATATCGAGGTACAGCGGTTCGCCGATGGAGCCGCGCTCTTTCGTGCGGTCGAGGACGCTGATCTTCTTGACCGTCTTCGGCAGAACGTCGAGCAGATATTTCGCGACGAAAGGACGGTACAGATGGACTTTGACCAGGCCGACTTTCTCACCTGCCGCGTTCAGGTAGTCGACGACTTCCTCCGCGCATTCGCACACGCTGCCCATCGCGATGATGACTTCCGTCGCGTCCGGCGCGCCGTAGTAGTTGAACGGCTTGTAATCGGTGCCGATCTTCGCGTTGACTTTGTTCATATAGTCCACGACGACTTCGGGGAAAGCGTCGTAGTGGCTGTTGCTGGCTTCATTGACCTGGAAAAACAGGTCGTCGTTTTCGCTGGTGCCCTTTGTCACCGGATGCTCCGGGTTCATGGAATCCCTGCGGAATTTCTCAACGGCGTTCCAGTCGAGCAGTTCGCCGAGATCCTTGTCGTCCCAGATGTGGATTTTCTGAATCTCGTGGGAGGTGCGGAACCCGTCGAAGAAGTGCATGACCGGCATGCTTCCCTTGATGGCGGAAAGATGCGCGACGGCGCCCAGATCCATGCATTCCTGCGGGCTGTTCGAGCAGATCATGGCAAAGCCCGTCTGGCGGCACGCGTAAATGTCCGAGTGGTCGCCGAAGATGCACAGCGCCTGCGTCGAGAGCGAACGGGCCGAGACATGCATGACGGCCGGAAGGAATTCGCCGGCGATCTTGTACATGTTTGGGATCATGAGCAGAAGACCTTGGGAGGCGGTGTAGGTCGTGGTCAGCGCGCCTGCCGCCAGGGATCCGTGCACTGCGCCGGATGCACCGGCCTCGGACTGCATCTCCGTGATCTGGACCTGCCTGCCGAACAGGTTTTTCTTGCCTGCTGCGGCGTACTTGTCCGTCTCATCCGCCATGACGGAAGAAGGCGTGATCGGGTAGATGGCAGCGACGTCGGTAAACGCATATGACACATATGCTGCGGCGTTGTTGCCGTCCATGGTTTTCATTTTTCTTGAATCCATAGTCCTTATTTTCCTCCTTACGGATAATTAATTCCGTTGGGTACAGCACAAGGATCTGTACTTGACTAAAGTTTAACATCTTTTGTCTTCCGTGTAAAGGAAAATTACTGAAAAAAGCATGAAAACTTATCGAAAAAAATTAGCAGAAATGGCATAATGACCAAAAAATTTTCAGCATTAAAAAAAGCTTTGCAGTCGTTGTTGCGGGGACGGAAGAGCCCCGCGGCCGTGACGGGTTCCCCGCGCGCCGCATTGACAGCGGTTGCAGGAAACGATACAATAAAATAATATAATAATATTGGATTCATTTTCATTCTGAAAGGGGTAAACTTATGTCATCCGACCCTGACGGGCAAACGATTCCGTTGCTGTTGGCGGCTTCCGGGGCATCCCGCGCGGATTCTCCGTTTGCCGCCGTGCTGCTTCTCATCGTTCTGATCCTGATCAATGCCTTTTTTTCCGCGAGTGAAATCGCAGTCATCACCATGAATGACGCCAAAATTGAAAAGATGGCGGAGGACGGGAACCGAAGAGCCCAGAAACTGCAAAAACTCACCGTGAACTCCAGCCGCTTTTTTTCCACGATTCAGATTGGCGTCACGCTGGCCGGCTTTCTGACGTCGGCCTCCGCCTCGGAGAGCTTTTCGGACGATCTTGCCGCTCTCCTGAGCTTCCTGCCTTTTTCTCCCTCTTTCATCAAGGGTGCTTCGACGCTTCTCATTACGCTTCTGCTGTCTTATTTCTCCCTGGTTTTTGGGGAGCTGGTGCCGAAACAGGTCGCGATGAAGCGTGCGGAGGAGCTTTCGTTTCACTTCGCGGGCGTGCTTTCCGCCGTTGCGTCCGTCTTCCGCCCCGTCGTTTCCCTGCTGACCGCCTCCACGAACGTCGTGCTGCGTTTTCTTGGCGTGGACCCGGACAGCGGCGGGCAGACCGTCACGGAGGAGGAGATTCTCATGATGGTGGACGCCGGAGAGGAAAAAGGGGTCCTGAACGAAAATGAAAAGGACATGATCTCGAACATTTTCGAGTTCAGCGATCTCACGGTGGACGAGGCCATGACGCACCGGACGGACGTGATTGCCGCCGAGGACACGGACTCCGTCGGAGACGCGGTGACGCTGGCAATGGACAACGGCTACTCCCGCATCCCCGTTTTCCACGAGGACCTGGACAGCATTACCGGGATCATCTATGTCAAGGATCTGCTCAAATATGTGGGAAAACAGGTAGAGCCCGGAATCCGCCTGACGGATGTGATGCGCCCGGCTTATTTTGTCCCTGAAAGCAAGCTCTGCGGCGAGCTCTTTTCCGATATGACGGCGCATCACGTGCAGATCGCCGTGGTTGTCGACGAATACGGCGGCACGGAGGGGATCATCACGATGGAAGATCTTCTCGAGGCAATCGTCGGCAGCATTCAGGACGAATACGACAACGAGGCAGAGGAGATCCACCGGGACGGCGAGAACCGGTTCGACGTGGAGGGGACCGCGCCGGTGGACGAGGTCTCGGAAATGCTGGGCGTCGATCTGCCGGAGGGGGACTATGATACTGTCGCCGGGCTGATGATGGAACGGCTGGGGAGGCTGCCGCGGGAAAACGAGCATCCGCAGGTGAAGCTCGACGGCCTGACGCTGACCGTCGCCGCGATGGAAGAGCGAAGAATCGCGAGGATCCTGATCGAAAAGGACGCGCCCGTTCCCAAAACGCAGCCGGAACCGGGAAAAAGCGGGAATTAAAGCGGGAATTGAGGATTGCATTTCGCGGGATTTTGTTGTATCGTATTAGAACCGCTGAGAAAGCAGCGGGGTCAGTCGCAACATCCTGACCTAAAATAAAACTACGGGGGAACTAAATATGCAACAAAGGACAAACCGCGCATTCTCTTTGGCGTCAGCGGCGATGATCGCCGCGCTTTACACGGTGCTGACCCTTCTGGCGGCCCTGTGGGGGCTGGCCTACGGCCCGGTGCAGTTCCGGTTCTCGGAGGCGCTGACCATCCTTCCGGTTTTCACGTTTTCGGCAATCCCGGGACTGACGGTCGGCTGTTTTCTGGCGAATCTTTTCAGCGGCTACAGCACGGATATGGTGGTCGGCACGGCCGCCACGCTGATCGCCGCCGTGGGAACGCGCCTTCTGCGGAATATCCGCTGGCGCGGGCTTCCGGTTCTGGCGCCGCTGCCGCCGGTTCTGGTCAACGCGGTGTTTGTCGGGGCCGAGATCGTCATCCTTTCGCCCGGCGGTTTCGCCTGGGCCGAATTTCTGACGCAGGCGGTTTCCGTCGGGTTGGGCGAACTGGCCGTCTGCTACGGCCTGGGGCTGCCGCTCGCGGCGTGGATCGGTTCCAGCAAGGCGATGAAAAAACTGTTTTTATGAGATTCACAGCAATGAGGTGGATGAAATGGGAGAGGAAATTCCCGCGTTAAAAAAGAAGCTGAAGGGCATCCCGCCCGTCCGGCTGATTGTGGTGAGTTTTCTTGTGGTGATTCTGACCGGCGCTTTTCTTCTGGCTCTGCCGGTTTCGGCGAGGAATGGGGCGCCTACTTCGCCGTTGGACGCGCTGTTCACGTCGACTTCCGCGGTGTGCGTTACGGGGCTGGTGCTGTTCGACACCTGGACCCATTGGAATCTTTTCGGCCAGGCCGTCATCCTGCTCCTGATTCAGATCGGGGGGCTCGGGCTGGTCACGTTTACAACCGGATTTTCGCTTCTGCTGAAGCGGAAGCTGGGCTTTCGGGATATGCAGCTTGCGGCCGAAAACACGGCGGGCAGCATGATGCATGTCAAACGCCTGATCAAAATCATTCTGTTCTTTACTTTTTCCTGCGAGACCGCCGGCGCGATTCTTCTGATGCTGCGTTTTGTGCCGCAGTATGGTCCGCACGGAATCTGGATCTCCTTTTTCACTGCAATTTCCGCTTACTGCAACGCCGGGTTCGACATCATGGGCTTTGTCGATCCGGGCAGCAGCCTGGTGGGTTATGCGGGCGATCCGCTCGTCACGCTGACGGTCGCCGCGTTGATTGTGACCGGAGGCCTGGGTTTTGTTGTTATTAACGATATTTTCTACGCCAGAATTCTTCCGCGGCTGCACAAGCAGCGTCCGCACGCCCTTCATTTCCATTCCCAGATCGTTCTGCGCATGACGCTGCTCCTGATTGTAGCGGGGACGCTGCTGTTTTTTGTCTGCGAAAACGGCAACACGCTCAAGAGGATGAACTTCGGCGAAAAGCTGAACGCGTCCTTTTTCCAGTCTGTCACGGCGAGGACGGCGGGCTTCAACACGGTGGACATCGGGTCCCTGGGGGATCTGACCAAGCTGATCATGGTATTCCTGATGTTCGTCGGCGCCTCGCCGGCATCGACCGGCGGCGGCATCAAGACGACGACCTTTGTGGTGCTGGTCACGGCGGTCATGAGCGTGATGCGCGGCAGCGAAGATGCCGTCGTCCTCAAACGCAGGCTGGATAAATTTACGGTTTACCGTTCGCTGACGATCCTGACGATCGGCGTGCTGGTGATCATTGTGACCGCCGGCGTCATTATGACGACGAACCCGGCGACGAACGGCGTGGACGCACTGTTCGAGGCGACGAGCGCGTTCGGCACGGTCGGCCTTACGGCAAACGTGACGCCGACTTTGACCAACATTGCCAAAGTGGCGGTGGTCTGCGCGATGTACATCGGCCGCGTCGGGCCCGTCTCGCTCGGGCTGGCGTTTACCCTGCGCAAGGGCCGTTCCGCGTCTTCCGGAACGGTTCTGCCTGAAGGCAAGATCGTGGTGGGGTGAGTCTCTGCGCGGTTCATTGATCGGAAAATGAAATCAATTCAGCCGGACCGTTCGGGAATATCCCGGATGGTCCGGTTCTTCTTTACGGATGAAAAAAACAAGTAATTACATTTTGAGCCAATAATGATAAAATTTGACATTGTGAGAATTTGATGATAATATTGAAACATAATTATTCGAGAGGAGAAAATAATATGAAAAAGAAGATCAAAAAAATTTCCTTATCATCGACTTGTTCTTAGCATTTTATTTTTGATTATTACACCGGCCGTGAGCGCGAGAGCGAAAACGGCTCAACAGAAATCTCATTCTGAGAACACCAGTTCTACGATTACGTCACAGACGAATCAGAGCAGTTTTGATATAAGTAATATCAAAAAAACAGCAAATTCGGTTGATCAAGAAAGATTTGAAGATGCTTCTGAAAAAATAAAGGACGTCGAGGGTTTAACAGTTCATAAGCAGCTTGAAAATTTCTTACGCGATAAAATGTCAATTTCAAAAAACACTGATTTATTATCTACGAAGGATAAAAAAGCTGTGTATGACAGTAAGATAGCGGAGAACTCTGAAACACAAAATAATCCGCCGGTTGCAGACTTAAAATATGCGATTTTAAATCCGGATTCTCTCATCGATGGAAATGTCACCACAGAGACTCAGATTGGCTGGTTATGGTCATACGATGGTCAAGATTTTACATATGACCCTGACGGCGATGCTATCGTGAAAAAAAACGTCGGCGGTATTCCAAATGATTCGATTATTGGAACATTTAATGACGGATCCGGTTTTGTTACGCAATTTACCACTGCCGCACAGTATGTTATGACATTTCAAGTAGAAGATGCCAGAGGTGCGCTGTCGAATGTGTTTTCGATCGTTATTTCTGTAGAACCTGCGGATGGAAATACTCGTCCCGTTTGTAATATTCAGTATTTATACGATAAATTTGATACGGATCAGGTTGAAGTGATTTCATGGAAGACATCCACAGATAGCGACGATTCTGATGTGATAACGGATCTTGGATTTTATATTACAAAGGAAGATGGAACGCAGCTTGTCCAGAACGTAGACTTTGCAGCCGCAATTGTCGATGATGAAACGCTTGGGATTCAGTTCGCGGAATCAGGCAACTATAAAATTTGGCTCAGAGTGGTCGATAAACATAATGCATGGTCCGATTGGGTGATTTTAAATGTAGCGGTAAGCGATCCAGACGTTACAATCAAAGATCTTTATGTTTCAAATAATTATCATAAGGATTATGACCCAATTGCGGAGGATGACGCAACCCAACATTGGATTGATTATCAAAAATCAATAGAATTAGCGAAAAAAGTTGGGGGTTCGGAGCAAGACGCCAGATGGGTATTGAACCAGGTGGAGTCAAAACAATTTCCCGCTGAATTGAGCAAATATGATTTGGGTTTTGGTTTTGTGGTAAAAGGTACGCTGGTCTACAGAGAGGATTCATCGCCGAAAGCCAACGCTCCGGTGCGGATTTATCTTCCGGTTACCAACGGCCACGGCATGGATACAACTGTCTATACGGATTCAGAGGGTAAATTCGAGTTTAATTGTAACGATATAAGAAAGTATTTCAGCGCGTTAGGCTATGATACAAGTAAAATCTATTTAGGGGACTGCTCAGGAGAGGATACGAGATATACATACTATAGCTCACAACCTGAGTATACAATTTTTTACTATCCTACGGACCTGAAAATATCAAGCGGCAACGATCAGTATCATCTAAGTGTCAGCGCCGCCGCGGGAGCCGTTGTCAATAATGGGAAAAAACCTTACGTATATGCCATTTTGGGCAACAGGTGGATATTGACAAGCGTCCCGGGCGATGCCGCGCTGCATTGGGTTGAGATCTCGTGATCAGGGAGGGAAAAAGCAATGGATGGAATTTGTCTGGACACAAAGGCGCAGACGGGAAACACGGATTTTTCCGTGACAAAGAACGTTGTCCTGAATGACCAAAGCGTGAAATTAAATTCCAATGGGAAGGCTTCTAAGCCGGAGCAAGTCCGATTGAATTTTGACCGGATTGACCGGGAAGACCGGCAGGAGGAATATGCCAGAAAACTGCAGGAACAACGGGAAGAGGACGAATACCGGCTGATCACGCAGGAAAATCCGGTTTACGGAAGCCTCACCGGACTCAAAAGCGCCGTCGGAGATTCCGAAAAAACATGCAACAATTTGCTGAATCATTACCACTATTACAACGATCAGATTTCTTATTATCAGGGACTGCTGAACGGACAGGACGGCGCGCAGCCACTGACCGACGCGCAGAAGAAGTCCTATCAGGATACGCTTACCCAGCTGCAAAGCGACAAACAGTTTTTATTGCAGAACGGGTACCCAAAGGATGAGCCGGCGGCTCATGTGCCGGATGCCACTGATATTTTATGCATGAGAACATATTTGGCCTTCATTTCCATGACGCCCGGCTTGGGGCAAGGCGCGTCCGGATTGAAGGAGAAGATTCGGGAGTTCGAAAATTTTCATTTGTCTTCGGAAAACTTTGAGCAAGATCTGAAAAGCGCGATCAACATGCTCAATGACATCAACGACACGATTTCGTCGATCTGGAATGATTATCATAACAGTGGGAACAAGGAACCCAGCGCCCCGGATGAACCGAAAAATCGCGGATTGAAGCCGGAATCTTACGCTGCCTTTTTTGCAAGAATGGAACAATCGAAGCAGCCTTTTGCGAACAACAGTTTTGTGCAGAAGCTAAGACGGCTGCACAGCGATGAGTATGTGGTAGTGTGAACCTGATCATTCCAGTCAGTCCGGTTTTACAAAGACAGGCCTTTCGGTTTCCGGAAGGCCTGTCTTTTTGTGCTATTTTCGATTTCGGCGGGAACGGGAGTACAGGATAAAACAGGAGATACAGGCGGCCAGGAACAGAACGAACAGCCCATAGGCCAACGGGCCTGGCCGGGACGTGACAAAAATCGCAGTCGGCCCGTCGGCTCCCCCGATGATGGTTTGACCCTTTGCCGCCGCCTCGCTGCCGTTCAGCCACATCCGAATGCGGCTGGCAGGGCCGGAAAACGCCGTGAGCCGGAGTCCGGCCGCGGCGGTCAATGCGGAGAAAAGAATGCCGAGCGCCAGCAGGAGCTTTTCCGAAGGTGTGCGTACCGGTGCGCCCCGGCTGTTTTCGGAAAGGAATTCGCCGGCCAGCGCCTCCGGCGCGCCCATGGCTCGGATGATCTCCCCTGCGGATTCCCCGCGCTCCAACCGGGCGCTGAAATCGGAGGCGAGATCCGTTTCCAGCCGCTTCCTTGTCTTTCGCGGCATTCCGGACCGGCGCAGGGCGCCGGATACTTCTTTCAAATACTGTTCCCTTGTCATCATTGAGACGAGTCCTCCTCCGTCAGTATGTCGTTTACGCTTTTTGAAAACTGTTCCCAAATTCCGCAGAGCCGTTTCAGCTCTCTCCGCCCCAGAGGCGTGATGGTGTATACTTTTTTCGGCGCGCCCCGGATTTTGTCCGTGCTCCACTGCGCGTGGATCAGGCCGTCGTCTTCCAGACGGTACAGAACCGGGTAAAGAGTTCCTTCCCGAAGGCTGAAAAACCGGCTGCTTTTCCGCTCCAGCTCCGTCAGCAGTTCGTATCCGTAGGCGGGGTGCCGTTCGATCAGCCGGAGAATGACGATCTCCAGCGCGCCTTTTTTCAGTTGGCGCTCGTATCGGTCATCCAGAACATTTCACCTCTTGATTGTAAAATATTTAGTATTACTAAACAGTATAGAACGACTCTGCGCCGCTGTCAAGGAAAACAGGAATGTCCTCCGCATATTCATCCCCGTTTCCGGCAAAATAAGGACGACTGAAACGAAAGGAGAAGAAAACATTGACAGTATCGAAAAAGGATTATAAAACGATGGCGGACAAGGTTTCCCCGCCGACCAAATGGGGGAAAAACATGGCGATGGCGTTCCTGTTC
Organism: Caproiciproducens sp. NJN-50; assembly: GCF_004103755.1. Lineage (NCBI taxonomy): Bacteria > Bacillati > Bacillota > Clostridia > Eubacteriales > Acutalibacteraceae > Caproiciproducens > Caproiciproducens sp. NJN-50. The sequence continues at coordinate 3,176,472 of NZ_CP035283.1, read as the reverse complement.
GGCGGCGGCATCTGCACGCTTGGGCAGGCGATCCTCCATCTCTACATGTCCTTCGGCCTGGACCAGAAGGAAGCGAGCACCTTCGTTTCCATCACACTGATTTTTCTCAGCGCGCTCCTGACGGCGCTGCGCGTTTACGACAACATTGCGAAGCACGCCGGGGCGGGGTCCCTGGTGCCGATTACCGGGTTTGCGAACTCGATTGTATCCCCGGCAATGGAATTCAAAAACGAGGGGTATGTTCTGGGCATCGGCGGAAAAATGTTCGTCATCGCCGGGCCGGTGCTGGTTTACGGGACCGCGGCGTCCATCCTGTATGGGCTGATCCTGTGGTTTTTCCATTTATATTGACGGGGAGTTGAGCGCATGCCGCAGAAAAAGGGAAAATACACATTTGAATTGACGACGCATCCGGCCGTCCTTGGGTATGCGTCGGTCGTTGGCAAAAAAGAGGGCGAAGGCCCGTACGGACAGTATTACGATCAGTGCCACAACGACACGACGCTGGGGGAATCCAGCTGGGAAAAGGCGGAAAGCCGCATGCAGAACGAGGCGGTCAACATCGCCCTTCGCAAGGCGAATCTGAAGAACACGGATATCGACTGCATTTTTGCGGGGGATCTGCTCAACCAGTGCATCTCCTCCACGTTCGGCCTCAAGAGCCTCGACATTCCGTTCCTCGGCCAGTTCGGAGCCTGCTCCACCATGGCGCAGACGCTCGGAATCGCCTCGCTGTTTGTGGAATCCGGCGCCGCGGGCCGCGCCGCGGCGGTGACCTCCTCCCACTTCTGTTCGGCGGAGCGGCAGTACCGGTTTCCGCTGGAATACGGCGGGCAGCGCACGCCGACCTCCCAATGGACCGCGACGGCGGCCGGAGCCGTCCTGCTTGGAAAAAGGCAGGACAACCCGGAGGCGAAAATCAGCCTGAACGCGGTCACGTTCGGCAGGATCACGGACTTCGGCATCAAGGACGCCAACAACATGGGTGCAGCGATGGCGCCCGCCGCCGCGCAGACGCTGCTGGACTTTTTCAGCGACACGGAATCCTCGCCGGAGGAGTTCGACCTGATTTTGACCGGGGATCTGGGCTTTGTGGGCAGCGAGCTTCTGGAAGAGCTGCTTCAGAAGGAGAACATCGACATCAAGCCGGTCCACAACGACTGCGGGATCATGATCTACGACCGCGAAAAACAGGACGTTCACGCGGGCGGCTCCGGCTGCGGGTGCAGCGCCGCGATCCTCTGCTCCGCCATTCTGCAGCAGATGGAGCAGGGGCAGCTCCATAAAGTGGTGTTCATCGGCACCGGCGCGCTGATGTCGCCGACCTCCTCCCAGCAGGGGGAGAGCATCCCCAGCGTCGCGCATCTGGTCCTTCTGACGGCAACGTGACGTTGCATCTTCAGCCCGCCGTTTAGCAAACAGAAAAAGGCCGGCACGGTTTGGCGGGACGGAGGTCAAATGCTCCCGGCGGCGGGCTGCCGTTCCGAAAACGAAAGTCAGAGGCTCTTTTTTAAAGGCGAAAGGTCCAGCCCCTCGCATCCGTCCAGATAAGCGGCTAATTGCTCCAGAATTCGCTTCACGCCGCCGTTCCGGTCGCTTTCGACATTCAGCGGCATGATCGGGTCGTGCACGCTCAGCCGAAGCAGGAACCAGCCGCCGCCGCGCTCGCCGTCGAGCGAAACCCGGACGCCCTCGTAGTTGTTCGGGGCGACGGTCCAGCCGGGCTGCCGGCGCGCATAGGTTTCCAGACCGGCGACCACGGCTTCCCCGCATTCGCGGAAGTTTTCCTTCCGAATCGGAAAGCGAAGCTCCAGCGCCTCGGCGGGTTCGCGCAGAGGGGCGAGAAGATCGCCGAGAGTTTTGCCCTGCGTGCGCAGCCGGGCCGACAGGATGATGATTTTGGTCACAAGATACGCGCCGTCGTCGAGGAAAAAGTTTTCCCGCATGGCCGCGTGGCCGGAGGTCTCGATCGCGAGAGGACAGTCCACCCCCTCCTTGTTCAGGCGGACCGCTTCGTTGATCACGTTGCGGTATCCGCGCTTGAAGCGGTGGTGTTTTCCGCCCAGCGTCTTTTCTATGTATTCCGTCAGTCCGCTGGAAGTGACGGAGTCGGTCACGACCGTGCCGCCGGGACAGTTTTCCAAAGCGATGCAGGAAGCGACCGCGACCAGGCGGTTACGGTTGATCTCGTCCCCGGCCGCGTCGACGGCCCCGCCGCGGTCCACGTCCGTGTCGAAGATGACGCCGAGGTCCGCCTTGGCGCGCAGCACCGCCCCGCGGACGGAGCGCATCGCCGTTTCATTTTCCGGGTTCGGAATGTGGTTCGGAAACATGCCGTCCGGGTCCAGAAACTGGCTGCCGGAAACATCCGCGCCAAGCGGCGCCAGAACGTCCCGCGCGTAAAAGCCGCCCGCGCCGTTCCCGGCGTCGACCACGATGTGGAATCCGGAGAGGGGCCTGTCGTAGTCGGCGGCGTTTACCCCCTTGCGGATCATGTCGCGCAGCCCGGCGCAGTATGTGCTCATGTAGTCGGCTTTCTCCACCGAACCGCCGCCGGGAGCGGGCCTGTCGCCGTTCTGCGCATGGAGCAGGATCTGCTCGATGTCCGGGCCGTCCAGCCCGCCGTCCGGTGTGAAGAATTTCAGCCCGTTGCGGTTCCAGGGATGGTGGCTCGCGGTGATCTGCACCGAACCGTCGCAGGAAAGGCCCCGCGTCACGTGGAACATGGACGGCGTGGAGGCTAACCCGCAGTCCAGAACCCGGATTCCCGCGGCGGCCAAAGCGCCGGAAACGGCGGCGAAGATGCGGTCCGCGGAAACGCGGCTGTCGTGCCCGACGGCCACGGCCAGCCGGTCCGCCGGTTTGCCGGCCCGCGCCGACAGCCACAGCGCGAAGCCCTGCGCCAGCCTCGCAAGCGTCTCGTCGGTCAGGTTCACCGGTTCTCCTGCGACGCCCGCGCTTGCGACGCCCCGGATATCCGTTCCGCTTTTCAGCTGATTCCAGTTGATATTTAACAAGGTCCTGGCCCCTTTCATCGTTGATTCGATCTCATTATAAAACCGGCGCGGACATTTGTAAACGGGGAGAGAGAATGGAACCATTCATTTCAGTGACTGATCTGACGAAAATCTATCATATGGGAGAATGCGAGATCCGCGCGCTTGCCGGAGTCACCCTCAGAGTGGAAAAGGGCGAATTCCTCGCGATCGTGGGCCGTTCCGGCAGCGGAAAATCCACCCTGATGAATATCATCGGGTGCCTGGATACGCCCTCCTCCGGCCAATACTTTCTCGAGGGGGAAAACGTCTCGGGCCTGAGCGAAAAAAAACTGGCGCAGATCCGCAACCGGCAGATCGGATTTATCTTTCAGAGCTTCAACCTGATCGGCGGGGAGGATGCGCTTGAAAATGTCGAGCTGCCGCTCGTCTACCGCGGAATCCCCAAAACCGAGCGGCGCACTTTGGCACAGGAAGCGCTCATGCAGGTCGGCCTGGGCGGAAGGATGCATCACCGGCCCGCCCAGATGAGCGGCGGGCAGCAGCAGAGGGTCGCCATCGCGCGCGCCATTGCCGCCCGCCCTCCGATCATCCTTGCGGACGAGCCGACCGGGAACCTGGATTCCCGGTCGGGCGGAGAGGTGATGGAGATTCTTCATTCGCTTCATCGCCTGGGCCGCACCGTCGTGCTGATCACGCACGACAGCCGCATCGCGGAGACGGCGGACCGCGTCGTGCGGATTCAGGACGGGAAAATCGCGGGGGAGGAAAAACGGATTGACAAACGGCAAATTCTGGTATAATATGGAAATAGAAAAATTATGCCGTCACCGGCAAAGTTAGTTAAGGAGGCTCTTTTATGACTTCCCCCGTTCAACTGCACGATGTCGACGTCAATTCATTTTTAAAGGTTCTTGACGAATGCAAAGGCAAGGTGTTTCTGGTCACCGACGAGGATGACCGCCTGAACCTGAAAAGCAAACTCAGCCAGCTCGTGGGTCTGACACGGCTGATTGAGGGAGGCAAGATCGCGGAGGCTTTTGTCATGTGCGAAGACCCCGAGGATGAATCCAGGCTGTTTCGTTTCAACCTGTTCGGGGATTCGGGAAAAGACCCGAAGTAACGAAACAAAAAACGGGCCGGAGCGGTTTACGCTCCGGCCGTTTTTGCCGATTCGGTCAAATATCGTCGTTGAAGAATTTATCCCAGTCGAAATCCTTTTTTTCGCCGCCGACAGGCTTTGCCTGGGACCTGGACGGGTCATAGCCGCTCCGTTCCGGCCGCTGCCGCGCCTGCGGCGGGACAGGCATGGTGTCGGTATCGCCGTCTTTGCTTTTACCCCGCGGCGTCCCGGACGGCTCCTGCGGAGGCGCCGGGTAAGGACCGGTGCTGCTGGAGCTGATGTCGGTAAATTCCATGCCGTCGGAGACGTCCGGACCGGCTCCGGCACCCGGTCCGCGCGGGCCGGGGCCGCTGAAGAACTGCAGGTAAACAAACGTCCCGATGCCGCAGGCCGAAAGGACGATCAGAGCGATTCCGGCCGGGAAAAGCCAGGAGCCGCCCCCTCCTTTCGGGGCGGCGGAGGACGTTTGGGAAGACGCGTCCTGCGCGCCGCTCGAGGCCTGCTGCCCGGTCGAAAGGAGAGAGCCCCAGTCTTCGGAGGAGAGGACATCGGGGTCGCTGATCGCCGCTTCCGCCTGGGAGGCGGCCTGCTCCACTTCCCGCTGGTGCGTGTCGACGCTCGCATAGCTGGAGGGTTTCCGGCTGGATGCGGCGCTCGCTTCCCACTGGGCGGTCAGGGTGATTTCGGAATAGATTTCAAACGAGGAGGAGACTCTTGCTCCCTTCATGGTCCAGTAGTCGAAAACATATCCCTTGCGCGTGGGAACGGGAAGGGAACTGACGTGCGCTCCCTGTTTGACATTGACAATTTTGATCGCGCTGCCGTCGTTGTAGTCCAGCTTGACGGGGACGGTCTCCCCCTCCGAGGGAACGTCCACGTTCCCGTTTCCGTCCGAAGAGGGAGGGCTTTCCGGCTCGCCGGGCGATTTGGAAGAGGAAGAACCCGGGGAGGAAGCAGAGCCTGAGGAAACGGGGCCGGATTCCGCCGCAACTTCGGCCTGCGCAAGCGCCGTCATGAAAAACAGTGCCGCGCTCATCGTCACGGCGAACAGAACGATTATGTACTTTTTTGCGTTTCTTCTCATCATCTGCAAATCCTCTCCCATGTGAACTTTACTCATATTATCATATTTCGCGGCTTGAATACAACCGAAACCGTGAAGAAAGAACTAACAATTTTAGGGGCGGCGTTTGAAAAACACGCACGGCGGTGTTATAATGACTTTCGATTATAAAAGTGGGGGAATTTTTCATGGCCGTTCTGATCAGCGCCGACAGCGCCTGCGATTTGTTTCCGGACCTTTACAGACAGCGCGGGATCAGCATTGTTCCGCTGTCGATCAACATCGGCGATCAGTCCTATAAGGATGTATTTGAAATCGGGCCGGACGAGCTGTTTGACGACTATGAGCGCACGAGGCGGCTGCCGAAAACCGCCGCTCCCCCGCCGGTCGACTTTTTCGAGGTCTTCCGGAAAGCGGCGGAAAACGGCGACAGCGTGGTGCATCTTGCCATGAATTCCAAATTTTCGTCGTCCTACCAGAACGCCTGCATCGCCGCGAAGGAATTCGAAAACGTTCATGTCATCAACACGTACACGTTAAGTTCGGCACAGGGATTATTGGTTCTGCGCGCGGCGGATATGCGGGACGCGGGCCTTCCGGCCGATGAAATTTCCGCACGGATTGAACAGGACAAGGAAAGAGTCCGCGCCTACGTTCTTCTGGACACGCTGGAATTCGCCTATCGGGGAGGGAGGGCCACCATGCTGCAGATGTTCGGGGCAAACCTTCTGAAGCTGCGCCCATGCCTGCTTCTGGACAATCAGGGGGAGCTTTCGGTCTGCAAAAAATTCCGGGGAAATTTCCGCCAGGTCTGTAAGGAATACGCGCGTTTTGTGTTGTCCCAGCCGAACCCGGACGGCGAGCGCGCCTTTGTTACCACCACCGGCATGGATCAGGAGCTTTTCGGCGAAATTACGGATCTGGTAAGGGAAAGCGGCAGATTCCGCGAGGTGCTCAATTCCCGCGCGGGCTGCGCGATGACGACTCACACCGGGCCAAACACGCTTGTTATATTCTATCTGGAGAAATAAGACGTCCGCCGGGAAAGAGGGGATCCGCATGAAGACGATGCAAACCCGCAGGCTGCTGCTGCGGCCCTGGTGCATGGAGGACCTTGAGGACTTTTACGCGTATGCGAAGGACCCGGAAATCGGGCCGAACGCGGGCTGGAAGCCCCATTGTTCCATGGACGAGAGCCGCGAGATCCTGAAAAATTTCGTGGGAAACGGGGAAGTGAGCGCGGTCGTCCTGAAGGAGACGGGAAAGGTCGTCGGTTCGCTCGGCCTGCACTCGGACCGGCTTTTTCACGAGGGTGAGGGTTCCTGCCGGGAAGTCGGCTACGTCCTTTCGCGCTCCTGCTGGGGTAAGGGCCTGATGACGGAGGCGGTCCGGCGGGCCGAGCGGTATGCGTTTGAGGAAATGAGGCTCGATTTTCTGTCCGTCGCCCATTTTCCCTTCAACGCGCGTTCCAGGCGGGTCATCGAGAAGTGCGGTTTCCGCTATGAAAAGACGCTCGCCGGTTCCTACACGGATTACCGCGGCGTGAAGCTGGACGAAGTCTGCTATCTCATGACGCGCGGAGGGTATGAGGACCTTGAGCGGAAACGGTTCCGCGCGGCGGGACTGACGCGGGAGCACGCAGAGGAAATCTGCTCCTGGCGTTACGACGGGCCTTACGCGGTCTACAACTCCTTTCCGTGGGAGGAGGTCTGCGCGCGCGGATGGGCGATGGCGGATGATGACAAGAGGAAGAGCGAATTTTATGCCGTTCAGGACGAAAGAGGAGAACTGTGCGGCTTTTTTCGCTTTTTCAGCCGGGACGGCGCGCTCCTGCTCGGCCTGGGCGTCCGGCCGGACCTCTGCGGCCTCGGCTACGGGAGAAGAATCATGGGGCTGGTTCTCAGAGAGTTCTTTTTCCGGTATCCGGGCCGGGACCTGGAGCTTGAGGTCCGCTCCTTCAACCGCCGGGCGGTTTCCTGTTACCGGAGCGCCGGATTTTTGGAAACCGTGCGTTACCGGCGGGAAACGCCGCTCGGCGAGGATGAGTTCGTGCGGATGAGGTTCAGCGGAGGGGAGGAGGCCTAACCCTCCGGCACGGCGTTTTCCGCGATCACGTCTTTGGTGAGCGCTTCCAGTTCCTTTAGGGAAGAAAGAAGAGACGCCCTGCGCCGGAATCCGGCGGCGCCCCGCAGTCCTTTCAGATACCAGCCCGCGTGCCCGCGCAGCTCGTTCATCGCGCGATGCTCGCCCTTGTAGCGGCATGCCAGCTCCGCCTGCCGCATAAGGACGAGCATTTTTTCGTGCACGCCCGGCGGCGGGACGATCCGGCAGGACTCCGCCAGATAGGCGTTGATCTGCCGGAACACCCACGGATTGCCCAGGGCGCCGCGCGCGACCATAATCGCGTTGCAGCCGGTTTCCTCCAGCATCCGCGCGGCGGAGGGAGCGTCCGTCACGTCCCCGTTGCCGATAACGGGGATCCCGACGGCTTCCCCGACCTGCTTGATGATGTTCCAGTCGGGGGACGGGGCGTACATCTGCGCGCGGGTGCGCGCGTGAACCGTCACCGCGGCGGCGCCGGCCCCCTCGCAGATTTTTGCTACTTCGACGGCGTTTTTACTTTTCCCGTCCCAGCCCGCCCTGATCTTGACCGTGACCGGCACGGGAACGGCGGCTTTGACCGCCGCGACGATCTCCCCGCACAGCGGCGGGTTTTTCATCAGGGCGCTGCCCGCGCCCGGACCGGTGATCTTCGGAGCGGGACAGCCCATGTTGATGTCGATCAAGTCGGGGAAAAACTCCATCGCGCGCTTCGCGCCTTCGGCCATCACGCCCGGTTCGCTTCCGAACAGCTGAATGGCCGAGGGGCGGGCCGCGTCCCCGAGCTCCATCAGGTCCTTTGTCTTTTTATCGTTGAATTGAAGCGCCTTGGCGCTGACCATTTCGCTGACCGTCATCGCCGCGCCGTACGCCGCGCAGACTTCGCGGAACGCGCGGTCGCCCGCGCCGGCCATCGGTGCAAGCACCGCGCGGCCCATAAGCTCGACCGCGCCGATTTTAATGGTATCCATAAAGTAACATCCCTGTTCCATCTATTTTAAACTGGCAGTCCGGCTGCCTCTGTTCAGGATTTTCCGGCGGTGCTTTTTATCGGATCGGGAACCGGTTTATTATACCGCCTGCCCGTTTATTTGTACAGCGCAGTTTCTTTTTCCGTTACGGCACTGTTAACTCTTAATTTTTGCATGGGAAAGTGATATAATACTTCCATAACTTGTATCCGGGGGAAAAGCGATGAAATTATTGGTACTGGACGGCAACAGCATTCTGAACCGGGCGTTCTACGGCGTGCGGCTCCTGACGACGAAGGAGGGGCTGTACACCAACGGGATCTACGGCTTTCTGACCATCCTCCACAAGCTGAAAACGGAGCTTTCCCCCGACGCGGTGGCAGTCGCGTTCGACCTGCGCGCGCCGACGTTTCGGCATCGGGAATACGCCGGCTACAAATCGAACCGCAAGGGCATGCCGCCGGAGCTGGCCCAGCAGCTTCCCACGCTCAAGGAACTGCTCACCCTGCTCGGGTACCGGCTGGTCACCTGCGAAGGGTTCGAGGCGGACGACATCCTCGGCACGCTTGCGGGGCAGTGCGAAAAAGAAGGGGACGAGTGCGTCCTGGCGACCGGGGACCGGGACAGCCTTCAGCTGGTCGGCCCGCACGTGACGGTCCGGCTTGCCTCCACCAAGATGGGGCAGCCGCAGGTGACGCTCTACGACGAGGCAAAGATCGAAGAGGACTACGGCGTGATCCCGAAGGAAATGATCGAGATCAAGGCGATTCAGGGCGATTCCTCCGACTGTATCCCCGGCGTGGCGGGCATCGGCCCGAAAGGCGCGGGACAGCTGATCCAGGCCTATCACTCCATCGACTACATCTACGGCCATCTTCCGGAACTTGAGATCAAAGACGGCATCCGGAAAAAGCTGGCGGAAGGAAAGGACAGCGCGTACTTAAGCCGCCGGCTCGGCACCATCCGCACCGACGTGCCGATCGACACCGACCTGAAGGATTACATCCCCGCCCCGTGCGACTGCGCGGGAGCCGCGGCGCTGATGGCGAAGCTGGAATTTTTCTCACTGATCGAGAAAATGGGATTGAACGCCCCGGAGCCGCCGCAGGTTTCTTCCGCGGCGCAGCCGTCCGCCGTCGTCGCGGAACACACGGATGCGGCCGCCTTGCTCAAAGCCGCGCGCGGGGACGGCCGCGCCGACATCCTCGCGGATTTTGCGGAGGGTGACCTGCGCGTCCTGTGGAACCGGGGCGGCGTGATTCATACCGTGGAGGGCGAGGAAACGCTGCGGGCGCTGTTTGGGGATGCGTCCGTCCGGAAAAACACGCACAACGTCAAGCCGCTTTTTTCCATCCTGCTGAGAGACGGAATCCCGATGAAGGGTCCCGTATTCGACACGATGCTGGCCGGGTATCTGCTGAACCCGTCCGCCTCCGGCTATGAGCCGGCGCGCCTTGCGAAGGAGTACGGCGTTCCGGAGCCCGCAGGGGAATGGAGCGAAGCGCAGGCCGCCGCCGCGGTGCTGCCGGGCCTTGCCGACCGGCTCCAGGAAAAAATCGCGGAGAATTCCCAGACGGAACTGCTCGGGAATATCGAGATTCCGCTGGCCCGGGTGCTGGCCGGCATGGAGAACGTCGGCTTCGCGGTGGACGCGGAGGGAATCCGTTCCTTCGGGGAAAAGCTGGAAGAACGGATCGCGGAGCTCCAGCGCCAGGTTTTTGATTCGGTCGGGTATGAGTTCAACCTCAATTCGCCGAAGCAGCTCGGCGACGCGCTGTTTGTCAAGCTGGGGCTTCCGCATGGAAAGAAGACGAAGACCGGCTGGTCCACCGGCGCGGAAACGCTGGAAAAGCTGCGCTACGACCACCCGGCGGTCGAGATGGTTCTGGATTACCGCGCGCTGGCCAAACTGAAATCCACCTATTGCGACGGCCTGCTGAAGGTGGTCGCGCCGGACGGCCGGATCCATTCCAGCTTCAATCAGACGGAGACGCGCACGGGTCGAATCAGCTCCACGGAGCCGAACCTTCAGAATATCCCCGTCCGCACGGAGTTGGGCAGGGAGATGCGCCGGTTTTTTGTCGCCCGCCCCGGCTGGGTGCTGGTGGACGCGGACTATTCGCAGATCGAACTGCGGGTGCTGGCGCACGTCGCGAACGACCGGAACATGATCCAGGCGTTCCGGGAAGAAAAAGACATCCACCGCAGCACGGCGGCGCAGGTGTTCCATATGCCGGAGGAACTGGTCACTCCGCTGATGCGCAGCCGGGCGAAAGCCGTCAACTTCGGCATCGTCTACGGCATCGGCGCGTTTTCGCTCTCGAAGAACATCCATGTCTCCGTCGCCGAGGCGAAGCAGTACATCACGGATTACCTCGCGAACTTTTCCGGCGTGGATTCCTACATGAAACGCGTGGTGGAGGAGGCGAAGGAGAACGGCTACGTCCAGACGCTGTTCGGGCGGCGGCGTTACCTGCCGGAGCTGAAGTCCTCCAACTTCAACCTGCGCTCGTTCGGGGAGCGCGTGGCGCGGAACATGCCGATCCAGGGAACGGCGGCCGACGTCATCAAAATCGCGATGATCCGCGTGCGGGACCGCCTGGATCGGGAGAAAATGAAAGCGAAGCTGATTCTGCAGGTGCACGACGAACTGATCGTCGAGGCCCCGAAAGAGGAGGCGGAACGGGTTGCCGCGCTGCTGACGGAGGAGATGCAGAACGCCGTTTCGCTCTCCGTCCCGATGATCGCCGAGGCAAAGACCGGGACAACCTGGTATGAGGCGAAGGCATAGCATGGGGATTTTCGCATGCCCCGTCTGCGGGGCGCCGCTCGCGCGGGAAGAAAAGGCCTGCCGCTGTGCGAACGGGCACAGCTACGACATCGCGAAAGAGGGCTACGTCTATCTGCTGCCGCCGAACAAGAGGCACTCCGCCGATCCGGGCGACAGCCGGGAGATGATCGCCTCCCGCCGCAGGTTCCTGGAGTCAGGGTACTACCGGATTTTCAGCGACCGGCTGAACGCGCTGGTTCGGGACCATGTGGAAACGGACCGCCCCGTGCTTCTGGACGCGGGCTGCGGCGAAGGGTACTACGCGGGCCGGCTGCGGGAGTTCCTTCTGGAAAACGGCGGAAGGCCGGAGCAGTACGGCTTCGACATTTCCAAATCCGCCGTGCGGGCCGCGGCGAAAAAATACGGAGAAATTTCCTTTGCGGTCGGCAGCATGTTCGGCATTCCCGTTCTTAACGGTTCCGTGGACGCCGTGACGGATGTTTTCGCGCCGATCGTGCCCGAAGAGCTGCTCCGGGTCCTGCGCCCGGGGGGCCTTCTGGTCCTCGCTGTTCCGTCGGAGCGCCATCTGTACGGGCTGAAAGAACTCCTGTACGACGAGCCGTATGAGAACGAGCGCAGGGACACGGAATATCCCGGCTTCGCCTTTCTGGAACGCGTGCCGGTGAGGGGAACCGTTGCGATCAGCGGGACACGGGCCGTGGAGGATCTGTTCGCCATGACCCCTTATTTCCGCAAAACCCCGCGCGAAGGCTGCGAACGCCTTGCCCGGACCCAAGCGCTGACCACGGAAACAGGATTCGATTTCTTACTCTATCGCAAGGTGGGAGAATGATGAGCAAGCGAAAGGCATTCGTCAATTTTGTCAAAGCGGAGAATATTTTTTTCATGATCGCCGTGACGGTCCTCGCCATGGCGGTCCGGCTGAGATTTTTCGGCTATGTCTCCAGCGACTACAGGCAGTTTCTCTCCGGGTGGTTTGAACTGATCCGGCAGAACGGAGGGCTTGCGGCGGCCGGCCTTGATTTCGGCGACTACACGCCCGCTTACTACTACCTGCTCGGCCTTGTCTCCTACCTTCCGTTTTCCGGCCTGCATCTCATTAAAGCCCTGTCGTGCGCGGGGGACGTCGCGGCCGCGTACTTTGTGTTCCGCATGGTCGACCGCAAGTACGGCGAGTTCTGGGGGGAGATCGCCTACGCCATCACGCTGTTTCTGCCGACCGTCATTCTGAATTCGTCGGTCTGGGCGCAGTGCGATTCCATCTATACCGCCGCGCTGCTCGGCTGTGTCTGTTACCTGATGGAGGACCGGGAAGTCCGCGCGGTCACGGCGTTTTCCATTGCGTTCGCGCTCAAGCTGCAGGCGGTGTTCCTCGCCCCGTTTCTGCTCCTTTTGCTGCTGAAGCGGAAAATAAGGGCGCGCTGCCTGCTGATCCCGCCGCTCGTCTATCTGATCTCCATTCTGCCCGCCGCGCTGCTCGGCCGTGATTTCGGCGAACTGCTGACCGTCTACGTCCAACAGGCGCAGGAATACCGGGAACCGACCATGAACCTGCCGAATCTGTACTCCTGGTTTCCTTCCGATGTTTCGGATTCCTTCGGCGGCGCCGCGGTGCTGGCCGCAGGCGCGCTGGTCCTGTTCTCGTTCGCCTATCTGTGTTCGAAAAAGTTCCAGCTGAACGACGAAATGCTGATTTCCCTTGCGCTGTTCTACACCATGATGCTGCCGTATTTTCTGCCGTACATGCACGAGCGGTACTGGTACCCCGCGGACCTGCTCTCCGTCGTGTTTGCGTTTTATTTCCCGGAAAAGTTTTATGTTCCGGTCATCACGGTGCTGTCCTCCCTCTACGCCTACAGCCGCTTTCTGTTCCGGTTCCGGTTTATCAGCATGAAGCTGTTTTCCGTTCTGATGCTCTTTAACCTGATCTGGGTCGCGATCCATGTCATTTACCGGATCCGGGACGGCTCGGACTGGAGGGTGGTGCGGCGCTGATGGATGGTCTGAGACTGGTTCCCATGGCGGCGCGCCATCTGGACAGTCTTGCGGAGCTGGAGCGGATCTGTTTTGCCGAACCGTGGACACTCAAGGGGCTTGAAGCGGAGCTGTCCTGCGATACCGCCGTGTTTCTGGTCGCGGAGTGCGGCGGGGCGGTCGCGGGTTACGCCGGGATGCACTGCGTCTGCGGGGAATGCTATGTGGACAATATCGCCGTTTTCCCGCGCTTCCGGCGCGGGGGCGTCGGCCGCGCGCTGACGCAGGGGCTGATCGAGCGGGCGCGGGGGCGGAACGCGGGATTTTTCAGCCTGGAAGTCCGGCCCTCCAACGCGGCGGCGGTCGCGCTCTATGAATCGCTCGGCCTGCGGGAGGCCGGGCGCAGGAAAAACTTCTACCGTTCGCCGCCGGAGGACGCGCTGATTCTGACGCTGAATTTCCGGGCAGAGTGACGCTGCGTCCTTCAGCCCGCCGGCCGGCAGGGAGCGGACGGCCGGTTAAGACGGGCGGGACGGTACCGGGATGCTTCCGAACGCGGGGAAGAGATGTTTTGTCCTATGAAAAAAGGGGGATTTGCCATGTCGAAAAAAGAGGCCCGGCTGCTGGCGCTGGCCTGCACGTTTATCGGGATCGTCGTCGGATTCCTGATTGCGCCGATCAAGGCCGGAACCACCGTGAGCTGCGGCAACAACAATACGATTGAGAAACCGGCAGACAGATGGAAAAAGCGCCGGCTGGAAAGACGTCCCGCCGTTCGGGAGGAGGAACCGGAGGACCCATGCGAATTCTAGGAATTGAATCCTCCTGCGACGAAACCGCCGCCGCCGTGGTGGACGACGGCAGGACGATCCTCTCCAATGCGGTGGCTTCTCAGGTGGAAGAACACCGGCTGTACGGCGGAGTCGTGCCTGAAATTGCGTCCCGCAGGCACTGCGAGGCGATTTCAGGTATCGTGCAGAAGGCGCTGGACGACGCGGGGACGGATCTGAACGGGATCGACGCCGTTGCGGTCACTTATGCCCCCGGGCTGATCGGCGCGCTGTTGGTCGGCGTCAATTTCGCGAAGGGGCTGGCCCTTTCGGCGGACAAGCCTCTTGTGCCGGTGCATCACCTGCGCTCCCACATCGCGGCGAATTACCTGACCCACCCGGAGCTGGAACCTCCGTTCCTGTGCCTGGTGGTTTCCGGAGGTCACACGCACCTGATCGACGTGCGGGGCTACACCGGCTTTCGTGTGCTCGGCCGCACCCGCGACGACGCCGCGGGCGAAGCGTTCGACAAAGCCGCGCGCGCGATGGGCATGCCGTATCCCGGCGGGGTGGAACTGGATAAAATTGCCGAGAGCGGCAATGATAAGGCGTACCGGCTCCCGCGGCCTTCCGTGGACGGCGCGCCCTTTGATTTCAGCTTTTCCGGCCTGAAAACCAATGTCATCAATCTGCTGCACAACGCGGAACAGCGCGGAGAAACGGTTTCGATTCCGGACCTTGCGGCGTCCTACCGCAGGGCCGTCGTCGACTGCCTGGTGAGAAACGCCCTGCTGGCGGCAGAGCAAACCGGGGCCCAAAAGCTGGTCACGGCGGGCGGCGTTTCGGCCAATTCCCTTCTGCGCCGGGAGCTGCGCGCGCGCTGTGCCGAGCGCGGCCTCTCCTTTTACTGCCCGCGGCTTTCCCTCTGCGGCGACAACGGGGCCATGGTCGCGGCGCAGGGGTACTATGAATTTGCCGCGGGAAATATCGCCGGTCCGGACCTGAACGCCTGTGCCGAGCTTCCGGTGGAATTTTCTCCTGTATAATCTTTGCAGGAAATTTACGAATGTTATTCATTTTGCACGAAATAAAACCATCAGACTGCCAATATTTCATTCCCGGGCATGTCCGGAAAGATTGATTAATAAAAATTGTTGTATTATAATAGTAATATATTCAATTGGCCATTGGGCCGAAAGGAGAGGCATATGACTCAGAACCAATCGGTGTTGGAATGGATCGAAAAAATGAAGGCGCTTGTCACTCCGGACAAAGTTCTCTGGATTGACGGAACTCAGGAGCAAATTGAATTATTGAGAGCCGAAGCTTGCAAAACCGGCGAAATGATCGAGCTCAATGAGGAAAAGCTGCCCGGTTGCTATCTCCACCGCACGGCGGTCAACGACGTGGCGCGCGTGGAAGGACGCACCTTTATCTGCTCCCGCAAAGAGGAAGACGCGGGGCCGACCAATCACTGGATGGAGCCGTCGAAGGCCTACGAAATGCTGTACGGCATTGCCAGAAACAGCTATCGGGGCCGCACGATGTACGTCATCCCTTATTCGATGGGACCCGTGGGCTCGCCGTTTTCAAAGATCGGCATCGAGCTGACGGACTCTATTTATGTTGTTTTGAACATGTGCATCATGACCCGGGTCGGCACGGAGGTTGTCAAAGCGCTCGGCAACAGCGGTGAATGGGTGCGCGGCCTCCACTGCAAATGCCAGATCGACGAGGAAAAGCGGTACATCTGCCATTTCCCGGAGGACAACACCATCATTTCCGTCAATTCCGGTTACGGCGGGAACGTCCTGCTCGGCAAAAAGTGCTTCGCGCTGCGCATCGCCTCCTACCTTGGCAAAACCGAGGGCTGGATGGCGGAACATATGCTGATTCTCGGGATTCAGAATCCGCTGGGCGAGATCAAATATGTTGCGGCGGCGTTTCCGTCTGCGTGCGGCAAAACGAACCTCGCCATGCTGATTCCGCCGGAGTTCTACCGCAAAAAGGGCTACAGGGTCTGGACGGTCGGCGACGACATCGCCTGGATGCGCGTCGGTCCGGACGGCAGGCTGTGGGCCGTCAATCCGGAGAACGGATTCTTCGGCGTGGCGCCCGGCACCAACGAAAAGTCCAACCCGAACGCGCTCGCGACGACGAAATCCGGCACGATCTTTACAAATGTAGCGCATAATCTGGACGACAACACCGTCTGGTGGGAGGGCCTCGACCACAATCCGCCGAAGAACGGGATGGATTGGAAAGGCCGCCCCTGGGATGGGACAACCAGCAAGGAAAAGGGCGCCCACCCGAACAGCCGCTTCACCGCGCCGGCCAAGAACTGCCCGTGCGTCAGCCCTGAGTTCGACAGCGGCCGCGGCGTCCCGATTTCCGCGATCATTTTCGGCGGGCGCCGCGCGCACACCACTCCGCTGGTGTACCAGTCCAGGGACTGGAACAACGGCGTGTTCGTAGGTTCCATCATGGCCTCCGAAACAACCGCCGCCGCGACCGGCGCCGTGGGCGTCGTGCGCCGCGACCCGATGGCCATGCTGCCGTTCTGCGGCTACCATATGGGCGACTATTTCAAGCACTGGATCGACATGGGCGCGAGGCTTGGCGACAAGGCCCCGAAGATCTTCAACGTCAACTGGTTCCGGCTTGACGAGCAGGGCCACTTTATCTGGCCGGGTTTCGGTGACAACCTGCGCGTGCTCGAATGGATCATCAGGCGCTGCGAGGGCAAGGCGGACGCGGTGGATACCCCGATCGGCTATGTGCCGAAAGCGGACGACATCAATCTGACGGATCTTGACATGAATATCGGCACGCTGCAGTCGATTCTTGATGTGGACAAAGCGGAATGGCGGAAGGAAGCCGACGGGATTGAGGAATTCTACCAGAAATTCGGCGAGAAGCTCCCGCCGGAAATCAAAGCGGAATTGAATAAATTAAAAGATCGGCTTGCATAGGCTCAGGTTAAACCAGGCGGCATTCCAGGCATGGATGCCGCCTTTTTTGACTTAATTTTCGATATTTCATAAAAAGTATGAATAAATTATATCAGAATTTGAAATTTTGTGTAAATACCACATTGCTTAAAAAATAATTACCCGGTATACTTATTTTATAATTGAAACGGGGCCCGGCGACTGAGTCGGGCAATTTCTATTTTTATGGAGGAATTCGAACATGGCAGACAGTACATCGTCGGCGATCCATCCCAAGGGCGACTTTTTCAACCTGAAGGGGAACGGCACGGACGTCCGCACGGAGATCCTTGCGGGGCTCACCACATTTTTCACCATGGCTTATATCATTTTCGTCAATCCGGCCATTCTGGGCGACGCGAAGATGGACAAGGGCGCGGTGATGCTGGCAACCTGCATCGCATCGGCAATCGGCACCCTGATGAGCGGCCTTCTGTCGAACTATCCGCTGGCACAGGCTCCGGGCATGGGGCTGAACGCGTTCTTCGCCTACACGATCTGCGGCACTTACGGCTTTTCCTGGAGGGCCGGGCTGGCCGCGGTTTTCATTTCCGGCACGCTTTTCATTCTGATTACGGCGAGCGGCATCCGTGAGAAGATCGTGGACGCCATTCCGCTTTCAATGAAAAGGGCCATCAGCGGCGGCATCGGGCTGTTTATTTCGATTGTCGCGCTCAAAGGCGCCGGGATCGTCGCGCCGAGCGAATCCACCATCATCACGCTCGGGAACTTTACGGCTCCGTCCACGGCGCTTGCCCTGATCGGAATTTTCATTACGGTGCTGCTGGTTGTTTACGGCGTGAAGGGCGGCCTTTTCATCAGCATCGTTGCCACCAGCC
Source organism: Caproiciproducens sp. NJN-50 (assembly GCF_004103755.1). Taxonomy (NCBI): domain Bacteria; kingdom Bacillati; phylum Bacillota; class Clostridia; order Eubacteriales; family Acutalibacteraceae; genus Caproiciproducens; species Caproiciproducens sp. NJN-50. The sequence continues at coordinate 3,158,855 of NZ_CP035283.1, read as the reverse complement.
TCGTTGGCGCCGTCATGCAGTTCGGTTTCGGCGCCAACGTCGGAATCGCCAAAGGCCTCTCGACCGGCAGTTCCCTCGCGCCGACTTTCGGACAGTTCCTGAACGGATTTCCGGAACTGCTCCATACAAACGAGGGCTTTGGCGTGGCGCTCTTCTCGCTGATCGCGGTTCTTATCTCCCTGACCATGGTAGACATGTTCGACACGGTCGGCACGTTGTACGGCACGGCGGGAAAAGCCGGTTTCCTCACTCCGGAGGGCAAGCTGCCGAACGCGACGCGGGCCATGATGGCCGACGCCATTGCGACCGCGGTCGGCTCGGTGTTCGGGACCTCCACGGTGACGACCTATGTGGAATCCAGCGCGGGAATTTCAGAAGGCGGAAAAACGGGCCTGACGAGCGTGACGACTGCCATCTGTTTTATCCTCGCGATTTTCCTTTCCCCGTTCCTCGGGTTTATCCCGGGCTCCGCGACTTATCCGGTCCTGCTGATTGTCGGCGTGATGATGATCGGGGGCGTGAGGGATGTCGACTGGGACGATATGGAGACCGCCATTCCCTGCTTCCTGACCATTGCCATGATGCCGTTTGCCTACAGCATTTCGGAGGGCATTGCGTTCGGGAGCATCAGCTACTGCTTCATCAAGCTGGTGCGCGGCAAAGCGAAAGAGGTCAGCCCGATCCTGTATATCATCGCGGTGCTGTTTATCATTCGCTATGTTTTGGAATACGTTCATTTTTAGACTGTGCGTACCAAAAAAACCTCGTTCCATTTCGGAACGAGGACTTTTTTTAGTGAAATTAGTTGATGGAAATTCCCGCGCTGGCATGCCCCCAGACCGTGTTGATCGAAGTGATGCCCAACGCGGATGCGGAGAAGACCATTAGAAGCCTTGTCTGCGCGGTGACGGGAACGGCAAGGCCGCTCGTGATGCCGCTCACGGGAGTCCCGATGGGGACCGTGCCGCTCAGTGCCGGCAGGCTGACGAAAGCCCCGGGAACCGGCGAGAATGTGTTGTTTACGATCGCCGAGCTGTACAGCTGGGCGGTGATCACGAGGGAGGTGCCTGCTAGGGAGAGCGCCGCCGTTGTGCTGAAGAAGGCGGCGACGGAAGTGACGATCCCGCTGCGCGGCATGGAGAACGCGAAGTTGGCAAGATCCGATAAGTCGATGGATCCGAGAAGGAAGGCGCCGGGCGCGCTCACGCCAAAAGCGACCAGCCCGACAGTACCGGGCGCGCCCCCCGCCACCGTTGTCAGAGTGACCGGCGTGCCGGAAGCGAATGGAATGATTGCCGAGGAACCGGCCGGTCCGGCTGTTCCGGCCGGGCCTCTCGGACCGATCGGTCCCCGGGGTCCCGGAGGGCCCGCCGGACCGGGGTCCCCCGTGAACCCCTGAAATCCCATTGGACCCCGCGGCCCGGGAGGCCCGGGAAGTCCCGGAGAATTCGAAGGACGCGAAGGGCTGAAGCGCCCGCCGGTTCCCAAAATGGCCGGGGCGGAATTTTCGGCCGCGTTACGGCCGCTGCGGTTTGAAAAACCATGATTGCAACCCAAAAGATCCCCTCCTGCTGTCAGACGGATATACCGGTAAGCAAACGGTACACCTTTTCTACCATTCTATGTAATCAATTCTTTTCTGCCAATAAAAAATGAAGATGCAGGAACGGAATTTTCGCGCAAGGGTATAAAAAGGCTTCCCACTTCCGGCATGCCGGAACCGGGAAGCAATCTTTTAGCAGGAAATGCGAACGGCTGTAATGCTGGCGAAGGAAACAGTCGAAGCGGCGCTCACCGTCAGAGAGACGATTCCGCCGGCAGGGACGCTGACAATCGCCTGGCCGCTGTAGCCGGTGTCCGTGGTTGTGACCACTGTTGAACCGGCGACTTGGAACCCGTTGAGGGAAAGGCTGATTGTGGTGCCCGCTACAGGAGCGGTCAGGGAAATCTGGTATTGAATCAGATAGATACCCGGCTTGGAGAACAACAAGGCCCCGTTGGAAAGGACGATGTCCGGAGTGGAGCTGCCAGCCCCGAAGACCACGCCGTTACCCGCTGCAACGGCCTGTGATGCGGTGGTGTAATAAAATGCGTAGGACGGAACCCTGGGATCGCAAACGGGAGGAGTGGGGGGGCAGGGACAGGGACAGGGCGGGCAGGGATCAGGCGGGCAGCACGGGCAGCACGGCTGGATCGGAACGAACGCGGGGATCACCCGATGGCACGGGTTGAGATCATTATAACTAAAACAGCTCAAGAAAAAGCCTCCTTTTCGCAAAGACTGAAACGGCCGAAATAGACCGTTCTCTGTATATACTATGCGGGAAAAGAGAATTTGTCTGCTGCACGATCGTTTTCCGCGTGCCTTTTTGCGTCCGTTATGGTACAATAACCTGAAAAGCGGAGAAAGCGGAAGGGCGGAGGAACGCATGAAAAAAGCGCTTGTTACGGGGGCCTCCGGCGGAATCGGGCGGGCGGTGTCCGCCCGGCTCGCCGCCGAAGGCTACCGGATGGTGCTGCACTACCACAAAAACGAGAAGCGCGCGCGCAGCCTGCTGGAAGAGCTGACGCGCGCTCACGGCGGGGAAGCCGCCGTTCTGGCGCGGGCGGATCTTTCCGATTCCGCTCAGGTGGCGGAACTGTTCCGCGCCGCGGGAAAAGTCGATCTGCTGGTCAACAATGCGGGCATTGCCCAGCAGAAGCTGTTCACCGACCTGACGGACCGCGACTGGGACGAAATGTTCAATGTGGATGTGCGCGGCGTGTTCCTTTGCTGCCGCGCCGTCCTTCCGGCCATGATCCGGGAAAAGAGCGGCTGCATCATCAATATTTCATCCATGTGGGGGCAGGTCGGCGCATCCTGCGAGGTGCATTACTCCGCCGCCAAGGCAGCCGTCATCGGCCTGACGAAGGCTTTGGCCAAGGAGGTCGGCCCTTCCGGCATCCGGGTCAACTGCATCGCCCCCGGGGTGATCGCCACGGAAATGAACGCGGGTTTTTCCGGGGAAACGATGGAACAGCTTCGGCGGGAGACCCCGCTGTGCCGGATCGGTTCGCCGGAGGATATCGCGCAGGCCGCGGCGTTCCTCGCATCGCCGCAGGCCGGGTTTATCACCGGCCAGGTGCTTGGGGTCAGCGGCGGAATGGTGATCTGACCATCCGGGCAGCCCGCCGGCGGGATAAGCTGAAGCGCTTTAGCCGGTAATGGCGGGACGGGTTCGGGTGCCGCCCGCTGAGCGGCGCCGCACGCCTTAGACCTCGGTGAGGAGGATTTCGCAGTCGCCCTTGACGGTATAGCGGCCGAATCCCGCGGGAATGAAGATGCTGTCCCCTTTTCCAAACGGGAGAAGCGCCCTGCCGCGGTCCAGAAGCACCGCGTCGCCGTCCAGACAAACAAGGGACTGAAAGCTCTTTTCGCCCGCGCACAGCGTGTATTCCGTAATTTTCATGTGGGTGACGGTAAAATATTCACAGGAGGAAAGCAGCTGCCGGACGCACCCGGGTTCCGCGATTTCTTCTCCCTGCGGGCCGACGGGGCGTTCGGGCCGGCAGCGGCGCGTAACGTCGAGCGCCTGCGGAATGTGGAGCTCGCGGGGCTTCCCGTCGGCTCCAAGCCGGCCGTAATCGGAGATACGGTAGGTCAGGTCGGAGTTCTGCTGGACCTCGGCGATCAGGATTCCGGCGCCGATGGCGTGAAGCGTGCCGGATTCAATCAGCAGGACGTCCCCGGGCTCCACCATGACCTTGTTGAGGACTTCGGGCAGCGTGTTGTTTTCGATCCGCTCGCGGAATTCTTCCTTTGAAATCTCGTGATCGAAGCCATAGTAAAGGAACGCGCCCTTCTCGCGGCCGATGACATACCACATTTCGGTTTTTCCGGACCCGCCCTCATGCGCGCGCGCGTACGCATTGTCCGGGTGAACCTGAATGGAAAGGGCTTCCTTCGCGTCGATCAGCTTGATCAGCACGGGAAAATCCGGGAATTTTTCGCAGTCCGTGCCCAGAACCCTGCGGCCGGCCCTGCCGATATATTCCGCGAGGGTCAGGCCCCTGCATTCGCCGTTTGCGATGACGGCCGGGCCGTTCGGGTGGCAGGAAAGGACCCAGCTTTCCGCGACCTTCCGCGCCGCGCTGTTCTGATGATATTCGGTTCTCAGCCGGGTGCCGCCCCAGAGGTAATCCTTGCAGGCGGCGTTCAGGCGGATGGGATACGGCGTATTCATTTTTATCACTCCTCACAACAAGATATAACGTATGTTGAGACTCTGTTTTCAAAGATATCTACGAAAATTATACCCCGTTTCATGGGAAAATACAATTTGATCCATTGGGAAGAATCCGTGAAAAGAGCCGCTTGCCGGACGGGATTTCCGGTAAGCGGCCTCTCTTTTTTGCTCTGTCCTCCGTCAGATGAACAGATTGGTGTCGGACTGCTCCGCGGCGCCCAGGAAAGTGGCGACCCCGGCGACTTCCACTCCGTCGATCAGCTCTTCCCTGCGGATTCCCATGATATCCATGGACATCTGGCACGCGACGATCCTGACGCCGGAGTCGATGGCGGACTGAAGAAGCTCTTCCAGGGAAGAGACGTTTTTGCGCTTCATCACGCCGCGGATCATCTTCGGTCCCATGCCGAGCATGTTCATGCGCGAAAGACCCAGCTTTTGCGTCCCGCGCGGCATCATGGCCCCGAACATCTTCTCCATAAAGTCTTTTTTGACGCCGACGCGGTTGCTTCTGCGCAGAACATTCAGCCCCCAGAAGGTGAAGAACATGGTGACCTTCCGGCCCATGGAGGCCGCTCCGTTCGCGATGATCAGCGAAGCGATCGCCCGGTCCAGGTCGCCGCTGAACACGATGATGCTTTTGTCGCTGCCGCCCGCGGGCTGCGCGGCCGCGGGGGAAGCGGGGGCGTATTTCTGCACGCGTACCTCATAGGCGGCGCCGTCCCGCTTTGTTCCGAGCAGGCGGTTCCCGGTCCGTTCGCACCAGACGCCGATGTCGGAGACGAATCCGGGGTCCGTCGCGCGGATGCGCAAAATCTCGCCCTCTGCCGCCGCTTTGACCGCCTGCGCCGTTTTCATGATCGGTCCGGGGCACTGCAGGCCGCAGGCGTCCACCTCGATTACGGTTTCATTGCCGGAAAGAGGCAGGTCGCAGGACTTTGCCGGTCCGCCGCCTTTTTTCATGCCGATGCAGTCGGTCGGCGAGGGGGCGTCCGGTTTATCGTGCGCGTCGCGCCAGGTCTTGATGCCGCCGCTCAGATTGTAGCAGTCAAACCCGTGCTGCGTCAGAATGCGGCACGCGACATAGCCGCGCAGGCCGACCGCGCAGTACGCGTAGACCGGTTTGTCCTTCGGCAGCTCGGAAAGACGGCTTCTTAGTTCGTCGACCGGGATATTGACGGCGCCGTCGATCATTCCGGTCGAGGCTTCCTCCGGCGTGCGGACATCCAGCAGCGTGACCCTGCCGCGGTCCAGGCTGTCGGTGTCTTCGGCGTAGAACGGCCTGACGTCGCCGCGCAGAATGTTGGCGGCGGTAAAACCCAGAATGTTCACCGGGTCCTTGGCGGAAGAATAGGGCGGCGCATAGCACAGCTCCAGCTTTTCCAGATCGTAGACCGTGCCGCCGAAATGAATGGCTGACGCGATCACGTCGATGCGCTTGTCGGCGCCCGCCGCGCCGACCGCCTGCGCGCCGTAGATTTTGCCCTCCGGCGAGAACAGCAGTTTCATGCTCAGCGGAACGGAATTCGGATAATAGGAAGCATGATCCGCCGGATGCACGTAGGTTTTCCGGTACGGCAGCTTCTGTTCCTTCAACTGTTTTTCGTTCAGGCCGGTGGATGCCGCCGTCAGGCCGAACACCTTCAGGACAGAGCTGCCGATGACGCCTTCAGCCCTGACGGTGCGGGCTCCCAGCACGTTTTCGCCCGCCGCGCGGCCCTGCCGGTTGGCCGGACCGGCCAGCGCCAGCAGGGTTTCCCCGCCGGTGAGGGCCTGCCGGACCTCGATCGCATCGCCGACGGCGTAGATGTCCGGGTCGCCGGTCCGGAACATGTCGTCGACCTTGATGCTGCCTTTGATTCCGAGCGGAAGCCCGGCATCCTTTACGAGGGTGCTGTCCGGCGCGACGCCGATGCTCAGAATCACCAGGTCTGCGGGAAGCTCCGTTTTGTCGGACAGTTTGACCGTGAGCCGGTCCTTTTGTTCAAAGCCCTCCACGCCGGTGTTAAAGCGGAGCCTGACGCCGTTTTCGCGCAGATGCCGGTGCAGGATCGCCGCCATTTCCGGGTCCAGCGGCGCGACGGCCTGCGGAAGGAACTCGACGATGGTGACGTTCAGCCCGCGCTCCTTCAGGTTTTCCGCCATTTCCACGCCGATGAAGCCCGCGCCGACCACAACGGCACTCCGCGCGCGATGCCCCGTGATGTATTCGTCGATGCGGAATGTGTCCGGAACGGTCCTCAGGGTGAAAATGCCGGGCAGATCAATGCCGGGAAGGGGAGGCCTCTTCGGGTTTCCGCCGGGGGAAAGAATCAGTTTGTCATAGTTCTCCTCGTATTCGGAACCATCCGCGTGGTTCAGGACCGTAACGGTCTTCTTTTCGCGGTTGACGGCGGTGACTTCGCTTTGGACGCGCACATCGATGTTGAACCGGCTGCGCAGGGTCTCCGGCTTTGTGACCAGCAGCCGGTCTTTGTCCTTGATGGTGCCGCCGATGTAATACGGAAGTCCGCAGTTTGCGTAGGAAACGTATTCCCCCTTCTCAAACAGAATGATCTGTGCGTCCTCGCTGAGCCTGCGCAGCCGGCATGCCGCGCTCGCGCCTCCCGCGACGCCTCCGACAATCAGTATCTTCATATCTGAATACCCCTTTCGTGTGATTTTAGGATTTGTCGTCCCGGATCAGTTCGATCCCTTTTTTCAGCGTGTCCTTGTCCATGGCGCCCGACTGCCCTCCGGCGACCGTCCCGTCCGCCCGGATGAAAACGGTCGCCGGGATGCCCGTCAGCCCGTAAGCGGACACCGCGTCCTGGTCCAGGTCGAAATAGGCGGGGAAGAGGTAGCCGTTCTCTTTTAAAAATGCCTCGCCTTTTTCCTGAGTTTCCTGCCGCCCGTCGGTCCAGTCTACAAAGAGGAATTGCACGTTGCCTTTTTCCTCTCCGTAAACTTCATTGAATTCGGGCATCTCCTGTTTGCAGTAGTAGCACCAGCTTGCCCAGAAGTTGAGAACGACCGGTTTTCCCCGGAAATCCGACAGGCGGACGGCTTTTCCGCCCGCGTCGTACACGGTGAAGTCCGGGGCCGCCGTGGCGGAAGAAGCCGCCTGGGAATCCGTGCCGGGAAGCTGCGTTTCAGGCCGGTATCGGGCGGAAAGCCCGGTGTAGGCAAAGTAGGCCGCAGCGAGAGCAGCGGCAAAAGCCGCGGTCAGCAGGAGTGTTTTCAGCTTTCTGTTCATGGCTCTCCCTCCTCAGGACAGCGGGACCAGCAGGCCCGCCGCGGTCAGAATTCCCACAAGGACCAAAAGGACTCCGGAAGCCGCCGTCACGGCCCGGTAATGGCGCTTGATCCAGTCGAACGAACGCTTCAGCCGGTCGATGAGCAGGGCGGCGGCCACAAACGGGATGCCGAGTCCCGCCGAATACGCGAACAGCAGGGCAATGCCCTGCGCGCTTGCGCCGCCCGCCGCCGCGAGCATCAGCGCGGAGCCGAGAAACGCGCCGACGCAGGGCGTCCATCCGATGGAAAACGCGGCCCCGAACAATGCGCAGCGGAAAAATCCGAGCTGCTCCGGCCGGTACCCTGAAACGCGGCTGCGGTTCAGGAAGCCGATCTTCAGGACTCCCATGAAATGAAGGCCAAACAGGATCATCACGGCCCCGGCGATCCATCCGACCGCTCGGGAGTGCTGGCGGACCGCCGCGCCGAACGTTCCGGCGAACGCGCCGAGCGCAAGAAAGACGGAGGTGAATCCGGCGGCAAACCCGAGCGCGTTTTTCAGCGCCGTTTGTTTGGAGGAAGAGTCCTGCCCGGCGAAGAAGGACGCGTAGGCGGGCAGCATGGGAAGCAGGCAGGGGGAAATGAAGGTGACAAAGCCTTCGAGAAAGGAAATCAAATATTCCATACAAAATTTCTCCTGCCTTTCCTTTTTTTAATTACGAGTATATAATAATCGCAGCATCTTATTTTTTCCGTGACAAAATCACACAGAGTTAAAAATTTAACTTTAACTTTGTGACGGCGTCACGGAAGGAACGGATAAAGAGAACTATGATAGACAGTAAAAAGATCGGAGGAACAGTCATGCCTGACGTGATTATCATGGGAGGCGGCCCCGCCGGAGTTTCCGCCGCACTGTATACGGTACGCGCAGGGCTTTCCACGACGATCCTCGCCTCCGGGGCGGGCGCGCTGGAAAAGTCGGACAGGATCGAAAATTATTACGGGTTTGCCGAACCGGTTTCCGGGCGGCGGCTTTTGGAAAACGGGATCGCGCAGGCAAAACGCCTCGGCGCGCGGATTGTGACGGATGAGGTGGTCGGCCTCTCCTGGGACGGGGAATTCCTGATTTCAACCAAGCGGAGCGCCTATCGCGCGCCGTTTGCCGTCATGGCGACGGGGGCTTCCCGCAGTACGCCCAAAATTTCCGGCCTGACGGAGTTTGAAGGGAAGGGCGTCAGCTACTGCGCCGTGTGCGACGGCTTCTTTTACCGGAAAAAACCGGTCGTCGTATTGGGCGCCGGCGATTACGCGCTGCACGAGGCGGCGGAGCTGCTTCCGGTTGCGTCGTCCGTCACGATTCTGACGGACGGGAAAGAGCCGCAGGCCGCGTTTCCGAAGGAAACGGCGGTGGAGACCCGGAAGATCGCGAAGCTGACCGGGGAAGGAACGCTTCACAGAATTCGGTTCGAAGACGGAACGGAGCTTGAAACAGCCGGCCTGTTTGTCGCGGTCGGCGTGGCGGGCAGCGCGGATCTCGCGCGGAAGGTCGGGGCTCAGGTCAACGGCGTTTCGGTGGCGGTGGACGAAAAGCGCCGCACGAACGTGCCGGGCTTGTACGCGGCGGGAGACTGCACCGGCGGATTGCTTCAGATTTCCAAAGCGGTGTGCGACGGGGCGCTGGCGGGCACCGACATCGTCAGGGAGTTCCGGCAGCGTGCCGCCGCACCTTCAGCCCGGATGTAAAACGTCTTTCGCGCCTGCGGCGGCCATGACAAAGGACTTTTTCCGGTTATAAGCGTATCATTCCCATCGGGAGCGCTCTGTCACAGCTTTCCGGAAAGCCCGTCGGGACGGAGGAAATTGCTCTCACTGCGGGCGCGTTATCGCATTATTTTTCATATGTGACAATGTTACGGAACTTTTTCCCTCTCCTTCATACAATACAGCAGAACTGAAATCAAATGCCAAAAAGGAGAGAGAACAATGGCGGCGATGACCATTACGAAAAAGAATATTCACAAGGTCCTGAATTCAGGCAAACCGGTGTTGATCGATTTCTGGGCCCCCTGGTGCGGACCGTGCCGCATGGCGGCCCCGATCGTCGACGAGGTGGCGAAAGAGACCGCGAAAAAGGTGCGTGTCGGAAAGGTCGATATCGACAGCGAGCCGGAGCTTGCGGAGCAGTTCGGCATCATGAGCATTCCGACGCTGGTCCTGCTGAAAGATAAAAAGGTGGCCGCCCGGTCCGTCGGGCTGCGGAGCAAGAAGGCCATCCTGGAAATGATCGGCACCTGAACCGGGCGGAGCGGTTGTGAAAATAAAATTTCGGGGAGAAGAGCCGGTTTCGGTTTTCCCCGATTTTTTTATGCGGCTTTTCCGGAAGCAATTTTTTGCGGGGCGTGGTATCATGAAGATGGAATCCTGTCCGGCGAAGGGAAAGAAAAAGATGGAACTTTCAAAAATCACGGAGCCGCTGCTCGGATGGTACGGCGAAAACGCAAGAAGCCTGCCTTGGCGGGACAACCCGACGCCTTACCGCGTGTGGGTCTCTGAAATCATGCTCCAGCAGACGCGCGTGGAGGCGGTCAGGCCCTATTTTGAGAGGTTTGTCCGCGAATTGCCCGATCTGCGCGCGCTGGCCGAAGTATCCGAAGACCGGCTCCTGAAGCTCTGGGAGGGACTTGGGTATTACAGCCGGGCGCGGAATCTGCAAAAGGCGGCGCGGGCGGTCCTGGAGCAATACGGCGGAGTCCTTCCAAGCGATCCGAAGGAGCTTCTCAAGCTGCCCGGAATCGGTGAGTACACCGCGGGCGCGATTTCTTCCATCGCCTACGGCAGGCCGGAGCCCGCCGTGGACGGCAACGTGCTGCGGGTGCTTGCGCGCCTGACCGCGGACGGAAGGGATATCCGCGGCGCCGCCGTGAAGCGGGGCGCGGCGGAGAAGCTGCGCGGCGTTTATCCCGCCGGGCGCAGCGGGGATTTCACCCAGGCGCTGATGGAGCTCGGCGCGACGGTCTGCCTGCCGAACGGCGCGCCGCTGTGCGCGGGCTGTCCCCTCTCCGCGCTGTGCGAAGGCCTGAAAACGGGGCAGGCCGCGTCGCTCCCGGTCGTTTCCCCGAAACCCGCGCGCCGGGAGGAGAAAAAAACGGTGTTTCTGATCCTGTGCGGAGGAAAAGCGGCGCTTCGGAAACGCCCGGAGACCGGTCTGCTGGCGGGCATGTGGGAGTTTCCCTGCGTGCCGGGGACGCTTTCGGCCGGGGAGGCGCGCCGGACCCTGGACGAATGGGGCTTTCCGGAGGCGGAAGCGGAGCCCCTGCCCGGGGCGAAACATGTTTTCACCCATGTGGAGTGGCACATGGCGGGATACCTTGCCCACACGAAGGAGCGGGCGGACGGCTTCTTCTGGGCGGGTCCCGAGGACCTGAGCGCCCGGTGCGCCGTACCCTCCGCCTACAAAAATTTCCTGCGCATCTTGAAGTCCCGGGGAGAACTGTGCTAAAATGGACCAGATTGATCGCATTGCTGTTGAAAAAGGGAGAATCGCCGGATGGTGTTGTCAAATGCCCGGAGGCAGTCTGTTTTTCTGATGATGGGGAGCGCGGTGCTCTGGAGCTTCTCAGGAGCGCTGATCAAGCTGCTTCCATGGAATCCGGTTGTGATATCGGCCTCCCGAAGTCTGCTGGCCGCGGGGGTCATTTTTCTTTATATCCGGTACGTCGGAATCCGGATCCGGGTCGACCGCTACTCCATGCTGAGCTGCATCACCATGTGCGGGCTGATGTTCTCCTTTGTCGTGGCGAACAAGCTCACGACGGCCGCGAACGCGATCGTGCTGCAATATTCTGCTCCCGCTTTCATCGTCGTTTTTTCCGCTGTTTTCCTCAAACAGCGGTTTCACCGCGCGGATGTGGTCGCGGTCGCGGGGACCATGTGCGGCATCGCGATGTTTTTCCTCGGCCGCCTGACGTTCGGCGGCTTGCTTGGCAACGGCATCGCGCTGTTTTCCGGCGTGCTGGTGGCGATCAATTATCTTGTGTCCGCCTGGGCGGACATGGATTCGCGCATGAGCGGCATTCTGTTCGCGCATCTCGCCACGGCCGTGGTCGGTCTGCCCGTGGCGTTTTTCTTTCCGCCCGAGCTTTCGGTGAGATGCGTTGCCGGGATTCTGGTCCTTGGGATCGTTCAGCTCGGCGTGCCCTATATTCTTTACGGGCTGGCCCTGAAGAACTGCCCGCCGCTCGCCTGTTCGCTCATCGGCGCGCTGGAGCCGCTTTTGAACCCGGTCTGGGTTTTTCTGTGCTATGGGGAGGCGCCGGGGCCGTATGCGCTGTTCGGCGGGGCCGTGGTGCTGATATCTGTCACCGGGTGGTGCGTGTGGCGCGACCATTTCGTCGCTTCGCATTCCGGTACATAAAATATACTTTCAGGAGGTCGGCAGGATGAAAACAAGGAAAATTGTGGTCATTGGGGCGGGGCACGTGGGGTCGCACTGCGGCTTCAGCCTGATTACGCAGGGAGTCTGCGACGAGCTTGTGTATATCGATACGGACAAAGACAAGGCCGTCGCCCAGGCGATGGACCTTGCGGACGCGACGGTATATCTCCCGCACCACGTCAACGTGCGTGCGGGCGGCTACGACGAGCTTTCGGACGCGGACATTTGCGTCATGGCCGCGGGTCCGCTGCCGGACGGGAAACAGACCAGAATGGATACCCTCGGCGCGACCATCAAAGAGATGAAAACCATCGTCGGCCCGATGAGGGATTCCGGCTTTTCGGGGATGCTCGTCAGCATCTCGAACCCGGCCGACGTGATCGCGCACTATCTGCAGGCGCACACCGGCTTTCCCGCGAAGCGCGTGATCTCGACCAGCACGACGCTGGATTCCGCCCGCCTGCGCAGAGAGCTTTCAGAGCGCACGGGTCTGGACCAGAAGTCCATTCACGCCTATGTGATGGGCGAACACGGGGAGTCCCAGATGGTGCCGTGGTCGAACGCGGCCGTCGCGGGGATCCCGCTTTTCGACCTGATGAAACGGGATCCGGAGACCTATGGAAAACTGGACCTGAACGAAGTGGCGGAGGCGGCCAGAAAAGGCGGCTGGACCGTTCTCCACGGAAAGAAGTCGACGGAATTCGGCATCGGCACGGCGCTTGCGGAAATCGTCAAGACCATCTTTCACGACGAAAAAAAGATCCTTCCGGTTTCCTGCCTGCTGGAGGGACAGTACGGTCAGAAGGACGTCTACGCCAGCATCCCGGCGGTCCTCGGCGCGGGCGGCGTGGAACGGATCGTCGAAATTGATCTGACGCCGGAGGAACGGAAACGTTTCGCAGATTCCTGCGAAACGATGCGCAGGAACTTTGAACTTGCGATGAGCATGTAAATTTTCCCGGATGACAGGCTCCGCCGCTGCGGCGGGGCTTTTCTATTGGGACGCTTGTAATATGGCGGGCGAAACGATATAATAATATTATTCGAAACGTGTCGAATCACGGGAAAGGGGAATCGGAATGGCCAAGGTGATTTCAATTTCCAATCAAAAGGGAGGAGTCGGCAAAACGACGACGACCTGCTCTCTGGCCGCGGGGCTGAAAAAGAGGGGCTACCGTGTTTTGGCGATCGATCTCGACCCGCAGGGGAATCTCGGGTTCAGCGTAGGGGCCGACTCGGAGACCAGCGCCTCGATTTACGACGTGCTGAAAGGCGAGGTCAAAACCCAGTACGCGATCCAGAAAACGGACAGCATGGACATCATTATTTCCAGCATCCTCTTAAGCGGGATCGAGCTGGAATTTACCAATACGGGGCGCGAATTTCTGCTGAAAGAAGCAATCAGGCCGATTCAGCCGTTCTACGATTATATTCTGCTGGACACGCCCCCGGCGCTCGGAATCCTGACCATCAACGCCTTTACCGCGTCGGACCAGATCATCGTGCCGATGCTTTCCGATATTTTCAGCCTTCAGGGCATTGCGCAGCTCTACGAGACCGTGGAACGCGTCAAAAAATACTGCAACCCGAATCTGGCGATCGCGGGGATTCTGCTGACGCGGTACAACCCGCGCACGCGCCTGAGCCGGGAGGTCCGCGGAACGGCGGAACTGATCGCGGAGGACCTGCACATCCGGCTGTTCGACAGCTTTATCCGCAGCAGTGTTTCGGCCAGCGAGGCGCAGTCGCTTCAGCAGAACGTGTTTGAATACGATTCCCACAGCCATATCGCGCAGGACTACGGCAGACTGATCGACGAGCTGCTCGCAAAGGGGGTTTGACGGCTCATGCCGAGGTCGAAAAAAGAGATCGACAAGGAACTGATGTATAAAAAGCTGATGCCGTCCCAGTCGAAGCAGAGGCAGCCCATGGAGGAAACCGAACCGGTCAATGAGGCGGCCGCAGCGCAGGGGACGGATGCCGGCGAAGCTTCCGAACGCGAAACGCCCGTGCGGCACCGCACGCCGGAGCCCCATAAGATCAGCGTTCCCTCGCTGGACAGCCGCCAGACGGAAGTGGTCAACATTATGGAAGGGATCGTTCTGAGCAAGCTGGATTCGGTTCTGTCGAGGTTCCAGTGCTGCCGCTGCGACCGGTGCAAAAAGGATATTGTGGCAATGGCGCTCAACAAGCTGCCGCCGAAGTACATGGTGCTTTCCAGCGGCCAGGTCCCGCCGGATATCGACGCCCAGACCAACGCACAGGTCGTTACGGCGATGATTCAGGCGACCATCCGGGTGCGGGCGAAGCCCAGGCACTGATAACCGTTTTATTTTCCCCCGGGAGCGCATTTCGCGCGGCCTTGGGGTATGATAGTATTGTAACAGTGATTTCGATTGCGAACGGAGGTTTTTGCAATGCGGAACGAAATTGAAGAACAGGCCCGCGGGGCCGTGACGGAATTTCTGGATGCCGTTACGCTGAGGCCGGGCGACATTCTGGTGGTCGGATGCTCCTCCAGTGAGATCTGCGGGAAGAAGATCGGCTCCGGTTCCAGCGAGGAGACGGCGAACGCGGTGTTCGGCGCGATTTATCCCATTTTGAAGGACAGAGGGATCTATCTCGCGGCCCAGTGCTGCGAGCATCTGAACCGCGCGATCGTCCTGGAGAAGGAAGCGGCTGAAAAATACGGTCTGCCCATCGTCAACGCGGTGCCCCAGCCCAAGGCGGGCGGTTCATTCGCCACGGCGGCCTACCGTGCCTTCCAGCATCCGGCGGCGGTGGAGTCCGTTCAGGCGAACGCCGGGATGGACATCGGCGACACGCTGATCGGGATGCACCTGCGCCCGGTCGCGGTGCCGGTGCGGCTGAATGTGAAAAAGATCGGAGAGGCGAATCTGGTCTGCGCGAGGACCAGGCCGAAATATATCGGCGGAGAGCGGGCGCACTACGACCCGGAGCTCGGCTGAAAACAAAATAATAGGCGCCCCGGCACATTTTCCACGTGCCGGGGCGGTTTTTTGTGCGCTTAAATAATTCCCGGAAACAGCCGCCAGGTGTGCTTTTGATAGGTTTCAAATTCCGCGCCGAACTGACCGGAGAGCGCTTTTTCCTCCTTGCGGATGCGGACCCCGTAACAGACGGCGCAGAGGACGAGAACGGCGACCGGGGCAAGCGCGCTGCGCAGGCAGAACGCGATTCCCAGCAGACTGAGGATGCTTCCCGTATACGCCGGGTTCCGGAGGAAGCGGTAAAGCCCGGTTGTAATCAGGCGCTGGCCGTCGGCAATCTGCACGTTCAGCGTAAAGGCACGTTTCAGAGCCCATACGGCGGCGGCCCGCAGGACGGCTCCGCCGACCAGAAGCACCATGCCGAAAAAATAGAATGCATGGGGAAGCAGCAGGCTTTGCATCTCAGCGGGGACGGCGTGGCTGCGAAGCAGAAGGCTCAGGTAGACGCTGCCCGCCCAGCCGAACACGAGCAGCCACATCGAAGGGTCCGGCTTTACCCGCTCGCCGTGCCGCGCCCAGCGGCTTGAGGTGAACAGCCAGACCAGAAATTCGACGGCGCACAGAAAATAAAACGCGATGTTAAACCAGAAATATTCCGAGGCGCTTGAAAAATCAGAAGGATTCCCCATGATGACAGGCTCCTTTCCAAAGGGAATATTATGATTGCCGGATTTCCACGCGTCGGATCAGCAGGAAAGCGGCCCCGGAGAACAGGGCGGCGAGGACGAGATGCGCCGCAAGGTCGGAAACAGGGTTCATCATGCATGCCATCCACCATTGCAGGACGCTCAAAAACGCAGCCGTGATGCGCCCTCCGGTGATATTCTGGTCAACCGCGGGCAGAACAACCAGCAACAGGACGGGAATTCCGGCGGAGAAAACCAGTTTCTGCGCCCGGTTCATCCGGTAATACAGCATGGACAGAAACAGGCCGAACAGCGCGAAGACAAGGTAGGCGCAGAAGCACCAGAGTAAATTTTTCAGGAGCAGGGAAGCGGTCAGCACGGGTGCGGAGGAGAGACGGCCCGTAACGGAAAAGCTCGCCAGACTATGCAGGCCGGTGGCGTACATCGGCCGGTAGTCCATGAACAGGGAGAAAATCACCGTGTTGACGGTGTCGATCAGCGCGGTGCAGGCCGCGGTGATTCCAAGGGAAAGAACCACGCCGGAAAAAACGCGGTGCCGCGAAACGCCGTTGGCCGAATAGAACGGAAAGTATTCCCTGAAACAGTTGAGGCCGACGATAAAAATGGTGATGATTGTCGCCAGCTCAAGCCCGGAGGTATGCAGCTGAACCTGCCCGCCGCTGCGGTAAGTCAGTTCATAAACCACATTCAGGGCTACCGTCGCGTAGACAATCAGGTACATAATCCGGAAAATCCGGTAAACATGCCGGAGTTGAAGCCGGATGATCGGTTTCAGATTCATTCGTGATTCTCCTTCCGCGGAGTTCCCGTCAGTTCGATGAACAGCTTTTGCAGGTCCGTTTTCTCAAAGGTGAGATCTTCCCCCAATGCGGCGGCGTCCGGTTTTCCGCGCAGGTAAACGGTTTTCAGGCCGCCGAACTGCTCGGAGCCGATCACTGTCTTTCCTTCGGCATACCGGCCGGCCGCCTCCGCCGGGCCGCGCACCTGGTACGAGTCCTCCAGTAAGGTTTCCACGTCCTCGTTCAGGATGAGTTTTCCGCGCTTGAGCATGACGGCGCGGTCGATCAGCTTCGCGGCCTCTTCAATCAGGTGGGTCGAAAAAATGACAAGGCGCGGATGCTCCGAGAAGTTCCGGACCAGTTCGCGGTAGAACAGCTCGCGGTTCCCGGCGTCCATCCCCAGGACCGGTTCGTCCAGCAGCAGGGCTGGGGCGCGGGTGGCCAGAGCCGCCGTCAGCTTCAAAATGGTTTTGTATCCGGTGGAAAGCCTGCCGTTTTTTGCGCCGGGGTCCAGCTCGAAACGGTCGGCGAGTTCCATCGCGTAGGAAAGGTCGAAGCCGGAATAAAAATCGGCGGTATAGCGGAAAATATCCTTCACGCACAAACCGTCGGGGAAATAATTTGCCTCCGACATGCAGTAGATTCTGCCGAGCGCGCGGTCGTTTTCCCAGACCGGTTCGCCGTCGGCCAGAATTTCGCCCTCCGTGGGGAACAGCCGGCCCGCAATCAGGTTCAGAAGCGTGCTTTTTCCCGCGCCGTTGCGTCCGAGAAGACCATAGATATGACCGTCTTCCAGCGTAACGGTGACGTGGTCCAACGCCGTTTTGCCCTGAAAGCGTTTGGTCACGCCCTTTAGTTCAATTCGCATCCTTAAAACCTCTCTTTATCAGTTCCGCCGTATCCTCCGGTCCAAGGCCCAGCTTTCCGGCTTCCCGCACCAGCGGGAGGACAAAGGCGCGGAAGAAAGACTGTCTGCGTTTTTCCTGAATCCGCTGTTTCGCGCCGGGAGAAACGAACATGCCGACTCCCCTGCGCTTGTAAGCGACGGATTCTTCCACCAGCAGATTGATGCCCTTCAGCGCGGTGGCGGGATTGATCTTGTAGTTGACCGAGATTTCCGTAGTGGAAGGAATCTGTTCTTCCTCCCTGAAAGCGCCGCTTAAAATGGCGTCCTCCAGCTCTTCGGCAATCTGCTGGAAAATCGGTTTGTCATTTGAAAAATCGGGAGGCACATCGGTCACTCCTCATTAGTTAATTACTCATGTAACTAACTGTATAACAATCGGACAATTTTGTCAATACCCCGTTTTCCGCATTTTTCCGCCGGCCGGCAAACGCGAAACTGTGCCGGAACCTTGTTTCCCGAACCAAAGCATGCTATAATAAAAACTCAATAAAGCTGCGGCGGCGCGAATGCGTCCGCCGAAGAAAACGGACAAGGAGGGCCGTGCCGGATGAAGGACGTTTTCCACTCCAACGGATTTAAAATTTTAATTATCACCGTTTTCGTCCTGTTTGGGCTGATGCTGACCACCGCAGGCTCGGGCGGCTCGTTCCTGACGGACGCGTTCGGCTTCCTTTCCACGCCGATGGAGCGCGTCAGCACGCTGGTCACGAACAACGCGGCGGCGACGGCCCAGTCTGCAACGCAGTCGAAGGAAGAACTGGAAGCGGAAAACGAACGCCTGAAACAGCAGGTGGACGAGCTGAACCGCAAACTGATCAATTATTATACGTACCAGCAGGAAAATGCGCAGCTGCGCAAATTCCTTGAATTAAAAAACGACAACAAGGACTTTAAACCGGTTTCCGCCGCGGTCATCGCCCGCGACCCGTCCAGCCTGTTCTATCAGTTTACCATCGATCAGGGTTCCCTGGCCGGGATCTCCGTATACGATCCCGTCATAACGGAAAGCGGCGTTGCGGGATGGATTTCCTCCGTCAGCGCGAATTACAGCAGGGTGACCACCATTCTTTCGCCGGACACAAAGATCAGCGCAATGGACAAAGTGAACCGGGAAAGCGGTGTGGTCGCAACCGATATCAAGCTCGCCGATCAGGGTGTCGTCAAGCTCGGCTATCTGTCCGCGGACACGAAAGCCAAAGCGGGAGACATCGTTGTGACGAACGGCCTTGGCGGGATCTATCCCCGCGACCTTGTGGTCGGGACCGTGAAAAGCGTGAAGAACGATCCGTACGACGTCTCCCTTTACGCGGAGGTCACGCCTTTTGTCGATGTCAAGACCGTGCGCGACGTGATGGTGATCACGTCGTTCCAGGGCCAGGGCCAGGCGCTGGACGACGATACAAAATCGTCTTCCCCGCCGTCTTCCTCATCTTCCTCTCAAGGGGGAAAATGACATGAGCGGGACGACAAAATTGAAAGTGATCCGCTTTTTTGCGTATTCTTTGGAATTGCTGGTGCTGTTTGTGCTGCAGGAAACTCCCGGGCTGATTCCGCCGATCGAATCGGCGCGTCCGGTGCTGGTGCTCCCGGCGGCGCTTTCCATTGCCCTGTTTGAAAGCGAGACCGCCGCCATGGCGTTCGGGCTCGCGGGCGGGCTTCTGATCGATTTCGGCTTCGGCAGCATGCTGGGGTTTCACGCGCTGCTTCTGGCGGGGGGATGCTATCTGATTTCCCTGATCGCAGCGAATCTGTTCCAGACGAATTTCTTTTCCGCCCTGCTGCTCACGGCCGCCGCGTCGGCCGCGACGTTTCTGCTGCAGTGGGTGTTCTTTTTTGTGATGAGCGGATACGAGCACGCGGGCTATGCGCTTTTGGTCCGCTATTTGCCTCTCTTCTGCTACACGACGGCGTGCATGCCGCTCACATATTATTTCAACCGCGCGCTTGCGCTGCAGATCCGCTCAAAGGAGGAATGACGATGGAAGAAGAGAAAACCGGCGGCCGGGGCCGCCGCCTTTTTGCCGGACTGCTGGTGCTTGCAGCCCTTTTCGTCTATGCGTTGCGGCTGTTTGACTGGCAGATCGTCAACGGGGCCTCCTTTTTGGAAAAGGCGGATAAGTCCAGCCTTTATCAGGTGGAGATGGATACCTCCCGCGGCGAGGTCCTGGATTCCGCCGGAAACGGGCTGGCGGTCAACCGAACCGGTTATGCCATCGTGTTCGACAAGGCCTACCTGACGGAGGAGACGGAGAACCAGACGATCCTGACGCTGATCCGCCTGTTGGATTCCAAGGGAGAAAAATGGGTGGACGAGCTGCCGATCACGGTGAATTCGAAAGGGGAATACGAGTTTGTCTCCGGGGAGGACAAGGAGATCAAGACGCTGAAGTCAAAGGATTTTCTCAATGTGGAGTCCTATGCGACGGCCGCCCAGTGCATGCAGCATCTGACCGACCGGTACGAGTGCGGCGGATATTCCGCGAAGGATACGCGCGACATCGTCTCCGTCCGGTACAATATGACGAAATCCGGCTTTTCCGTTTCGGCGCCCTATACGTTTGCAAGCGACATCAGCAAGGACACGGTGGGGGTCTTAAGTGAAAATTCCATGAAACTGCCGGGTGTCCAGACAAAGCTGACCACGGTGAGGGAATACCCGGACGGCACTTTGCTGCCGCACATTCTGGGCACGATCGGCTCCATTTCCGCCGAAGAGTGGAAGACGCTCAAGGACAAGGGCTACGCCTACAACGACCGCATCGGAAAGAGCGGGATCGAGCAGGCGTTTGAAAGTACCCTGCGCGGCAAGAGCGGCGAGAAGGTCGTTGAACTGACCGGGCAGGGGAACGTCGCCTCCGAAACGGTGACCGCCTCTCCGCAGCCGGGGGAAACCGTTTATCTGACGATCAACAGCAACCTTCAAAAGGTCCTCAACACTTCGCTCGCGCAGAACATCAAGGCGACGCGCGAGTACGGGCGGACGCTGTGCGCTCAGCGTTACCAGGGCTCTTCCAGCGGGCACGGCGAAGACTGCGTGGCCGGCGGCGCGGTGGTGCTGCGCGTCAGCGATTTTGCGGTTCTCGCTGCGTCCACGTTTCCGACTTACGACGAGAACGAATATCTCAGCGATACCAATTACTACAGTCAGCTGCTTCAGGACAAAAACCTTCCGCTCATCAACCGGGCGTTCAACGGAATTTTCACCCCGGGGTCGATCGTCAAGCCCTATGTGGCGCTGACCGCCCTGCAGGAAAAGTCGATCACCACCTCCACCCGGATTCTGGGCAACAGCCTGTACACGCGTTTTTCGGACGTCGGGCTGCCGCTGAGAAGCATCGGCAACTACGGCATGATCACCGCGAACTACGCGATTGAAAAATCCAGCAACTCGTTTTTCTACGAGGTCGGCTACCGCACCGGCATCAGCACGCTGAACCTTTATGCGCCGCGTTTCGGCCTCGGTGCGAAGACGGGGATCGAGCTGAGCGAGAACGCCGGCGTTCTCGCCGGCCCGGCGGAGCGCAGCGCTTCCGGCGGATCGTGGTGGGACGCGGATACCGTCGAGGCGGCGGTGGGCCAGAGCGACAACCAGTTCACCCCGCTGCAGCTCGCGACTTATGTTGCGACGATCGCGAACAACGGGAAGCGTTTAAAATCCCATGTTGTGGATAAAATAACCAATTATGCGAGGGACAAGGTCATCTCCCAGACGAAGCCGCAGGAGGTGGAGAACATCGGCGTCGACCAGAGCTATATCGACTATGTCAAGGCGGCCATGCGCAGCGTGGCGACGGCCGGCACCGCCTCGTCGATCTTTAAGAACTACGGGATTCCGATCGCGGCGAAAACCGGCACGGCGGTTCTGACCCCGCACTCCGACAATGTCACCTTCATCGCGTTCGCCCCCTACGACCATCCCCAGATTGCGGTCGCGGTGGTGCTGGAACACGGCGCGACCGGCAAGTACTGCATGACCGTCGCGAAGGATGTCCTCGACGCCTATTTTTACGGCAAAACCGTGGATGGGAACGGAAATCTGGTCATGCCGTCCGCTTCCGGGCAGGCAGGGCAGAACGCTTCTTCCGGCGCTTCGTCGTCCGCGTCTTCGCAGCGATAGCGGAAAGCGTCGCACTGTAAAATTTGTGAAAACAGACAGCTAAAATGCTTTACTCTTATCATTTGTTGTGGTAATATGGGTAATATGAGGGACTAACTATGGATTCGGTAACAGTCATTACATCGGGAAAAGGCGGGGTCGGCAAGTCGACGGTCACGGCGTCTGTCGGGGCCGCCCTCGCTGCACGGGGAAAGCGCGTACTGCTGATCGACTGCGACGCCGGCCTTGGAAGCCTGGACCATATGCTCGGTGTCCTCGACCACCGTGTGTTCGACATCGCGGATGTCGTTTCCGGCGCGGCGGAACCCGCGAAAGCGGTTTACCCAAGTGCGTTTGAGCCGAATCTTTTCCTGCTTTCCGCTCCGGGGACGGAAGAGGACGTTGTCAGCCCGGAAGTGATGCGGCAGCTCGTCGGGGTCCTTTCCCGGTATTACGACCATATCCTGATCGACAGCCCGGCGGGGATCGGGCAGGGCTTTTTCAGCGCCGCGGCCGCGGCCCGGAGGGCGCTGGTTGTGGCGACGCCTGACCCGGTCAGCCTGAGGGCGGCGGCCCGTGCCCGGCGGAGCCTGGAGGAGGCCGGAGTCCGGCAGCAGAGGCTTGTGGTCAACCGGTTTTCCGGCGTCCGGTTCCGGGCGCAGAAGTGCTACGGGGACCTGGACTCCGTGATCGACGCCGCGGGCGTCAGGCTGATCGCCGTGATTCCGGAGGATCCGCTTCTGGCGGCGGCGACGCTGAAGGCGCAGGCCGCGCCGGAGACTTCGCCCGGAGCGCTCGCGGCGGGGCGTCTGGCCGCCAGGCTGGAGGGCGAACAGGTGCCTCTCCCCTCAGTGAATCGATTTTAATGTTGATTTTTGGAGGATCAATTTATGAATATTGCATTAATTGCTCACGACGCGAAAAAAGAGCTGATGGTTCAGTTTTGCATCGCATACTGCGGCGTCCTGAGCCGCCACTCGCTTTGTGCCACGGGGGCGACGGGAAAATTGGTTTCGGAGGCGACCGGTCTTGAGATCCAGCGGTTCCTGGGAGGCCCCCAGGGGGGCGACCAGCAGATCGCGGCGAGGATCGCCTGCAACGAGGTGGACTTGCTCCTGTTTTTCCGCGACCCGCTGAACCCCAAGCCCCACGAGCCGAACGACATGAATCTGCTGCGCCTGTGCGACGTGCATAATATTCCGGTCGCGACGAACATCGCGACGGCGGAGGTCTTGATCCACGGGCTGGAGCGTGGCGATCTGGACTGGCGCGACATTCTGAACCCGAAAGGCTGATTTTCCGGCTGGGAACGGAAGGAGTAACCGGGGTTTCTGCACAGCGAGGGTCCGCCGCGGCTGAGAGCGGGCCTGCAAAACGAGACCTCTGCGAAGACATCCGGGAGCCGTTTTCCGCCCCAGGAGGGGCGAGCGAAAGGGGGGCCGTTTCCGGCCCCTGAAAAAGGGTGGCACCACGAGAGGAAACTCCCTCGTCCCTTTCCATTGGGACGGGGATTTTTTGTTATAATATGAAAAACCGCGGCTGTGCCGGGGAGTTACTATTTATTTTCTGAAGAAAAGGAGCCGTTTATGGAACAGATCAAGGCACAGAGAGGGACAAAGGATATTCTTCCCGGAAAGAGCGGGAGCGTGAAGGCGGAGGAGATCAGCGAATGCTGGCAGGCGGTGGAGGAAGTCATGCGGGAGGAAGCCGCCGTGAACGGGTTTTCGGAGATCCGGACCCCTGTGTTTGAGGACACCCGCCTGTTCCGGCGCTCCGTGGGGGAAACCACCGACGTGGTACAGAAGGAAATGTATACGTTTGAGGACAAGGGGAAGCGCTCCGTCACGCTGAAGCCGGAGGGCACCGCCGGGGTGGTGCGGTCGTATCTGGAACACGGGCTGTACAACAGCCCCGCGCCGCAGAAATTTTATTACCTAACCCCCTGTTACCGTTACGAGAAAGCGCAGGCGGGCCGCCAGCGCGAATTCCACCAGTTCGGCGTGGAGATTTTCGGCACGCCGATGCCTTTGGCGGACGCCGGGCTGATCGCGTTCGCGCACGGTTTATTCGACCGGCTCTGCGTCAAAGGCCTGAAGCTGAAGATCAATTCGATCGGCTGTCCGGACTGCCGCGCGGAGTACTCCAAGGCGCTGAAAGCCTATTTTACGGAGCGGAAGGACCGGCTCTGCGAGACCTGTCTTTCCCGCCTTGAACGGAACCCGATGCGGATTCTGGACTGCAAGGAGCCGGACTGCGCCGAGGCTGCGAAAGACGCCCCGCGCATTCTCGACTATCTGTGCGATGACTGCAGGGCGCATTTCGACGGGGTCAAATCGGCGCTCGATTCCGTTCATATCTCCTATGAGATCGACCCGGCCATCGTTCGCGGCCTGGATTACTACACCCGCACGGTATTCGAGTTCGTATCCTCCGATCTCGGCGCACAGAGCACCGTCTGCGGCGGCGGCCGGTACGACGGGCTGGTGGAGGAGATGGGCGGAAAGCCGACCCCCGCGCTGGGATTCGGCCTCGGCCTCGAACGCCTGCTGATGGTGATGCAGGCGCAGAAAGTGGAATTTCCGGAGCCGCAGCCCTGCGAGCTGTATATCGCTTCCATCGGAGAGGCGGCGCAGCGCACGGCGTTCCGCATGGCGCAGGGACTGCGCGAGTGTTCCGTCGCGGCATTCTGCGACGAAATGGGCCGCAGCCTGAACGCCCAGATGAAATACGCGGACAAGCTCGGCGCGCAGTTTACCCTGGTTGTCGGCGACGACGAGCTCGATCAGGGGCTGGGCGTAATCAAGAACATGAAAACGGGAGAAAAGACGAAGGTCAATCTGAACAACGACTTTGAGGGGCAGTTCGCGGCGATCAGCGCGCAGGCAGAAGACGACGAAAGCCTCTCTTTTTAGGGAATCGGGGGACATCAAATGAAAGAATCCATACTGGATGGGTTCCGCCTGACCGCGGCGGAACAGGAGCTCCATGTGTACGGCATCCGCGTGGAACGGAGCAGCGGGGAATCCGTCACGCACTTCTGGCGGTCGAACGACCCGGTGAATCTCTATTCGGCCTCCAAGACCTTTACTTCCCTGGCCGTCGGCATGTGTCTGGAAGACGGCCGGTTCAGCCTCTCCGACCGCGTGCTGGATTTCTTTCCGGAGTACCGTGGAATCGCGGCGCCGGGAAGCGAGGCGATCACGCTGCGGGACCTGCTGCACATGGCCTCCGGCAAGCTGCACTTCTGGTTCGGAGAACTGGACGGGCGGAAAATGGAGGACGACTGGGCGGAGCTTTTTTTCCGCGTTCCGGTGACAAAACAGCCGGGGGTGCAGTTTTTCTATTCCAACGCCTGCTGCTACATGCTGGGGCGCACGGTGGAAAAGGTCACGGGAAAAAACGTGCGGGATTTTCTGGTCCCGCGCCTGTTTGTCCCTCTTGGGATTGAAAATCCGCAGTGGCACGCCGATCCGCAGGGACACACGCTCTGTGCGACCCAGTTCTTCCTGACTCTGGACGAGTTCAGCTGCCTAGGCCGCCTGCTGCTCCATCACGGGGTTTGGGATGGGAAGCGGCTAGTGAGCGAAGAATATCTGAAAAACATGTCGGCGGATTCCATCCCCAGCGGATGGGACGGCTGTGAAGAGCCGGAGTGCCTCGCGGGCTATGGATACCAGGTGTGGCTCTGCTCCGCGCCGGGGACCTGGCGCGCGGACGGAAAATACGGACAGTTCTGCATCCTTCTGCCGGAGCGGGAAGCCGCGGTGACCGTCACCGCGCACGAGGAACAGCGGCCCTATTCGATCGTCAGGGCCGTTTTTGACGAGATTGCTCCCAGGCTGTAAAGTTAAAATCGGATTTTATTTAAGATAAAGAATGGGGAAATGGATATGCCGGAATCATTGACAGGCTTAAAACGGACCGATTACTGCGGGGAACTTCGCGCGAAGGACTGCGGCAGGGAAGTGACCGTCTGCGGATGGGTGCAGCGCCAGCGCGACCTGGGGCAGCTCATCTTCATCGATCTGCGCGACCGCACGGGGATCGTCCAGCTTGCGTTCGGGGAGAAAACGGACCGGGAGGTCTTTCAGAAGGCGTTCGCCGCACGGGCGGAATTTGTGCTTGCGGCGCGCGGCACGGTAAAGGAGAGGTCTTCGAAAAACGCGGATCTTCCGACCGGAGAGATTGAACTTGACGTCGCGGAGCTGCGCGTGCTCGCAAAGAGCGAGACCCCTCCGTTCGCCGTGGAGGAAAAAACCGATGTGAAGGAAGACCTTCGTCTGAAATACCGCTATCTGGATCTGAGAAGACCGGACATGCAGAAGAAAATCATCGGCCGGCACCGCATCGTCAAGGCCGTGCGAGACTATTTCGACGACAACGGCTTTCTCGAAATCGAAACGCCGGACCTCATCAAATCCACGCCGGAGGGCGCGCGCGACTATCTGGTGCCCTCCCGCGTGTTCCCGGGCAGCTTTTACGCGCTGCCCCAGTCGCCGCAGCTCTACAAACAGCTTCTGATGCTTTCCGGCTTCGACCGCTACATGCAGGTGGCCCGCTGCTTCCGCGACGAGGACCTGCGCGCCGACCGCCAGCCGGAGTTCACGCAGGTCGACTTCGAGATGTCCTTTGTTTCGCAGGACGACGTTCTGGCCATCGCGGAGGGGTGTGTCAAGGATGTTTATAAAAAAGTTTTGAATATCGATATCCCGACCCCGCTCCGGCGCATGACCTGGCACGAGGCGATGACCCGCTTCGGCTCCGACAAGCCGGACCTGCGCTTTGGGATGGAGCTGACCGACCTGAGCGGCGTATTGGCGGGTACGCAGTTCCGCGTGTTCGCGGGCGCGCTTTCGGCGGGCGGCAGCGTGCGCGGCATCAACCTGAAGGGGAAGGCCGACGCCCTGAGCCGCAAGGAGATCGACAAGCTCGGCGAATGGGTGAAAGCCTACGGTGCGAAGGGCCTCGCGTGGACGCGGCTCGCTTCGGAGAAGGAGACCTCGTCTTATGAGAAATTCCTCGCGCCCGAAGAAGCCGTGGCGGTGCGGAAGGCCCTCGGCGCCGAACAGGGCGACGTGCTGTTTCTGGTTGCGGACGGCAAAAACAAAGCGGTGTTCGACTCCCTCGGCGCGCTGCGCAGGGAGCTGGCATCCCGCTTCGGGCTGATCGACGACTCGAAGCCATGCCTCTTGTGGGTGACGGATTTCCCTCTGTTTGAGTACAGCGAGGAGGAAAACCGTTTTGTCGCAATGCATCATCCGTTCACCATGCCGCGCGAGGAGGACCTCGACAAGCTGGAATCCGACCCCGGCAGCGTGCTGGCCGTCGCCTACGACATGGTGCTGAACGGCAACGAGCTCGGCGGCGGTTCGATCCGCATCAACCGGCCCGATATTCAGGAAAGGATGTTCAAGGTGCTCGGTTTTACCCCGGAGCAGGCGCAGAGGCGCTTCGGTTTCCTGATCGACGCGTTCCGCTACGGCGCGCCGCCGCACGGCGGCATGGCGTTCGGCCTGGACCGCATGGTCATGCTGATGCTGGGCTGCGACAGCATCCGCGACGTCATCGCGTTCCCGAAAGTCGCTTCCTCCGCGGAGCTGATGAGCGGCGCGCCGGATGAAGTCGACCTGAAACAGCTTGAGGAGCTTGGAATATCGATTCTGCCGCGGGATAAAAAGACGGAATAAAACATCATGAGGTCTGAAAAACCGGCGGCCCGTAAAACCCTGTAACGGAAAATGAATGGTATTCTTTAGAGATAAGGAGGGCGCATCATGAACAAGATCAATTACAGAAATCAAATGCTGGAAATCATCAACGGCTTTGAAGGCCGGGTACCCACGCTGCTGCTGCACGATTGCTGCGCCCCCTGCCTGAGCAGTGTCCTGGAGCAGCTTTCGCCGTGTTTCCGGATCACGGTGTTTTTCTACAATCCGAACATCCTGCCGGAAGACGAGTATCAAAAACGCGCGGCGGAGGTCAAGCGCCTGCTCTCCGAACTGCCGCAGAGCTATCCCGCGCGATTCATCGAGGGCCGTTACAACGTCCGCCAGTTTCTTGAAATGGCCCGCGGAAGGGAGCAGGAACCGGAGGGCGGCGAACGCTGCGCGGGTTGTTACCGTTTGCGGCTTGAGGAGACCGCGAAGTACGCCAGGGCGGGCGGATACGATTTTTTTGCTACGACTTTGACGGTCAGTCCCTATAAAGACGCACAAAAGCTCAATGAGATCGGGCAGGAGCTTTCCGGCGAGTACGAAGTGCCTTATCTGCCCTCCGATTTCAAGAAGAGCCGCGGGTATCAGCGGTCGATCGAGCTTTCCCGCGAATACGGGCTGTACCGGCAGGACTTCTGCGGATGCCCGTTTTCCAGGGAGGCGGCACGGCGAAAACGCGCGGCGCGCGGAGGGGGCGGACCGGATTGAAAAAGAAGAAAAAACGGGAGAAGCGGAACCGGCGCGAGGAGGAACAGAACCAGTATTTGCAGGAAAGTCCCCTCGCGCCGGGGCCGGAAAGCGATGCGCCTCTGCAGCGCGCGGTATCGCTGATCGGCGGAAAATGGAAGCTGCGCATTTTATGGGCGCTGCGCGACGGCGAGTCGGCCCGTTACGGAGAAATCCGGCAGCGTGTCTCCGGAATTACGGACATGATGCTGAGCCAAAGCCTCCGGGAGCTGACCGCATCCGGCCTGGTCGAGCGGCGGCAGTATCAGGAAATCCCGCCGAGGGTGGAATACGCCTTGACAGGCGAAGGCACGGGCTTGCTTCCCGTGCTGGAATCGATTTATGCTTGGGCTGTGAATCACTTTGCCGCCCGGTGATTTTTCGGACAGGAGGAGTGTCTGTTGAAAAGATGGATTGGAATCCTTACGGCAGTTTTCATTTTGACGGCGCAGGGGGGGTGCTCGCCGACCCCGTCAAGCTCGGAGGAAAGCAGCGGTGCTGACTCCCTGCCCGCGTCCGGCAGCTCGCAGTCCGTTTCTTCGCAAGCGGGCCTGAAACCGGGAGAAGAGGTACAGATCGCAGGGGAGGACAATCATTTTGAGCTTCACAGCATCGATTTTCTCGACGGCGATGCCGGATGGATGATCCGGGACCGGTATGAATCCGGTTCCGATTCCTACCGGTCGCAGCTTCTGACGACGCAGGACGGCGGAGCAACCTGGACCAAAACAGGTGACGACAGCCGGCAGCTTGACGCGGTCCTTTTTGCGGATCAAAATGAAGGCTGGGCGGTTTCGCAGGAAACGTCCAGGGCCGCCGCTGCCAATGTTTCCAAACTGGTGCGCTATTCCGTCCTCCACACGAAGGACGGCGGGAAGAGCTGGACGGTGCAGTGGAAAAGTTCTTCCGATGAATCCGAATCAAAGCCCGCGCTGTGGGCGGGAGACGCTCAGACGGCGTTTGCGCTCACCGGGAGCCGTCTGCTGCGAACAAAGAACGGCGGAACGGCCTGGACTGCCGTTTCATTCGGAATCAAGGATTTTATCCCGGTCCAAATGTGCTTTGCGGACGGGAAAAACGGATGGGTCGTCGGTGTGAACAGGAAGAAAAGCAGCGTTTCCATCCGATACACGTCGAACGGAGGGAGGAGCTGGCGGCGCCAGTTCCAGAAAAAGATGGACGAGGGCGGAGCGGGCTGTGCCGGCGTGGATTTTCTGAATGCCAAGGAGGGGTGGTTCCTGACCTCCGACCTTGCCACCTGGAACGGGGAGCTGTACCACACGGCGGACGGCGGGCTGCATTGGAGCAAGGCCGGCGGGGTCAAAAGCGTCCGCCCGACTCCGCAGGGGCTTTGCTTTGTGGATTCGCAGACCGGATGGATCCCTTTGAATGTCGGCGCGGGCCCGGTCGACGGCGGCCTTTCCGTCACGCGCGACGGAGGAAAAAGCTTTCAGGTGGCCGGTGCTTCGAATTCGGAAAATGTGGAGGAGACCCAGAAAATCACCAGCGCGAGGGAAATTGTGTTTCAGACCGCTCAATTGGGATGGGCCGTCGGAATGGACCCGAACCGCGGGGATTACCTGCTGAAAACCGAAGACGGCGGGGACAACTGGCAGCAGCTCTACCCGGCGCCGGCGCCGACCGTCGACTTTTCGTTTGTCAACAGCCGGACCGGCTACGGACTGGGAGAACTCTCCGATCCGAACGCGCTGTTGAAAACGGAGGACGGAGGACAAAGCTGGCTGACGGTCAAGAGCTTTACCGGTGAGTACTTTGTCGAAAATCTGTCCTTTATCAGCCCGGAGGAGGGCTGGGTTCTGGCGGCGCCCGTCGGCGCTTCGGACGGTTCGCTTTCGGTTCTGCATACCCTGGACGGCGGCGTCACATGGAGCAGGCTGTGCGGCGGCCTTGCTCCAAATGAAACGCCGGACTGCTTCCGGTTTTTTGACAAAAAAGGCGGAGCGATGATCGTAAAGGGAGGGCGGATTTACCGGACCGCGGACGGCGGGAAAACGTGGAACCCCTCCGCGTACAGCGGCGGGGACAGCGTGATATCCAACCAAAGCGCGCTGAGCCGCCTTGCCGGCGGGAAAACGGATTGGGAAAGCCCAACGATCGCTTTAAAGGACGACGGTGCCGTTGCGGCCGCCCTCTTGTCTGCGGGCAGGGGATTTCTTCTCGCGTCGGGATCCTCCGGAGAATCGGAAATCCGATATGAACTGCTGACCACGCAGGACGCGGGCAAAACGTGGGATCCTCATCTTTTGCCGAAGGGGCTTGGGGAAGACACTTTCGATACGGCGCGGGACCGTTGTCCCATGCAGTTTACGGACGACGGGCACGGCTGGATTCTGGCCGCGCACGGTCTGCTCGCGACGGTCGACGGCGGCCGCTCCTGGACATGGCAGTAAATAAGCGATAACTACAGATGGTATTCACTGTCGAAAATTAAAAAATTAACACACTATATCTTGTAGATCCTTTCTTGACATTCCGGATAAAAACAAGTATAATTCTTATTACACTCGTCCGCCGGAACGATCTTCCGGTGGAAAAGAACCGGAAAGGATGAAGTTAATATGGCGACACGGATTCAGAAACGAAACGGGTCGGTCGTTCCGTTTGATGAAAAAAAAATTCGCAGTGCGATTGAAAAGGCAAATCTGGCGGTGGGGACCGAAAAAATGACCGGGGAGGAGCTGGACCGCCTGACCTCCCGGATTTCCGGGAAGTTCGACGGCGGCGGCACGCCGACGGTGGAGCAGGTTCAGGACGCCGTGGAGGAGATGCTGATTGCGAAGGATTTCGCAAAAACCGCAAAAGCCTATATCCTTTACCGCGCGGAGCATACGAAGATCCGGCAGGCTGAGGGCGACCTGATGGATATCTACCGCCAGCTGACGTTCCGCGACGCGAAGGACATCGACCTGAAGCGGGAAAACGCCAACATCGACGCGGACACCGCCATGGGGACGATGCTGAAGTACGGCTCGGAGGGCTCCAAATATTTTATCAACAACTACATACTGCCGAAGGATATCGCCGCCGCACATTTGAGCGGGGACATCCACATCCACGACGAAGATTTCTACATGCTGACGGAGACCTGCTGCCAGATCGACCTATTGAAGCTGTTTCAAGGAGGCTTCTGCACCGGGCACGGCACGCTGCGCGAGCCGAACGACATCAGCTCCTACGCGGCGCTGGCCTGCATCGCGATTCAGGCGAACCAGAACGAGATGCACGGCGGCCAGAGCATCCCGAATTTCGACTTTTCCATGGCTCCGGGCGTCGCCAAAACGTTCCGCCGGTGTTATTTTCAGGAGCTTTCCAAATATTTTCAGGTTGCCCACGGCATGGAAGCCGCCGACGCGGACGCGTTGACCGTCGAGACGCGCCGCGCGGTGGGAGATGACATCACGATGGGAAATGCGGACGAATATGGCATCCGCTTCGTTCAATATCTGCCGGAGCATCAGCGCGCCGGGGGCTTTGAGGAGATCGCGGAGCGGGAGGCGGCCAAGGCGCACCGGTATGCGGTCGGGGCGGCGGTCAGGGGAGCAGACCGCGCCACGTATCAGGCAATGGAAGCGCTGATCCACAACCTGAACACCATGAATTCGCGCGCGGGCGCTCAGGTTCCGTTCAGTTCCCTGAATTATGGAACGGATACGTCGCCGGAGGGCCGCATGGCGATGAAAAATCTGCTGCTCGCGACAAAGGCGGGCCTCGGAGAAGGGGAGACCCCGATATTCCCCGTACAGATCTTCAAGGTCAAGGAGGGCGTCAACTACAATCCGGGGGACCCGAACTACGACCTGTTCCAGCTTTCGGTGCGGGTCAGCGCGAAGCGCCTGTTCCCGAATTTCAGCTTTCTCGACGCCCCGTTCAATCTCCAGTACTACAAACCGGGAGACTACAATACGGAGGTCGCCTATATGGGCTGCCGCACGCGCGTGATGGGCAATGTTCACGACCCGGACCGTGAGGTGACCTGCGGCCGCGGGAACCTGAGCTTTACCTCGATCAACCTGCCGCGCATCGGCATCGAGGCGCACGGAGACGTCGGCAGATTCTATGAGATCCTTGACAAGCGCATCGACCTGGTCGTCCGGCAGCTGCTGCACCGATTCAAGATCCAGTGCTCCAAAAAAGTCTACAATTATCCGTTCCTGATGGGCCAGGGCGTCTGGATCGACAGCGATCAGCTCGGCTGGGAGGACAGCATCGAGGAAGTCCTCAAGCACGGCACGCTGAGCGTCGGGTTTATCGGCCTCGCGGAAACGCTGAAGGCTCTGACCGGAAAACACCACGGCGAAAGCCCGGAAAGCCAGAAGCTCGGCCTTGAGATCATCGGCCATATGAGAAAGCGCATGGACGACGAATCGAAGAGAACGGGGCTGAATTTTACGCTTCTCGCGACACCCGCGGAGGGTCTTTCCGGGCGCTTTGTCAGGATCGACCAAAAGAAATATGGAAAGATCCCCGGTGTCACCGACCGGGAGTACTACACGAATTCGTTCCATATTCCCGTTTATTTTCCCATCCGCGCGTTTGAAAAAATCAAACTGGAGGCTCCCTATCATGCCCTGACCAACGCGGGCCACATCAGCTATGTGGAGCTGGACGGCGACACGACGAAAAACCCGGAGGCGTTCGAGGCCATCATCCGCTGCATGAAGGAAAGCGGCGTCGGCTACGGCTCCGTCAATCATCCGGTCGACCGCGACCCGGTCTGCGGCTACAATGGGATCATCGACAACGAGTGCCCGCACTGCCACCGGACGGAGGACGAAGGGCCGAAATTCGAGCGCATCCGCCGCATCACCGGCTACCTGGTCGGCACGCTGGACCGGTTCAACGACGCGAAACGCGCGGAGGAAAGGGACCGGGTCAAGCATGGCATCTGAACTGAACGTTTGCGGCGTTGAGCCGGAATCCATCGTGGACGGCAGGGGCATCCGGTTCGTCGTGTTCGTGCAGGGGTGTCCGCACCGCTGCCCGGGCTGCCACAATCCCCAGTCCCACCCGTTTGAGGGCGGAACCGTGATGAATACGGACGATCTTTTCCGCCGGATCCGCGAAAATCCGCTGCTCAGGGGCGTTACCTTCAGCGGCGGCGAACCGTTCTGCCAGCCGGGCCCGCTGGCGGAGCTGGCTTCCCTTGTGCATTCCGCCGGGCTGGATGTGACCACCTACTCCGGGTATCGGTACGAGGAGCTTCTGGCGATGCGTGACCCTGAGGTCAAGGACCTTCTTGACCGGACGGACGTGCTGGTGGACGGCCCGTTTCTGCAGGAGCAGAAGGATCTGACGCTGCTGTTTCGCGGCAGCCGGAACCAGCGGGTGATCGATTTAAACGAAAGCAGACGTCTCCATCAGCTCGTTTTGGAGAAACTGGAAGAAAATTAACTTCTTACAGAGCCGAGGTTCCAGAATTGTAAATCGTCGCGGTTTATGGTACACTGAATGTAGAATTTCGGATGGGAAGCGATGAGTTTGTATTCCGGGAAAAATACTAAAATCAGCGTCCAGATGTTTGGCGAATTTTCAATTACCATTAACGGAAAAACTCTGACAAATCTGAAAGGGCGTACCAAGAGGGTCTGGATGCTGATTCAATATCTCATTGCGCAGCGCAATGTTCCCGTGCCGCTGAACCGGCTTCTCCGGGATATCTGGGACGGGCGCGAGTGCGGGGACCCGGAAAATGCCCTGAAGAACCTCGTTTACCGGGCGCGCACGATTCTGGGGGACTTGTCCGGCGACCAGTCCCAATTTATTATTTTTTTAAACGGGACCTACGTATGGAACAACCAGTATGAATGCAGTGTGGATTCCGAGCGGTTCCTTGAATACGCTCAAAAAGCCTGTTTGCAAAAAGCCCCGGTTGAAAAGCGGATCCGATGGTACAGGAAGGCGATCGGGCTTTATCAGAACGGCTTTTTGCCGAAATCTTCCTATGGAACCTGGGTGATTTTGCAGAGTACGCGCTATATGGGACTGTATCTCCGCTGTGTTGTCGGCCTTTGCGGCCTGCTGGCGCAAAAGGACCGCTTTGAGGAGATGATCCCGGTCTGCGAAGAAGCGCTCCGCCTGTTCCCCTATGAGGAGCCGGTCCATATTCTGCTGCTGCAGGCTTATTCAAACACGGGCTGCGAGGGGAAGGCGTTCGACCACTACGACCGCACTGTGAAGCTGTTCTACCAGGAATTCGGGGTCAATCTCAGCGGCCTTTTTAAACCGTGCGTCAGCCGGATATCGGACAGCAGCCGGCCGCAGACGGATCTGGAAAGCATCCACAGCGACCTTCAGGAGAAGACAAAAATCAAAGGGGCTTTTTACTGTGATTACGATATGTTTAAATATCTGTATCGGTCCCAGGTCCGGATGATGCCGCGCACCGGCCTTTCCATATTCCTGATTCTGTTTACGATGAACGGCAGGGACGGCGGCATGCCGGAGCCGGAAGTCCTCAGGGCCGCCTCTGAAAAGCTCAAAAATGCCATTCTGACCGGAATGAGAAGAGGGGACACGGTGGCCTCCTGCAGTGCGACGCAGTATATTGCCATGCTGCAGACCGTCACGTCGGAAACCGCGCAGGGTGTCGTGCAGCGGGTGATGCGCAAATTCAGGTTTGATTACCGGCGTGATGCCGTTCGTGTGAGCACTAAGATCACTTCCATCATGGAATAGCCGGTCTGTCACAAAAAAGCGGGCACCCTGTGAGGCGCCCGCTTTTTTGTGCTTTATTCGCCGCCGATATAAAGGGATTTGTCTTTTGCGTACAGGATTTTCTGCTGGCTGTATAGGCTGGAATACCCGGAGAGCATGTAGCTGATTCCGGCGGCGAGAAGATAGTAGATGATTCCCTTTTCACCGAAAACCTCGACGCTGAGGACAAACGAGGTCAAAGGACAGTTTGTCACCCCGCAGAATACCGCCATAAAGCCAACGGACGCCCCAAAGGAAGGGTTCAATCCGATCAGGCTGCCGGTGAAGGAGCCAAACGTAGCCCCGACAAAGAAAGCGGGAACAATTTCGCCGCCGCGGAACCCCGCGCCGAGCGTCACGGCAGTGAAGAGAAGTTTCAGCAAAAACGCTTCCGGCCGTGAGCTTTGCAGGAAGGCCGCGGCAATTACGTCGCTGCCCATGCCCAGGTAATCCCGGCCGAACACCAGGGAGAGGAAAATGAGCAAGCCCCCGCCGGCCGCAGCACGCATGTATTGGTTCGGAATCCATTTTTTGCAGAGCAGGCCAGTGCCATGCATTACAAAGCAGAAAAGGATGCTGACCAGCGCGCACAGGATTCCCAGCAGCGCCACCTGCAGGAGCGGCAAGACGCCGATATCGGGCGTTCCGGTGACGGTGAACTGCGTGGGAATCGCATGAAACGACCGGGAGATGCCCGCCGCGACAATAGAGGCGACGATGCAGGGAACAAGAGCGGAATAATACATGACGCCGACCGTTATCACTTCCATTACCAGCAGAGTGGAGGTCAGCGGCGTCCCGAACAGGGCGGAAAAACAGGCGGCCATGCCGCACATGGTAACCACGTGCAGATCTTTTTCATCAAGGCGGAACAGGCTCCCGATCCGGTAACCAAGGCTGCCGCCAAGCTGAAGGGCGGCTCCCTCGCGGCCCGCCGAACCGCCGAACAGGTGCGTAATTGCGGTTGCGATAAAAATCAGCGGCGCCATCATGGTGGGGATCGGTTCCGGTGACCGCACCGCTTCGATCACCAGATCCGTTCCCTTTGGCTGCGTGATTTTGCCCATGTGATAGAGAAACACGATGGCCAGACCGCCCAGTGGAAGAAACCAGATCAGCCATCCGTAAGTGGTGCGCAGCATCGTAACATACCGGATGCAGAAATAGAACAGAGTGCCTACCCCGCCAGCCACGGCGCCAATCAGTATGGAGATGATGCTCCACTTGAAAAAAGACCCGAGGATGGAGATCATGTCCCGCGGGCTTCCGCACTGACAGACAGCAAATTCGTTTAACTGGTGTTTCCACTCCCCGTGCCGGGCGGAATCTCCACGGATGATATTTGCCGCTTTCGCAACGGTCTGTTTCGCGTATTCCTTTACACTCATTCGCATTCACCTAATTTATCATGATAATTTCAGTATAAAGGAAGAAAATGCAGTTATTAAGACTGAAAAGAAAAAAGCGGAGTCCGTTTGGCAAACCCAGCCGCGTATTCAGTCTTTTCCGGAGCCGTGCGTCAGATCCCGGTAAAGTTCGTTTTTCCTGCGCCCGGTTTCCGCCGCGGCCCGCTTTGCGGCCTCCGGCGCGGACAGCCCCTGGCCGAGATACTCCCGCGCCAGCTTCAGCGCGTCCGCGGCGGAGGACTCCGCCTGCTTCGGTTCCGGCGCGCCTTCGATCACGAGCACGAATTCTCCCCTGGGGGTCTCCCCCACGTAACGGTCCGCCGCCCGTGCCAGCGTCGTGCGGATGACCTCCTCATGGATTTTCGTCAATTCGCGCGCCAGCGCGACCCGCCGCCCGCCGCCCCAGGCTTCCGCCATATCGGCAAGGGTGGAGGCAAGCTTGTGCGGCGCCTCGTAGAACACCATGGTGCGCCGTTCCGTTTTCAGCTCTTCCAGATGCTCGCGCCGGCTTTTTTTGGAAACGCTGAGGAAACCCTCAAAGGTAAAGCGCCCGGTCGGCAGTCCGGAAACCGCCAGAGCGGAAATGACGGCGCTGGGACCCGGGACAACGAACACGGGCAGGGCGCGTTCGGCGCACTGAGCGACCAGCAGTTCACCGGGGTCTGAAATCGCGGGCATTCCCGCGTCGGTCACCAGCACGCAGGTTTCTCCGGCCCCGATCCTCTCACAGATCACGTCTCCTTTTTCGTATTTGTTGTGCTCAAAATAGGAGATCATCGGCTTCCTGATCCCGAAGTGATTGAGCAGCTTTACGGTAACGCGCGTGTCTTCCGCCGCGATAAAGTCGGCGCTTTCCAGCGCCTCCCGCGCGCGCGGCGAAAAATCGGACAGATTCCCGATCGGCGTGCCGACCACAATCAGCTTTCCGCTCATGTCCGCCCCTCCTTGTAATCTCCGTAGATTCTCAGCATCTCTTCGGACCAGCCGCCGCTTTCCGACTCGACCAGCAGCGCCGGCTGCACCGAAAGGCCGGGCCGTCCGCCCCGGTTCGCCTGCATCAGAAACAGGAAAGGGGCCTTGTCCGCGCGCTGCTGAACAAAACGGAGCCGTTTCGGTTCCAGCCCGGCCGTCCGGAGCGCCGGAATGGCGTCGCAGAGGCGCGCGGGCCGAAGACAGAAAAAAAAGCGTCCGCCCCAGCGAAGAAGCGCCCCGGCGGACGCTGCGATTTCGGAAAAGCTGCAGGCGACCTCGTGCCGCGCGATCCGGCGGCTTTCCTGTGTGCTGTGCTGTCCGGACCCGTCCGGCTGGTAGGGAGGATTGCAGGCGATCAGATCGAGGCTGCGGGGGATGGAACGATTGTCCTTCAGGAGGCGGATATCCTCCTGCACGATTTCGATCCGGTTCTCCAACCCGTTGAAACGGGCGGAACTGCGCGCGAGTTCACAGGCTTCCTCCTGAAGCTCGACCGCGTATACCCGCTGCGGAGCGGACCGGGCGCACCATAAAAGCGGGATCGTGCCGCAGCCCGTGCCGAAATCGGCGCAGGTTTCACCGGGGCGCGGCATGGAATAATCGGCGAGCAGGATTGTGTCGGTATTAAAGGTGTGATTTTTTCCGGTGACGGCGTAAAAGCCGGAAGAAAGTGGCTCCAGCTTCCCGTCTGTGCGGAGAGCTTCCTCCGCCCGGAGGCGAACATCCCGGCGTTCCATTGCTGCGGTCCTCCTATGGCGTTTCAAATTGGCTGAAAAAGAAAAAAGACGGGCGCAGAACGCTCCGTCTTTTTGTCCTGTCGGAATCAGTTTTCCGGTTTCGGCGCACCGACGGGGCAGACCTCCGCGCAGGATCCGCACTCCGTGCATTTTTCCGGATCAATCACGAATTTGCCATCGCCTTCCGAAATTGCTTCCACCGGGCATTCACCGGCGCAGGCACCACAGGAAATGCAATCATCACTGATAACATATGCCATAAAAGGAACACCTCCAATACTTTATATAGACCTATTGTAACATAAAAATGCAAAATTGCAACCGTAAATTTAGTTCCCCTCGAGGGTTTTCAGCTGCTCCATCTCGTCCTTGCTGACTGCATTTTTTCCGCTTTTCAATACGCGGACGTCTCTGGCGCGGAACGCCTGCGTGGGGGTGTCCGGGGAGGAGTCGAGCCGGACATAGACGGTCTCGGTCAGCAGGTTGTTGTCCGCCACCACCCCGCGCCCCTTCGGCGTCATGACGACGGAATTGATCCCGGGGACGCTGCGCAGCAGGCTGGCGTAAGTCTCCTGCTCATATTTCAGGCAGCACATCAATCTGCCGCAGATGCCGGAGATTTTCACGGGATTCAGCGAAAGGCCCTGCTCCTTGGCCATTTTGATCGAAACGGGCTGGAACCCGCCGAGGAACGTCGCGCAGCAGAACGGTTTGCCGCAGATGCCGAGCCCGCCGAGCATTTTCGCCTCGTCCCGCACGCCGATCTGCCGCAGTTCGATGCGGGTACGGAAAACGGAGGCGAGGTCTTTGACCAGTTCGCGAAAGTCGACGCGTCCGTCCGCCGTAAAATAGAACAGGATCTTCGAATTGTCGAACGTGTATTCCACGTCGACCAGCTTCATTTCCAGCTTATGGGCGGCGATTTTCTTCAGACAGATCCCAAAGGCCGCCTTTTCTTTTTTCTTGTTTTCCTCGACCTTTTGCAGGTCCTCTTCCGTCGCGGTGCGGATAAGCTGGCGCAGGGGCTGCACAAGCTCTTCCTCTCCGATCTGGCGGTTTTCCATGGCGACTTCCCCGCATTCCACTCCGCGGGCGGTCTCCACGATCACCTTGTCGCCCTTTTTCAGGATGTTGCCGGCCGGGTCAAAATAATAGACCTTGCCGACGTTCTTAAATCGCACGCCAATTACCTCGGCCATATGGCCCTCCTTTTCGTCGCTGTTTCCATTTATGATTTTCCGGCCGCTTCCCTCAGCCCCGCGCACAGGGCGGTGACCAGAAGCGCCGCGTTTGCATTTTGCTCCAGCGCGCGCCGGGCGCGCCCGGTTTCCTCCAGAAGAAGCATCAGGCTTTTCCGGGTCAGCTTGGAGGCGAGGTACGCCGCCGCGCCGCTTTCGCCGGAGAGGCTGGAGTTTCCTCCCGCCCGAAGCACGGCGGCGTCGCGGAGCAGCAAAAAAAGCTGTGCCAGAACGGCGCGCAGTCGGTCGCGGTCCCGGATGAGCGGCGCCGTTTGGAACAGCAGCTCCGCCTCGCCGGGCGCCACGACCGCGCGCGCGACCGCCGCCGCTTCCCCGCGGCCCTCTTCGCTCCCCCCGCCGTCTTCCAGAGTAAAAATCTGCACCCGGGACCGGATGGTCGGCAGCAGGGCGGAAGCGCTGAAGGCGGTCAGAAGAAAAATCACGTTTTCGGGCGGTTCTTCCAGAACTTTTAGAAGCGCGTTCTGAGACGGTTCCGCCATGTTATGCACGCCTAAGAGACGGTAAACCTTCCTCGGCGCCTCGTTTGGAAGGATGTAGGCTCCGGCGCGGATCTCCCGCACGGCGTCCACCGGAAAAACGCGGGGATTGCCGTCGCCGTCCAGCGTCAGGATGTCCGGGTGGGAGCCCGCGGCCGCCTTGACGCAGCCGGGGCAGCGCCCGCAGGGCCGTTCGTTCTCCGCAAGGCAGACAGCCGCCTTCGCAAGAATCCCGGAGAGGATGTCGGTTCCGCTGCCCGGAGAACCCTCCAGAAGAACCGCGTGGGGAAAACGTCCCTCATCAAAGGCAAGGGACAAGCTCCTCTTGACCTCCGGATTGCCGGAAAAACCTTCAAAATTCAAACTCATACCTTTTCAAAGCGGTCCACATTCAGCACAAAGATCGTGGAACCGCCGATGGTAACTTCCACCGGGAACGCGGAGTAGACGCCGATATCCATGGTGGTGGTACTCGGGACGAGCTGCGTGCGGCGCCGGCTCTGGCCGGCGATGATGGAAATGACCTGGTCCACCTTTTCATCTTCCGTGCCGACGATAAAAGTTGTGTTGCCCTTCTTCAAGAATCCGCCCGTTGTCGCGAGCTTTGTGACGGAAAAGCCCTCCTTGGTCAGTGCCGAGGAGACCATGCCGCTGTCGTCGTTGCCTACAATCGCCAATACCAGCTTCATTCGTATCCCTCCCGTTCGTGAGATCCTGATGATGAAATACTTTGTTCTATTCTATTTTATCACTTTTATTTCATAAATGCCAGTGCCGCGCAGAAACTCCGCCGCCTCTTTTGAAATCCGCTCGCCCGGCATGACGACGGGAATGCCCGGCGGACAGGGGCAGGCGATCTGCGCGGCGGTTTCTCCGGCGGCCCGGGAGAGCGGGGCAGACCGGGTTTCGGCCAGCGCCGCCTCCCGCAGGGGAACGACGGAAGGGCAGAGCGGCGGAAAAGAGGGAATTTCAGGAAGCGGATCCCCGGCGGGGAGCCGGCGGACGGCCTGTTCCAGCCGGAGAAAGTCCGCTTCGGTGTTGAACGGCGTCGGGATGAAAATCACGAACGAGCGGTCCGCATACTCCGGCTCGACGCCGGCGGCACGGAACCGCTCGGCGGCCTGTATGCCGGCCAGCCCGATTTCCGACGTTTTCAGCGCCAGCCGCGTCGGGTCGCAGAGGCCTTCGGGCGAGGGAATCCCGCGCGACCGGGCCAGGCAACGGATTTGGCTCACGCGCTCCTGCAGAACAGGGAAGGCGCCGGAATTTCGTTCCAGCCGCTCCCGGCACAGGTCGAGAGAGGCGAGAACCGGAAACGAAGGGCTGGTGGAGCCGAACAGGGCCATCGCCTCCTTCGCGTCCTTTGCAAAGCGGGAGTCCGCGATGTTCAGCCACGCTCCGCCGGTCAGGACGCCGAGCGTCTTGTGGGCGGAGTCGGCGGTCATGGAAGCGCCGCGGAGAAGCGGGTGCAGCTTTGGTTCGGTAAACATCAGGTGCGCCCCGTGCGCGCAGTCAACCAGAAGCGGAAGATCCTTTTTGCGGCACGCCGCGGAAATCGCGGCGATGTCGAGCAGCCGCCCGTAATAATCCGGGCTGGTGACATAAACGGCTTTCACGTCCGCTCCGCAGGTGTCCACCGCATGGACCAGATCCTCCGGCATCGCCCAGACCGGTTCGATCCCGAGCAGCGCCATCGCGCCGACCGCGCTGCGGTGGACATTTCGGGCACAGAGGACTGTTCCGCCGTGCGGGGCGGCGAGGCGGAACATCGCCTGGACGCACAGCGTGCATCCCCCCGCGGAAAGACAGGTGCGCGCCGTGCCGAACAGGGAGGAGGCCAGTTCTTCCGCCCGCTCGACCGGACCGCCGCCGTCGTACAGGCTGCCGGTATCCGGCAGCTCGGTCAGATCGAGCCGGGACAGGCCGTCCGGGAGGGCGGCGGGATTGTTTTTATGGCCCGGCGTATGGAAGGATGCCCGCCCGAGGGCGGCGTGCCGGACCAATGCTTCATAGAGCGGTGCGGACACGCGCCCGCCTCCTTTCGAAAAAAGCCGCGCGGCAGAATCGCCGCGCGGGTTAAAGCCTTGGACTGTCGGGGGATTTCTTGATACCGTCCCGCTCAACTGAACTGCTCTTTTTCTGCGCACTGAACAGCGGGCCGCCGGGACCGGCGACGCGCCGGTTAGCCCGCGTTGTTGTAGACCTTATCGGGAATATCGCTCTCGAAAATAAAGGATGCGATGTCTTTTTTGCATTTGTCGAGAATGGGAACCAGAACATCGGCCCCCGTTCCGCCCAGCATCACGGTTTCAGACGTATACTCATCGTTCGCGGGCACCCGGTCCTGGCTGATCGGATAATTCAGGTACGTGAGGGAATTCGATGCCATCGCCAGAATTTCCGATTTGGTCATGTTTGTCGTCACGAGATTCAGCGTATCGGCCAGCGCGCCGTAGATCGTCGGCAGGCTGGAGCCCTTCAGGGAATCGACGATGCTGGAAAACACCTTGCGCTGCCGCTCCGTGCGCTCGAAATCGTCGCCGATCGCGCGGATGCGCGAATAATAATGGGCCTGCGCCCCGCTGAGCGTGAACGTGCCGGCTTTCAGATTCCGCCTGGAATCCCCCGAATACTGGTTTACCAGCTTGGCCTCCGCCGCCGTCAGCGTGATCTTGACTCCGCCGAGCCGGTCGATAATTTTATTAAAAGCGTCATTGTCTATAATGACATAGCGGTCGATATCCACGCCGAAATTCGATTCGAGCGTGCGCACGACAGCCTGTGCCCCCTTGACCCCGCCGCCGTTCATGCTGTAGGCGGCGTTCAGGCGGTTGCTGCCGACGCCGGGAATCGCGACATACAGGTCGCGCATAAAGGAGGTCAGTTTGATTTTTTTATGGCGCGTATCCACTGAAACCAGCATCATGCTGTCGCTGCGGCCCGTGTCGTTTTTCTGGTAATTGTCCACGCCGAGCAGCAGAATGTTGGTAATGGCGTCGTCATGGTACAGCCCGCCCAGGAGCCCGGCGTTGGCGCTGTCCGTCCCGCCGCCGGAGTTGGTTTCAAACAGGGAGCCGGTCGACTGCGGCTCTTCCTCCTGCGGATCGGCAAAGTTGATTCTGTTCAACAGGCTGTCGGCGTAAACGCAGCCGACCCCCGCGGTAAGCATCAAAAGACTTAGGACCAAAATGGAAATATTCCGGAGCAGGTGCCTTCTTCTTCTTTTCACTTCATCCATCCCTTCATGATTCGGCCCGCCGTGCGGAACGTGGAAATCTGTGGCTTTGTCCGGGCGGCGCAGAGAGAAGAAACTCCCGGCGGCGGAACGAGCCGTGTTTGCAAAGAGTTTCCCTGAAAGCGTGCCCGGGACGAACCGCAGACTGAAAAGCATAACCGCGCCAAAGCCGTGTCCGCCGTAGGCGCGAAAAGACGCTGTGCGTCCGCCGCAGGCGCGTCCTGATCGGAGGTCCGCGGAAAGAAACTGTGCGTCCTTAACCGTAATAGTATAAAGAAAAGGCCGCTTTCTATGATTGCGGAAAAAAATTATTTTTTGTAAAATTTCTGGAAATTTTCCAATTATTCCTGTTCGTCCAGCGTCAGGCTGAACGAGGGCAGGAATTCTTCCATGAAGCAGTCCGCCTCCGGCAAACGCAGTTCCCTGACCGAATTGCGAAGGGCCGTTTCCGCCTGGCAGAACTCCGTGTTTCCCATCCGTTTTTCCTCCACGCACTTGATGACCGCGGAGATCTTGTCCGCCGCGCGGACCAGCTTCAGCAGCTCCGCGTCGCCGGGTTCCGCGGTTTCTCCCAGAAGCGGGCGGTACACGCCCTGCAGGTCCTCCGGCAGGAAGCCGAGCAGGCGCTCCCGCGCGACGGATTCCACCTCCCGGTAGGCGGAGCGGATTTTCGGGCTGAAATATTTGACGGGAGTCGGCATGTCCCCCGTGATGATCTCCGGCGCGTCGTGGAACAGGGCGAGCGCGGCGGCGCGGCCCGGGTCGGCGTTTCCGTCGAAGCGGGTGTTGCGCAGGACGGCAAGCGCGTGCGCGATGACGGCGGTCTCAAAGCTGTGCTCGCACAGGTTTTCCTGCCGGGTGTTTCGCATCAGGCCCCAGCGGTTGATATTTTTCATGCGCGACAGCACGGCGAAAAAATGGAACACGAATCAGTCCCCCTTTGCCCGTACCTTCTTATCATACCGTATTTTCTCATATTTTCAATACAAAAAATTCATCATTTCTCCAGGAATCTTTCTTGTTTCGGCAGGGCGGTGTGTTATAATATGGAACGATAAGGTGCATGGGAGGCGGAGCAGTGGGTAAAATTCACGGTCTGAGGGGAAACGGGACAAGGGAATATTTTTACAAGGCTTTTTTTTACGGCCTTGCCGTATCCTTTCTTTTTTTTATTCCTTTTATTCTGTTCGACGGCGGATATTTCCTCTTTTACGGTGATTACAACGTCCAGCAGGTCCCCTTCTACCAGATGTGCCACGACGCGGTCCGGAGCGGGAATATCGGCTGGAGCTGGACGACGGACCTCGGCGCGAATTTTATCGGGTCCTATACGTTTTACCTGCTGGGCAGCCCGTTCTTCTGGCTGACGATCCCGTTCCCGAGCTGGATGGTGCCGCATCTGATGGGCCCGCTGCTGATGCTGAAATTCGGCTGCGCGAGCCTCACGGCGTTCAACTATCTGCGGCGGTATGTCCGCGACCCGGATTACGCCGTGATCGGCGGCATGCTGTACGCGTTTTCCGGATTTTCCATCTACAATATTTTCTTTAACCATTTTCACGAGGCGATCGTCTTTTTTCCGCTGATGCTCTGGGCGCTGGACGAG
Organism: Caproiciproducens sp. NJN-50; assembly: GCF_004103755.1. Classification (NCBI taxonomy): domain Bacteria; kingdom Bacillati; phylum Bacillota; class Clostridia; order Eubacteriales; family Acutalibacteraceae; genus Caproiciproducens; species Caproiciproducens sp. NJN-50. Next base: position 3,114,690 of record NZ_CP035283.1, on the reverse strand, counting down.
TACATGGATTCGCGCCGGCGCGGGGTGTTCGCACTGACGGTCTTCCTGTGCGCGATGGTCAACTGGTACTTTTTTGTGGGACAGGTTGTATTCCTGCTGATCTACTGGTTTGTCCGCCTCCTGAGCCGTAACTGGACGCTTTCGGTGCGCGATTTTCTGCTTCTGGCCTGCGAGGCGGTCCTCGGCGTTCTGTGCGCTTCGGTCCTTCTTGTGCCGACCGTTCTGGCGGCGGTGCAGAATCCGCGCGTCGACAACCCGCCCTCCGGCTGGGGGACCCTCCTCTACGACTGGAACCAGCGGTATATCCACATTCTGGAGTGCTTTTTCTTCCCGCCGGACATTCCGGCGCGCCCGAACTTCACCCCGAATTCGGAGGCGAAGTGGGCTTCGCTCGGCGCGTGGTTCCCGCTCGTCGGCATGAGCGGGGTGTTCGCGTTTGTCCAGGTGAGGAAAAAGCACTGGCTGAAAACGATCATCTGCATCCTGTTTTTCATGGCCTTCGTGCCGATCCTGAACGCCGCGTTCCAGCTGTTCAACATGTCCTACTACGCGCGCTGGTTCTATATGCTGACGCTGATGCTGGCGCTGGCGACCATTCTGGCGCTGCAGGACCGCAGATCGGACTGGCCCCGCGCGATCAAATGGACGCTGGGGATCACACTGGGCATCGCGCTCCCGATCGGGCTGATGCCGAACAAAACCTCAGAGGGAAAGACCGTCTTCGGGCTGGAGGATTACCCGACCCGGTTCTGGCCCTACGTGGCCGTCGCTCTTTTGAGCATCGCGCTTTTCACGCTGTCCTTCCGTTTTTACCGGAGGAACCGCAAACAGTTCCTCCATTACCTGATGGGCGGCATCACGCTGATTACCGTTGTTTACGCGGCCTATTTCATCGCGCTCGGCAAAACGCAGAGCGACGACACCCACAAATGGATCATCCCCTATTCGCTTAATAAAGGGGATCAGATCAATCTGCCGGATTCCGATGAGTTCAGCCGGATCGACGTTTTCGACGGCATGGACAACCAGGCCATGTATTGGCAGAAGCCAAGCATTCAGGCGTTCCACAGCATCGTGCCGGGCTCGGTCATGGAATTTTACCCGACAATCGGCGTGCAGCGGGACGTCGGCTCCCGCCCGGACGTGAAATACTACGGCCTACGGGGGCTGACGAGCTGTCTCTGGCTGTTCGACCCCGTCGATTCCGGAAAGAAGTTCACCGGGGAGGACGGGACCGCCGCCATGCCGGGGTGGAGCTATTACGCGACGCAGAACGGCTGCGACGTCTACCGCAACGACTATTTTGTCCCGATGGGCTTTGCTTATGACAGCTATGTGACGCGCTCCGAATACAACGGCCTGGCGGAGGACGATCGGAATCTGCTGCTGCTCAAGGCCGTGGTTCTGGAGGACGCGGACGTGGGGAAGAACGCGAAGGGCCTTTCCCACCTGGACGTCAACGGCCAGGACTATTCGCAGGAGGCTTATTTTTCGGACTGCACCGCGCGGGCGGCACAGGCATGCGCCTCTTTCACGGAGGACAACGGCGGGTTCTCGGCGGAGTTTACGTCGGACAAAAGCAGCCTGGTGTTTTTCAGCGTCCCGTGGGAGGGCGGCTGGACCGTCGAGGTCAACGGAAAACCGGCGGAAATCGTCAAGGTGAACGTCGGCTTCATGGCCGTCCGGGTCCCGGCGGGGACCTCCCGGATCCGTTTCAGCTACAAAACGCCCGGTCTGGCCCTGGGCGCCGCGGCGACGGCGGGCGGAATCCTCCTGTTTGCGTTCTATTATATCGTGACCCGGCGGTATGACCGCGGACAGCAGAAAAAAAAGAGAAAAATCTATCGGGTGGTGCATCTGCGCGCGCCGCGCCTGTCTCACCCCGCGGGGAGGGTTTTCCCGGCCCCGCCGCACGCCGTTCCGGATGTAAAAAATCCGGAAGAAGAAATGAAAAACTGAAAGCGAAGGTGGAGGTTCCCATGTCGGTACCGGTCGTTTATCTTGTCATCCCCTGTTACAATGAGGAACAGGTCCTGCCGGAAACGGTAAAACGCCTGACGGAAAAGCTGCGTTCGATGATGTCCGCCGGACTGGCGGACCCGAAAAGCAGGATGCTGCTTGTGGACGACGGCAGCCGGGACGCCACCTGGCGGCTGATCTCGGAATTCAATGAGCGCAACGAGCTGGTCGGCGGAGTCAAGCTGGCGCACAACCGGGGGCATCAGAACGCGCTGCTGGCCGGGCTGATGACCGCGCGGAAATTTGCGGACTGCGCGGTCAGCCTGGACGCGGACCTTCAGGACGACGTCGACGTCCTCGACGAGTTTGTGCGGAAATATCTGGACGGCTGCGACGTGGTGTACGGCGTGAGGAACAAGCGGGAAACCGATACGGCTTTCAAGCGCGCGACGGCGCTCGGATTCTACCGCTTCATGGCGGTTTTGGGGGTAGACGTGGTCTACAACCACGCGGATTACCGCCTGATGAGCCGCCGGGCGCTGGACGCGCTTTCGGAGTACCGCGAGGTGAACCTGTTCCTGCGCGGGCTGGTCCCGCTCATCGGCTACCGCAGCGCGGTCGTCACCTATGACCGGCACGAGCGGTTCGCCGGGGAGTCAAAATATCCGCTCAAAAAAATGCTCGCGTTCGCCGTGGACGGCATCACGTCGTTCAGCGTGAAGCCGTTAAAGCTGATTTTCAACCTCGGCATGCTGACGGCCCTGATCGGCCTGATCGGCACCGTCTGGGCGGGAATCGCCCACTTTGCCGCCGGATGGGCGGGCTGGATCGCGGCGTTCTGGTCGCTGTGGCTGCTCGGCGGGCTGGTGCTCCTCGGCATGGGCGTCCTCGGCACGTATATCGGCAAAATCTATGCGGAGACAAAGGCCCGCCCGCGGTACCGGATCGAGGAACAGCGCATCGCCGGTCCGGAAGGCACGGACCATCCGGCCGGATTTTCTGCGGGCCCAAGGCCCGGTGACTTTTAACCCAAAATTTCTTCTATGTTTCTTCATTGCGCGCAGGCCGCGCAGGGACGCAAAGCGTCTATTGCGCTACGCGACCATGAAGATCAGAATCAAATTGATTGAATCTAACATCTCAACTTTGGAGCCCTCTATTGGGGAATGCTGAAACGAATAAAAGAGGGGGGACTTCAAATTCCCATCGAAAGGGGTATCTAACCGTCCCTCCTGCACCCCCGGCACCTGTCATGCAGAACGGTTCTGTTATCAGACGACTGCTTCCCATTGACGACGGGGCTCCAAAGCTATGGCCACAGAGTATTTGAAAAGAAACCGGTAGCGTAAAAGATGTTTGCACGTCTACGTCCAGCCTGAGGTAAAATACTGCCTTCCGTATTATGACGAAGTGATTCAACGGATTGTTAATAAAAATCGGGAGCGAAGCGCCCGATTGGACGCTCCGCTCCCTTTTTTTGCCGGCGGAATCTCTCTCACTGCGCCGGGTATGGGCTGGACTTTCCGCGTTCATACTTCTTTCACATACATTCGGAATTCCGCCGGCGGGCGGCGTGTCGCCGCACCCTTCGGCCTGCCAGACGGAACGGCGAAAATTCGCGGTTTGGTTTGGCAGGACGGTTCCGGAAATCTCCCAGGCCATTCGACCCGTTCGCACCTGCGGCGCCCACGGCATGGGGAAAGCTGTCCATCAGCTTTTTCCCCAACGCTTTGGAAACCGGGGTTTTGAAAGTGGCGTAATGTGCCGTCGGGAGATTCCTTCCTCCGTCCCACCTGTCTCAACCGATCATTTCACTGCTTGCTGAATGGTGGGCCGTTGGATGCAACGTCATCGTTGCCCGCAAGGCAACAAAAAGCGCCGGTACGGAATTTGTCATTCCATACACCGGCGCGCGCGCAGATACAGGAGGAAAAAGAAGTGTTTCTCCTTCCTTCCCCTGTACAAAAACAGAAAAAGGAAGTATAATAGGTCCTGCAATGCGCGGTGAATTCCGTGGTATATGGAGGGTGGCTCTCCGTATGCAGGGGGTGGGGTGGTTGCACACTCCATCCCTGCATTGCGTTTTTTATTTACCTTGCGATTCTATTATAATCCTTAATTTACCAAAATTCAACTATAAAATTGCAGGCTGAGCCTGCACGCTTGCCTTGTTTAGCGGGACGGAGATAGGGTTCTCCCGGAACTGCCGGGTCTGGTCGCTCTTTTCGGACTGCGGCCCGGGGCTTCTTCACTTGTTATTTCTTCTATTTTCTTTTTCTGTCCTCAGGCCGGACAGGGACGCACAGCGTCTTACTCGCCTACGGCGGATCATGACTATGGACAGCAGTCAGAAACAGTCTTGCGCTCTCCTTTGGTTTCCACTCAGCAAACCCTGGGCGGAAAACGTGCATGCAGGCTCAGCCTGCCCGAAAGGAGGCAAAGTACGGGTGGGGGCAGCGTACCGCTGCATCTACGATTTACGTTCCCGGAGCGGCGAAAAAACAGGGAAGCGACGATGTTTTCTCAGCCGGGTATGCCGTAGGCACGTCCGGACCGGATGGTCCCCCTAACACCCCCCGGGAGCCGTCAAGAAAATTTTTTCTGTTCTTCTAACAACAGCTTTTCATTGACGACGGGGGCTGAAAAGCTGATGCCATAGGGTGTTGTAAAAGAAAGCTGAAAATTTTCAGAGAGCTTCCTTTTTACATTTGGCGTAAGATTGGGAACGTCCAATGGGAATCACTCGCTTGATAACGGAACCGTTTTGCATGACAGGTGCCGGGGGGCGTCGGGGGGAACGTTTAGGTGCCCCTCCCGTTGGGAAGTTGAAGTTCCCCCCGACTCAGGCTTTGCGTACTTTCGTCTGATTACGAAAGTATGGGCCCGCGCGGCCCGAGCGCAAAAGAGAAAATCAGAAGAAATAAAAGGTTAAGAGCCACCGGGCCATAGGCCAGAAAAAACGGGCCTGCGCGGCCTGTTCGCAAAAAAGGCTGAAGTCGCGACCGCCGTAGGCGCAAAAGACGCTGTGCGTCCCTGCGCGGCCCGAGCGCAAAAGAGAAAATCAGAAGAAATAAAAGGTTAAGAGCCACCGGGCCACAGGCCAGAAAAAACGGCCCCGCGCGGCCTGAGCGCAAAGAGGCCTCCTCATTTCGATGAATCGAACGCAATCAGTTCGTTTTTGTCCAGCCGGCTCGCGTCGAACCGGAAATGCCCGCTGATTTCGCCGTAGTGCGCCAGCACATCCTCCTCGCGCTCCGCCTGGCCCGCGTTGTGGATCAGGAAGGGAACGCCGTCCTTGTCCCGGCGGTCGGAAATGATCCCGATGTGGTGGGTCCCGAACGTGACGATGTCGCCGGGTTGCCACTCGGCGGTCTGCTTCAGGTCCGTCGTCAGGGAGACGGCGTGCCGCTCAAAATAGATTTTCAGATCCGCCGTCCTCCGGAAGTCGATGTTCGGGTCCGGCTTCCCGTTGACGGGGTAGTCGGACGCGTGTTCCGCGATATCCCGGTCCACCATGTCCTTCAGGCAGTACCCGGCGTTCCGGAACGCGCGCCAGACGAGGTCCGTGCAGGCGCCGGAACCGTCCGGCGGATACCCGCCCTGATAATAGGAATTGTCGTATTCCGGCATGTTTTCCGCGTCCCCGCGCGCCCCGAGCAGAAGGTCGGTGTAATCGTCCGTTCCGTTCTGATTGAAATCAACGGGGCTGTGGACGGTTTGGATTCCGAAATCCGCCGCCGTGTAATACGCTGCCTTCGAGGACGCCCCGCTTTTTCCGGGGCGGGCTCCGCCACCGGGCTGAGGCCGCAGCCAGAAAACGGCGAGAAAAGCCCCGCAGGCAAGCACCGCGAGTACGGAAAAGAGAAACGCCCGGTTTCGGTGAAGCATCGGAAAATCCCCCCTGAACCGCCGTCAGCGGCCCTTCTTTTTCTCCGGGGGAAGGAGCAGAAGCCTGGTTTCCCCCGGATTCAGCGTGACGAGCTTGGAGGCGATGCGCGGATGCTTCAGCCTCAGGCGGACCATGTCGCGCAGGGCCTGCCCGGAGTTGTAGCCGTGAATGACCCGGACCTCCTTGACCTCCGGTCCGGCGCTCGAAAGAAGATGTTCCAGTCGGCGCTTCGCGTCCTCCGCGGTCAGTCCGTGAAGGTCCACTTCGAGCATTGAGTTCGCTTTTACCACATGCACGGCGTTTCATCTCCCTGATGATTCCTATTATAGCATGAAATGAGAAAAAAAGGCCCTGAGCGGGCAATGCGGAATTGGATTTTTCGATGGTTTCTGATATAATGAAAAGGTCGGGGGTGAGACCGGTGAAAGTGGTTGATTTGCGGAATCTGTTTACCAGCAGCAATGTTTCGCTGATTGAATTTGAAGCGGACAGGATCTATTACGCCGAAGAAAAATCGGAGGAGGGGCACAACAGCCTTTTCCTTCTGGAATACAACCTGAAAACGCACCGGGAACGCATTATCGCGAACTACTTTTTAACCGACCCGGCTTATGTGCAGCACTTTTTCAGCTTTCCGGAGGACATCGTCGTCGTGATGGAATCCGGCGAAAGCACGGTCTGGATTCTGCGGGTGGACAAGAATACCGGAGCGGAGAAAAGCATGGCCCGGCTGAATTTCATCGGCGCCTTTGCCGAATGCCGCGCGCTCGACGAAAGCCACGTGATCTTATATACCTGCGCGAACGAACGCCACCGCCGTCTGTTCCGCGAATACAAAAAACTGACCGGCTTCTCCCGCGTGGCCTATCTGTACGATCTGGACGAGGGGCGGTATTACTACGTCAGGGACCCGCGTATCTGCAATGGAAACGCCGCCGGGTTGATTTCCTATGATCTGGACGGCGAGCGTCAGATTCTGGTCCTCCAGCCGCACGGGAACGAAGAGGAAAAGCTCAAATGTTTTCGCAATATGCGCTGGCTGGGGGACGAAGTCAACGACAACGTCTGGCTCTGCCCCCTGCTGGATTTGATCGTTTCGGTCAAGGCGGGGGAGGAGCGCGTCCCGCTGGAACTGATTCTCAGTGCGGGAACCAGCGGATTGGTGCGCTATGCCGGGATGGACGGCCGCAGCCTCTACTTCCGGGCGCGCTATTTCCCGACCGGGGACCAGCGCCTGTGCGCCTATGACAAGCGCAGCGGCAGAAAGTCGGTCGCCGCGACGCTCAGCCTTGGGCAGGAGGAGGAAGACGCGATGTTCAGCATCGACCCGCAGGGCGGGCGCGCCTACCGCATCACGGAGGCCGACGGCTTCTGCAAAGTGGCCGGCGTCATGAACTCCGGAGTGGACGCGAAATTTCCGAGCGACCTCGGCAAATTCGTCACCTGCGTGGACGACCGGTTCCTCATCGCGCGCTACCTTCTGACCGACGGGAAGGATTCCTTTGAATTCAATTCCGTCTACGATGCGCAGACCGGCAGTCAGAAGAGCTATGAATGCCGCTGCGCGGTGAAGGACGGCACGGTCGTGCTGTACTGACGAGGAAACAGGCAGCGTTCATTTGCCGCGCTGCCTCTGCCTGGCGGAGCGCTTTTCTATAAAAAAGAGCGAATTTTCAGGAAAAGCCTTGACAGAACGGCTGAGTGATGGTAAACTGAAGTCACAGAGGTTAGCTAACACTAACCAAAGAAATAATCGTTTTCCTTTTAAAATGCTTATAAGTTCCTCCAATACAGATAATTAAAATAACATCTAAAAGGACCGGCCCATATGGGCCGGTCCTTTTAGATGCTTCAGCAATTACTCCTCCGTCACGAACATCGACGGATTATAGGAATTGACCGCTTTTTCGTTTACGGTCACGCCGCTGATGGAATCGGCTTCCTTGGAAATTTCGTCGGAGAATTCCTGCCCCTTGTAATCGGCGAGAAGGCCGCTGCGCCCGCTGTCGGTTTTCATCTGCTCCTCGGTCTTTTTCGTGATGTCGTTCTTTGTTGCCAACAGATACAGGTAACCGTCCGAGATCTCCGCCGCCTTGGTTTCTCCGGCCTTCATGCCGTCCAGTATCTTTACCAGATCGTCCGGGTATCCCTGCGTGTTGGTCTTGAGATCGACGGTTTCTGTCTGGACCGAAATGTCCGGATCGGCGGATTTGTAAGCGTCGGCCGCCTGCTGAAGCGTCATGGTCCCGGCTTTGATCTTGGAAGCGTAATCGTTGAACTGGGCCTCGGCCTTTTTCTTTTCGGTGTCGGAGAACGAAGCGGAATAATTTCCGCTGGAATCCGTCTTGTACAGCTTGCACAGCACGTAAGAGAAATCGGTGTAGTTCTTCTCAAAAAAGCTTTTCAGCTCATTGTCCGAAACCGCCTTGGACCCGCCCTTGCCGTAAACGGCGTTAAAGACCTTCTGATATTTCGTTCCGTATTCGGCGGCTGCCAGCTCGTAGGAGCTCTTCGCGACGCCGTATTCCTCCAGCGTGCTTCCGTAGCTGTTCCAGAAGTTGTCCGTGCTGGTCTTGATGGTGGATTTCTCGGCGTCCGTCAGGGTCAGCTTCAGGTCCTTCATTTTCTTGTCGATGACGAACAGCGATTTGGCGGAATTCAGCGCCTTTTCGCGGATCCAGGTCGCGGCGTCCTTGCTGTCGATCTTCTGGTCCAGCACGGCCTTGGTGGAGTCCGGCACTTTGGAAGAGGCGCTTGCGTACGCGGAGTAGAGATAGTAAATATAACTCCCGACCGGCACGGTCAGGCTGTCGTTTTTCGCACACCAGCTCTTGTCGGAGGAACATGCGGCTGTGGAGGCCAGCATGACCGCGGCGAGGAGCAGCGCGGCGATCTTTTTTATTTTTTTCATATGACACACTCCGATATTCTTAACATTCTTCCTGCGGCGTTTGATGGATTATTGCAATTATACACTTTTTCGGGTGGGCTGTCCATGCTTTTTTCATCCTGGCCGGTTTTCTCATCCGGCCTTCATCCTTCCGGCGGGGCCTCCATCAGCTTCAGGGCCTGGGAAAGCGTCTGCAGGGGAGTCTCGTTTTGGGCGATCCTCACGCTGACATAGGGCTTGGCCCCGGCGTTGAGCAGCACGCGGCCCCGCAGGGCGGACACCAGAGCGCCGATCCTTTTCATGTCGATGCGGTCGGAATAGAGGAACAGCGTGTTTTCCTGCTGCCGGACTTCGCGGATGCCGAGGCGGGAGGCGACGTTGCGCAGCAGCGCGATGTCGACCAGGCCGTTTACGCTGGCCGGCGGTTCGCCGAAGCGGTCGATCAGCTCGTCGGTGACGTCGAGCGCGTCCTCGCGCGTGCGGATGTCCGCGATGCGCCGGTAGATGTCGAGCCGCTGGTTCAGGTCGGAAATATAGCTTTCCGGGATGTGGGCGGTGACCTGCATGTCGACCAGGCATTCCTCGCCGTACTCCTGCACCGTTTCGCCCTTGGCGCGGCCGACGGCCTCGGCCAGCAGGTGCAGGTACATGTCGTAGCCGACGGCCTCCATGTGCCCGTGCTGTTCTCCGCCGAGGATGTTGCCCGCCCCGCGGATCTCCAGGTCGCGCATCGCGATCTTGAACCCGGAGCCGAACTCCGTGAACTGGCGGATGGCGGACAGGCGCTTCTGCGCGATTTCGGAAAGCGCCTTGTCCCGCTTGAAGGTCAGGTAGGCGAACGCCCGGCGGCTGGACCTCCCGACGCGGCCGCGGATCTGGTGCAGCTGCGAAAGGCCCATGTGGTCGGCGTTTTCAATAATCAGCGTGTTGACGTTCGGCACGTCCACGCCGGTCTCGATGATCGTGGTGCAGACCAGGACGTCGATTTCCTGCTCGATCAGGCGCCGCCAGACCTCCGAAAGCTCCTGCTCATTCATTTTTCCGTGGCCGAATCCGACCTTCGCTTCCGGGATCGCCTCCTGAATCTTCGCGGCGGCGCGCTGGATGCTCCCCACGTCGTTGTGCAGGTAGTAAACCTGCCCGCCGCGCCGCAGCTCGCGGCGGATGGCTTCGTAAATGATGCCGTCGTCGTGTTCCAGCACATAGGTCTGAACGGGGTGCCGGTCGTGCGGCGCCTCTTCGATCACGCTCATGTCCCGGATGCCGGACAGCGCCATGTTGAGCGTGCGGGGAATCGGCGTCGCGGAGAGCGTGAGGACGTCCACGTCCTTGTACCGCGATTTCAGACGCTCCTTCTGCGCGACGCCGAAGCGCTGCTCCTCATCGACAATGATGAGGCCTAGATTGCGGAATTCGACGTCCTTGGAGATCAGGCGGTGCGTTCCGACCACCATGTCGATTTCGCCGCGCTCAAGTTTCCTGATGATTTCTTCCTGCTCCTTCGGCGTCCGGAAACGCGAAAGCAGCTCGACGCGGATGGGGAAGCCCTCCATGCGCCGGGTGATGGTCTGGTAGTGCTGCCAGGCGAGGATCGTGGTCGGCACCAGCATCGCGCACTGCATGGAATCCGTGATGCATTTGAACGCGGCGCGCAGCGCCACCTCCGTCTTGCCGAACCCGACGTCTCCGCACAGGAGCCGGTCCATCGGCGCGCTTTTTTCCATGTCCGCCTTGATCTCCTCGATGCAGCGCAGCTGGTCCTCCGTCTCGTCGAACTCGAAATGGGCCTCGAAGTCGTGCTGCCATTCCGAGTCCGGGGCGAACGCGTGCCCCTGGGCCTGCATCCGCTGGGCGTAAAGCCGGATCAGGTCGTCCGCGATATCCTTGACCGCGCGCCGCACCCGGGCCTTCGCCTTCTGCCAGTCGCTGCCGCCCAGGCGGCTCAGGCGGACGTTGGCGTCCTCCCGCGGGCCGATGTATTTGGACACCATGTCGAGCTGCGTCACCGGGACGTACAGAAGGTCGCTTTTTGCGTACCGCACCTTGATGTAGTCCTTGACGACGCCGTTCATGTCGATTTTATGGATCCCTTCAAAGACGCCGATGCCGTGTGTGGCGTGGACGATGTAGTCCCCGGGCGTCAGGTCGGAAATGCTGTAAACCGCCTCGCCGCTCTTTTTCTTTTTGGCTTTTTTCACATGGGGAAGCGCCGCGCGCCCGTGCGTGATCAGGCCGAAGAAGGCGCCGGGGTATTCCAGACCGCCGGACAGCGCGCCGATGGTCACGACCACCTCGCCGCGTTCGATCCTGACCGGGCTTTCCACAAACGCCGCGTTGATCCCCTTGACCTGCAAATCCGCGGCGACGGTGCGCGCCGCGCGGTCGGAGCCGCACAGCACGGCGCAGGCCCAGCGGTTCGCGAGCATGTTCTGCAGGTCCTCGGCCAGGAGCTGGATGCTGCCGCCCCAGGTGGAAAGCTGGCGCGCGCTCATGCCGATGAGGGAGCGCACCGGCGTTTCGTAGCCGCCGTGAACGAAGGCGTCCAGATAGACCGCGCCGAAGCGTTCAAACGCCGCAAGAGCCGAGGCCCAGTCCCCGCTGTAGCTGTCCAGGCCGCGGCAGAGCGTCCCGTCGGAGAACAGGTCCTTCAGGTCCTCGCCCCACTGCCACAGCGCGCCGCGCATCCGCTCGCGCGATTTGACCGGTTCGCTGACAAACAGCAGGGCGTCATCCGTCAGATAACTGAAAAGCGTCGCCTTTTCCCCGTACAGAAGGGGAAGAAATTTATCCGCGCAGCCCAGGCGCAGACCGTTTTCCAGCTTGCCGGCCTGTTCGTTCAGGACGGCTTTGGCCGCCGGGGCGGTTTTCCCCCGCAGCTCGCCGGCGAGCTTCCGGATCCGTTCCGCCAGGACCCGGGGATGTTCGATCAGCGCTTCCGCCGCCGGTTCGATCACGGCGCTTTGGATGTTCTCGGTCCGCCGCTGGGAGATTGGGTCGAACAGCGACAGCGAATCGATCTCTTCCCCGAAAAATTCCGCGCGGACCGGCGCTTCGCCGCCCGGGGGATAGAAATCCAGGATTCCGCCGCGCGACGCGAACTGCCCCGCGCCCTCGATCTGCACGGCCCGCTCATAGCCGCACGCGGAAAGAGCTTCCAGCACCCGTTCCATCGGTACGCTTTTTCCCGCCTCGAGCACGGCGGTGCGGCGTTTCAGCTCTGCGGGCGGGATGGTGAGCTGCAGCGCGGCGTCGATGCAGCAGACGACCGCGTCGCAGCCGCCGGAGAGGATGCGTTCCAGTACCTGCAGCCTCTGATGCTCGTATTCGTGCGAACTGCCCTCCGCGTCATGAAAGGAAAAGTCGCGCGCCGGGTAGAACAGAGGCTTCAGGCCCATTGCCGCGAGGTCGGAGCAAAGCCGCTGCGCCTCCGGTTCGTCGCCCGCGACGACAAAAGCCCTGCGCCGCAGGTCGGCGCAGAGCGAATAGATGATATTTGCCTTGTGGACCCCGGAGACACCGGTCACCGCGGCCGGCAGCGCCCGGCTGTCAACCGCGGCTTCCAGGTCTGAAAATTCCTTGAGTCCGCGGATCGCGTTTGTCAGAAATTCCATGAAAATCCCCTTTATTTGAATGCGGGAATGAAATCGGGGCAGCTTTTTTCGGGATTGTTTTCATCGATCAAAACGGTTACCGGATCGCCGGACCCAAAATCCGGGTGTTCCCACAGCAGGTCGCTGCGTCCTCGATAACTTTCCCCGCCGTATTTGTATTTATAGAAAAAGCGCCAGGGGTGCCTTTGTGCCCCGCATGAAATGCCGGTCAGCCAATACTTACGGATGAAACGGATTCTGGCCTGAACGCGAAAGCCGTTCTCCCTCAGAATTTCTACCTTTTTGTTGTGCATGTTTGCAACGAGCCATAGGCACAGGGCGAGAAGCAAAAGTACCGCGCCGATCTCCAGATCGGCGAAATCGGCGGAAACCGCGCCTATCACGGCATAGGCCGCGCCGACGAATCGCAAAGCCAGCGAAAAGCATTCCATGATAGTTTTAGGTGAAAAAACAGTTTTAAAAAAATGCATGCGACCCTCCCCCTGCGTTTCAGCTGCATTAGAAGCGGACAGCCGGGCAGGTCAATTCCCGTTGTAAAGATTCATCGCATCCGCCGCTTTGCCCTGCACCATCAGGGCGACGGCGTCGTTCGCGCGGGCGACCGCCTCATCGAACCGCTTGCGGTCCTCCGGCGAAAAGCGCGAAAGGACCCAGTCCGCGAGGTCCCACCGCCGGTCCGGCCGGTCGCCGGTGCCGAGCCGGATGCGCGGAATGCGGTCGCTGCCGGTGAGATAGATGATGTTCTTCATCCCGTTCTGCCCGCCGTCGCTGCCCTTTAAGCGGATGCGCAGCTTTCCCGGAGGGAAGCTGATGTCGTCGTACAGCACGATGACCTTTTCCGGGGGAATATGGTAGAAGCCCATCGCTTCCACCACGCTCTGGCCGCTCAGGTTCATGTAGGTTCCGGGTTTTAGCAGCAGCACGTTTTTTCCGCCGATCCGCGCCGGGGCGCAGAGCCCTTTGAATTTCAGCCGGTCGATGGTCGCGCCGGCCTGCCCGGCGATGTAATCGACGGCCATGAATCCGGCGTTGTGGCGGGTCTCCTCGTATTTGGGGCCCGGATTGCCGAGGCCGACCACCAGGTATTCCGCCTGACCGGCCGGCTGCGGCCGGATGTGGAACAGATTGTTCAGCATGGCACACTCCTAAAATCGTAAAGAAGAATACGGAAACGGGCGGGACGGATGATCCGCCCCGCCTTAGAACGCAGAAAAGCCGCCCGGCCGCAAGTCAATCAGACAAACATGGGGGATACCGGTTTGTCCTCGTAAATGCGGTCGATCGCTTCGGCAAACAGCGGAGCGACGGAGAGGACCGTCATATTCGGCAGCATTTTTTCCTTCGGGATCGGAATGGTGCTGAGCAGGAAGAGATTCTTGATCGGGCTGTTCTGGATCCGCTCGATCGCGGGCCCGGAGAGCACGCCGTGCGTCGCGCAGGCCGTGACCTGCAGGGCGCCGCTGTCCATGATCGCCTGGGCCGCGTTGCAGAGCGTGCCGGCGGTGTCGACCACGTCGTCGACCAGGATGACCTTCTGGCCCTTCACATTGCCGATGATGTTCATGACTTCGCAGACGTTCGCCTTCTGCCGGCGTTTGTCCACGATGGCGAGCGGGACCCCGAGGCGGCTGGCAAAATTGCGCGCCCGTGTGACGGAGCCGAGGTCGGGGGAGACCACAACATATTCATCGGCGTGCCCGGCAATCAGCTCCTTCATGTGGGAGGCGAGCAGGGGCACCCCCAGCAGATGGTCGACCGGGATGTTGAAAAACCCCTGGATCTGCGACGCGTGCAGGTCCATGGTCAGGACCCGGTTCGCCCCGGCCGTGGTCAGCAGGTCGGCGCAGAGCTTTGCCGTAATGGGGTCGTGCGCCTTCGCCTTGCGGTCCTGGCGGGCGTAGCCGAAATAAGGAATGACGGCGGTGATCCTCGCCGCGGAAGCGCGCTTCATGGCGTCGATCATAATCAGCAGCTCCATCAGGTTGTTGTTGACGGGCGCGCAGGTGGACTGAACAATGAAGCAGTCGGAACCGCGGACCGAATCGTAGATGGAGACCGATATTTCACCGTCGCTGAACGTGCCGACATCGCTTCTGCCCAGCGGAAGCCCCAAACATTTGGCGATCTTTTCAGCCGTTTCCCGGCTTGCGCTGGCGGCAAAGATTTTGATGTCTTTCCCATGAAAACTCATTTGTGTTTATCCCCCTATTTTTTGTCTGTCTTTGCTTTTTCGGTCATGGTGGTATAAGGAGCAACGGTCTGCCCAGGCTTTATGGTGCAGCCGCTGCACTGTACGGAATTAAGGACCGCGCCTTCGCCGACCGCGCAGTCCGTCACGACGGTATTGGGGCCGATCACACAGCGGGGCCCCACCGATGTCCTGCCCCGGAGGATCGTTCCAGGCAGGATGCTGACGCCCCGGCCGACGGCGACGTCCGGTCCGATGACGACTCCGTCCCTGCAGGGAATATCGACCCCCTGCAGAAGGAGAGCGGTCAGAATTTTTTCCCGCGCGATGCGGTTCAGCTCCGAGAGCTGAAGGCAGTCGTTGGCGCCCAGCACCGCATCCGCGCTGCCGGCCTTGCAGGCGCCCGCTTTTTTGCCCCGCTCGATCAGGAGGCGGACGGCGTCCGTCAGATAGTATTCCCCCTGCGTGTTGTCGTCCCTGATATCTGAAAGGATTCCGAGCAGGTCTTCAGCTCGGAACCAGTATGCTCCGGAGTTGATTTCCCGGATCCTTCGGACTTCCGGGGAGGCGTCCCTCTGCTCCACAATGGCGGCGAGAGATCCGGTCTGCGGGTCGCGCACGATGCGCCCGTACCCGGCGGGGTCCGGGACTTCCGCCGAAATGACCGTTACGGCATCGCTTTTTTCACGGTGAGCTCCCTGCGCTTTCTGAATATCCTTTGAGCTGATCAGCGGGGAGTCCCCGTTCAGGATCAAAACGTCCGAACCCGCGTTTGAGCGCAAAAAATCGGCCGCCATCATCACGGCGTGCCCGGTGCCCCTCCGCTGCGGCTGGTAAGCGATTTGAATGCTGCGGTCGTATGCGGCCGCAAACCGTTCCACCTGTTCGTGCAGATGGCCGGTTACGACGCACAGACGCCCGATCCCAGCCGCTTTCACGGAGTCGAGAACCCATTCCAGCATCGGCTTGAAAAGAACGGGGGCGAGGGCCTTCGGATAGTCCCGCTTCATCCGTTTTCCTTCTCCCGCAGCCAGAATCACGGCGCAGTTTTCCTGTGGCATGCTGATTCCTCCGTAACCTATGGGGTCTGCATTTTTCTGCATATTTACTGTATTGCGTTCCATGTCTCTTTCGCTACTATTATCTCATATTCATTTTTTTTTTCAAGCTATTTCAGGCCATATGTTAAATTTCTTGCGGCTTCCTGTTAAAAATGATTTGACTATTTCCCTTGTATGAAATAAAATAGAACCAGAAAATGGATATAAATGGTAATCAGGATTTGCGGTTAAACCCGGTCCGTGTTCCGAAAGAAGGGAGATGCTCCATGAAACTGTTTGATGCGGATTGGGTTGAGGTTTACCTCAGCACGGATTATGAAGAATATCTCAGAAAACAGATTATGCTGCGGGAAGGCGGGATGAAATTCAAGGCGAAGATCAGAAACAATTCGCTCCGGTTTTCCATGAATTTCTTGGGAGGAAGGAGCGGGGGCCTCTCCCGGGGAGGGCCTTCCATTAAGGATTATTATGTCATCCTGGTCCGGCGGGCGGACGCCGCGTACGCAAAGTTCCTGCTGGGCTGACTTTCCGGCCCCACACCGGAATTTTTTAGGAAACAAGGGAAAAAATAATGCCTGTGATTAGGAAAAACATATAGCATTTGATTCGGGTATTTGATATAATACAGTTTGAGCGATTTGCGATCGAACGCGAATGTTCACCAAACACAATTTTTATTCTTTTCAGGAGGTAGTTTCATGAGCAATAAATATCTTTACTACTTCACCGAGGGCAGCGAGGCCTTTCACGGCGACATGACCACGATGAAGAACACTCTGGGCGGCAAAGGCGCCGGTTTGGCAGAAATGACCGAAGCCGGGATGCCGGTGCCGCAGGGTTTTACCATCACCACCGATGCCTGCACCCAGTACTATGAGGACGGCCGCCAGATCAATGGAGAAATTGAGAAGGATATTTTTGATCATATGAAGGGCCTGGAGAAAATCACCGGGAAGACCTTCGGAGACATCAGCAATCCTCTTCTTGTTTCCGTTCGTTCCGGCGCGCGTCAATCCATGCCCGGAATGATGGACACGATCCTGAATCTGGGCCTGAATGACGAGGCCGTTGAGGGCTTGGCAAAAAAGACCGGCAATCCGCGTTTTGCTTATGACAGCTACCGCCGTTTTGTTCAGATGTTCTCGGACGTCGTCATGGGCGTTTCCAAGAGCCTGTTCGAAGAAGAAATCGATAAAATGAAGGCCGAAAAAGGCGTGAAGAACGACGTCGACCTGACTGCCGAAGACCTGAAGAAGCTGGTCGGTATTTTCAAAAAGATCTATGAGGACAACGAGCACAAGCCGTTCCCGCAGGAGCCGAAGGAGCAGCTGATCGAGGCTGTGAAAGCGGTGTTCCGCAGCTGGGATAACCCCCGCGCGAACGTTTACCGCAAGATGAATGAAATTCCTTACGAATGGGGAACCGCGGTCAACGTCCAGCAGATGGCTTTCGGCAACTCCGGCGACCACTCCGGCACGGGCGTCGCGTTCACCCGCAACCCGGCGACCGGCGAGAAGGCGCTGTTCGGCGAATACCTTATCAACGCGCAGGGCGAGGATGTCGTCGCCGGCGTCCGCACGCCGTCCCCGATCAGCCACCTGAAAGATCAGA
The DNA here is from genome assembly GCF_004103755.1 of Caproiciproducens sp. NJN-50. NCBI lineage: Bacteria > Bacillati > Bacillota > Clostridia > Eubacteriales > Acutalibacteraceae > Caproiciproducens > Caproiciproducens sp. NJN-50. The sequence goes on along the minus strand of NZ_CP035283.1, from coordinate 3,097,481 downwards.
TGCCGGAAGTGTACGATCAGTTCGTCAAAATTGCGACGAATCTTGAGAATCATTTCAAGGACATGCAGGATATGGAATTCACCATCGAAGACGGCCACCTGTTCATGCTGCAGACCCGCAACGGCAAGCGCACGGCGGCCGCCGCGCTGAAGGTCGCGTGCGACCTGGTGGACGAGGGCATGATCGATGAGGAAGAGGCCGTTCTCCGCGTGGAGCCGAAGCAGCTCGACGCTTTGCTGCACCCGCAGTTTGATGCCGAAGCCATCAAGAAGGCGAAAGCCATCGGCCACGGCCTGGCGGCTTCTCCGGGTGCCGCCTGCGGCAAAGTCGTTTTCTCCGCCGACGATGCAAAGGAGTGGGCGAAGAAAGGCGAAAAGGTCGTTCTGGTGCGCCTTGAGACCTCTCCGGAAGACATCGAGGGCATGGCGGTCGCGCAGGGTATCCTGACCGTCCGCGGCGGCATGACCTCCCACGCGGCGGTTGTCGCGCGCGGCATGGGCACCTGCTGTGTTTCCGGCTGCGGCGAAATTGTCGTTGACTATGACAAAAAGCAGTTCACTCTTTCAGGCAAGACCGTGAAGGAAGGCGACTACATCTCCATTGACGGTTCCACCGGCAATGTTTACGATGCGGCGATCCCGACCGTTCCGGCCACCATTTCCGGCGACTTCGGTCGCTTCATGGCTTGGGCCGACAAGGCGAGGAGACTGCAGGTTTACACCAACGCGGACACCCCGAAGGATGCGAAGCAGGCGCGTGAATTCGGCGCCGAGGGCATCGGCCTGACCCGCACCGAGCACATGTTCTTTGAAGGCACCCGCATCAAGGCGATGCGCGAGATGATCGTTTCCGAGACGGTCGAGGAGCGCAAAAAGGCTCTTGCGAAGATCATGCCGTACCAGCAGGGCGATTTCGAGGGCCTGTACAGCGCGATGGAAGGCCGTCCGGTGATTATCCGCTTCCTGGATCCGCCGCTGCATGAGTTCCTGCCGACCAAGGAGTCGGATATCAAGGAGATCGCAGGCGAACTGGGCATCACCGTCGAGCACCTGAAGAACGTGATCGCCAGCCTGCACGAATTCAACCCGATGATGGGTCACCGCGGCTGCCGTCTTGCCGTCACCTATCCGGAAATTGCCGAGATGCAGACCGCGGCCGTCATCAACGCCGCCATCAACGTCAACAAGGCGCATCCGGGCTACAATGTCGAACCGCGCATCATGATTCCGCTCGTGGGCGAGATCAAAGAGCTGAAATATGTCAAGGACGTCGTCGTCGCCACGGCTGACAAGATCATCGCCGAGGCGGGCGTCAAGATGAAGTACCAGGTCGGCACCATGATCGAGATTCCGCGTGCCGCGCTGACCGCGGGCGACATTGCCAAGGAGGCTGAGTTCTTCAGCTTCGGCACCAACGACCTGACCCAGATGACCTTCGGATTCAGCCGCGACGACGCCGGCAAGTTCCTTGATTATTACTATGAGAAGAAAATTTACGAATCCGATCCGTTTGCGCATCTCGACCAGGTGGGCGTGGGCAAGCTGATCAAGATGGCGGTCGAAGACGGCCGCGCGACCCGCCCGAACATTCACCTCGGCATCTGCGGCGAGCATGGCGGTGACCCGTCTTCCGTCGAGTTCTGCCATTTTGCCGGCCTTGATTATGTTTCCTGCTCACCGTTCCGCGTGCCGATCGCACGCCTTGCGGCTGCCCAGGCGGCAATTAAGGAAAAAAGGGCAAAAGCCTGATTCCGTTTTAAACGTTTTGAAGCGAGATTCCCCTGCGTTTTCGCAGGGGAATTCTTTTCAGGAGGGAGATTGAAATATATGCAGAAGAAACAGGTGAAGATTCTGCTGATTCTGATCCAGACGCTGCTGATTGGGATGCAGTTTCTGCCGGTCGGCATGGCAGCCTCTTCGACACCGGGAGACAAGGAGCCGCTGAGTGTCTTCGGAATGATTCACCGCTATGCCGGCATGGGTTTTTCCAACAACGCGCTTGTTTATTTGCTGCTGTCTTGTCTGCTTCCGATCCTGACGGCCTTTTTACTGATCTTTCTCAGGGAGCGCTATAATTTTGGGATGGCGGCCTGTCTCAGCGCGTTTTACATGTTGGCGGCAGCGTGCTTTTTTACCGCGGCGAAACGGAAAATGGTGGATTCCGTTGCGATGACTGGTTTGCATTATTTCATTATTCTGGTATCGCTGCTTTCCCTTGCGCTGGCCGCCTGGGGATTCTGTATCTGCGTGCCGTCTTCGAAGGAAACCTGACAGCTTCCGGCCCGGAGGATAATATTCAGGCAAAAGGGCTTGACTTTTTCCTCTCGATCTAATATAATAGTTAAGCTGTCATTGTGAATGGAGGATGTTTTCAATGCCAGCTTCCTTGAGAATGCGCTCGTAGCTCAGCTGGATAGAGTGTCTGACTACGAATCAGAAGGCCGTGGGTTCGAGTCCCTCCGAGCGCGCCAAAACATTTGCCCAATATAGATGCATGGCCCATAAAGCCAGTGTTTATGCGGGCTGCGGGAGTTTTGAATGAGAAATTCAAGACTCCCGTTTTTCATAGTGCACACCCTCTTTTTGAGGGATAAATCATATATAGCATAAAGAAATCAGAGGTCGTGCCAAATGGTATGGCCTCTTTTCCATACATTCGAAAATAAAATAACGCTCCCTGCCGGGTAATCTTTGAGCGGCTGTGTTCTTCGTAACTGAAAAACACAGCCGCTTTTTTTGTTGCCATTTTTCAAAAAGTACTGCCCTGCAGAGCGTGATGAAAGGAATGAGAACAATACCAGCGAGGTTCATGAGAGGTACACCTCTCGCCTTAACCGAAATAGAAATGCAATTAATTCCCGGCTTTTTTCCCCGAAGTGCCGGAGTCATGAGAAGCCGTTACAAATATACCTGCACCGACTGCGATTGCCGGTTCTGTACACAAACAACAGAAAAGAAAAAATGCTGTGGCTTCGCAGGCTGTATTTGCCTTCCGGAGCGAATTGCAGCCGGTTGCGTATCCTATGGGGAACTGCTCCGGTTGTTCTTAAGCGAAATCCAGCTTCGGACATTTGCTTCGCGGATAGAGAAGCTGCTCAAAGAAAGCGAGGCGAATCCGATGTTTTTCAGAAACGCAGAACACCGCAGAAAATTTCAAAGCCTGCGAAAAAGCGGATTGTTTCCGCTTTTGAACCTTTCCGAAGCCTATGCTGCGGCTGTTTTCCTGCTGACTTCCGACGCCTTCCTCTGGAAGCAATCGAAAGACTTCATCGATCAGAGCGGTATCCGCTTTAAAGATATTCGTATCCACGGTGTGGGTCTGGATGGCTACACCATATTTCATACGGCAAGGGATCTGTATCACGGTACAGACCATATCGGCGTTTCGGAACTAAGCGATCCGGAATTGATCAATGATAAGCTGCTTCGCCTGATCATTAACGCCTTCCTCATAAGGCGGCACGGTATCGCGGCAATCCCTGCATAAAATGGAAGAAAAAATTACGCAGCCAAGGAGGTGATGTTTATTAATAGCTTTATCAGTTGGATCGGCGGCAAAAAGGCGCTCCGCAACGTTATATACCGGCTTTTTCCAAAGGATTACGGCAGATACATTGAGGTGTTCGGTGGCGGCGGCTGGGTATTGTTCGGCAAAAAGCCGGGACAAAATGCAATGGAGGTTTACAACGACTTCAATTCCAATCTGGCCAATCTTTTTTACTGCGTCAAAACTCGCACATGGGAATTTCTACGGCACCTTGGCTTTCTTCCCATTAATTCAAGGGATGAGTTTCATGTCATCCGTAAATTTATTGAAAAGGAAGAATTCACACAGGAGTATCTCTCGGAAGAACTGCAGCTGGCGCAGCACAACCTTTCCCCTCCGGAGTTTGAAGATATAAAGGAGCTGATGCTGGAAAACGCGGAAAAAAGCGATGTACGCCGGGCCGCCGCCTTTTACAAGCTCATCCGATACAGCTACGGCAGCGGCTGCACTTCCTACAGCTGCCAGCCATGCGATGTGCGGAAAACCTTCTTTCTCATATGGGAAGCATCCCGCAGGCTGGCGGATACGGTGGTGGAAAATAAAGACTTTGAGGCATTGATCCGGCAGTACGACCGGGACAATGCCTTTTTTTATTGCGATCCGCCCTACTACGAAACCGAAGGGCATTATGCCGTGGTGTTCCGGAAAGAAGATCATAAACGCCTCCGGGATACGCTCAAAAGCTGCAAAGGAAAATGGATGGTGTCCTACAACGACTGTGAGTACATCCGTGAGCTATACGCCGGATATCACATTCTGTCTGTTACCCGTATCAACAACCTCGCGCAAAGGTATGACGGCGGCTGTGAATACCCGGAGGTAATCATCACCAATTACGATCCCAAGGAGCGCCGGAGCGCCGAACCAAAGCAGCTTAATCTTTTTTCTGATGAAAACGGAGATGACGAGGATGAATGGTATCGAACAAATGAGATGGGCTAAAGACCTGATCTCAGAAAAAACAAACGGTCTGCAGGAACTTGTCGTCGGCAACATGCATGACGAACTGTATATCCGTACCTCAGACAAGGCAACGGTCGGGTTGTACCTTTCCATGTTGCCTAACCGGAAAACCGGGCAGTACGACTGTCTGTTCAAAGCTTACACCCGCACCTGCGGCGGCTACAATATATCGAAAAAAATGCAGGTTATTGCCGATGAGTATCAGAGCATCACGGATCTTCTGAGTCAGCTTGAAACAGCCAAAATTTCACTCACCGGAGATGAGCTGAACACCTTTGTCAAGTTATTTTACAGTATAGATATGAGATTGAGAACGTACTGATAATGATAGTTATAGTGAACTATATAATTTAAAATAGTTGCTTTCATTCGCATTTGCGTATATACTGAGGGAAAGACACACGTTGGAGGAATTAAAATGCTTGATTATATATCCGTACAGCAGGCTGCTGATCAGTGGAGAATCTCCAAGAGAAGAATACAGAAGCTCTGCGAGGAAAACAGAATAGCCGGTGCTGTTCGCTTCGGCCGCGCATGGGCAATTCCGAAAGATACGGAAAAACCAGCTGATGCGAGATTGAAGAAAACGGAGCGAAAGGAGTGAGCTTTATTTGTATCAGATAACCATTGTTGAAGATGACCCTGTAATTCAGGAAGAACTGTCAACCCTTTTGCAGAGCAATGGGTATGCAGCCTGTGTCATAAAGGAATTTTCAAATATTGTAGAAACTGTAAGAAAAGATATTCCACATTTGATTTTGCTTGATATCAATCTGCCCGTGCAGGATGGATTTAAGATATGTTCAAAAATCCGGACTTTTTCAAATGTACCTATTATTTTTGTCACAAGCCGAAATACCGATATTGATGAGCTGAACAGTATCATGCTGGGTGGCGATGACTTTATTACAAAGCCGTATAATACATCAATAATGTTGGCGCGCATCACTTCGCTGTTGAAACGCGCCTATCCGTCCGAACAGGCCGAAACGATGACATATAAAGATGTGACGCTTCATTTGGAAAGCAGCTGTGTGGAATTTCAAAAGCAATCGGTTGAGCTTACAAAAAATGAACTAAAAATTATGGCGTTTCTTTACCGGAATGCTGGTAAAATCGTTCCCCGCGCCGATCTGGTGGAGTATCTATGGGATAACCAGCTTTATGTGGATGATAATGCCCTGAGCGTGAATATTACAAGACTCCGTGAAAAACTGAAGCAGATAGGTATCATCGATTTTATTACGACAAAGCATCGTCAAGGGTATATGATATGAGCTACAAAGAGTATTTAAAGGATCAGTTACCCTGCATCCTCCTAAATGTTTTCTCCGCAATCCTCTGTTCCGTCTTTCTCTCGTCGGTAAATATTGGTGAAGGCCCGACCATCATTAAGTGGAGCAAGGGAACTGCACCAATAACACAGGCTTTTGACGCTTGGGAGCGCTTTACTTACGAACAGTTTGCCAAACTCAAAGCCAACGAAGAAGAACTCAATCGTATTTTCATTAAAATTTACGGTTTGCAGGACGAACTGACCCCGGAAGTTGAGAACAAGGACGTTACTATACGTCACGCCGATCTTGGCCGCGACATCCGCAGTTTTCTATCCTATGCTGTTGGCTGTATGTTTGGGCGCTATAGTCTGGGCAAGCCGGGGCTTGTATTTGCCGGCGGTAATTTCAACTCAATATATCACCGATATAAAGGGCAAACTCCCTGTGACGAGAATGGTGAATTACTCTTTGGGTCAGGATATGCTGGGATTTCATCGGCTCCATATCATTATCCTGAGTTTAAGGATCATGATAAATGGACTGCTTGCTCATTTGAGCCAGACGAAGACAATATTGTTCCGATTGGTTCTGCTGACTATTTTAACGACGATATTGTGGTGCGTTTCACTGAATTTGTCCGCGTCGTATACGGCGATTCCACACTGGGTGAAAACCTGAACTTTATTGCCAGCGCCTTATACCCCAATGTGAACGGTTCGGCCAAAGACAAAATACGGCGCTATTTTTTGAACGATTTTTACAAGGATCACTGCAAAGTGTATCAGAAGCGTCCTATTTACTGGCTGCTGGACAGCGGTAGGGAGGACGGCTTCAAGGCACTTTTTTACCTGCATCGTTACGATAAATATACCGTGGCGAGGGCACGTACCGATTACCTCCATCCGCTTCAGCGCAAATATGAGGCAGAAATTGGCCGGCTGGAAATGCTGTCTGGTGCCACCAACGATATCCGAGAGAAAGCCACTTACCGTAAGGAAATTGAGGCCCTGCAAAGGAAGATTGAGGAATGCCGTACCTATGATCAGGTAGTAGCCCACATCGCTCACCAGCAGATTGAGCTTGATCTTGATGATGGCGTGAAAGTTAACTATACCAAATTCCAGGGCGTGAAAGTGCCAATGGATAACGGTAAGACAGTGCCGATGGATTTATTAGCGAAGATTGGTTAGGAGGGATGATCTATACTTACGGAAGAATTGAAGCAGGAAGTAGTCAAGTGCGCACAATCAAATCATTTAAGCTTTTATTTTTGGGGGAGCCATCTTCCAAATGGCAGTATTGATCATAAGCAGTTAAGCGGCGATACACTTGGCGTGCAGATTTACTTACCTGACAGAAGCGGGTACTCTGCTTGCGAGAAGGTCAAGAGTGAATTAGCGGCTATCTTTGAAAGGTATGAGATCTATTTTGATGAAGAAAACGTCCAACAATATGCTGATATTAGGTGTTGAGGGTGCGCTTCGCCATGTGATGGAAGAATATAAGCTGTTCTTCCGTAGCAGTGAACGGTTTAAGCGATTTGAAAGCTACATCCTTGGCCCGTCATATACCGAAGCAAAAATTGACGTTGGCATTCTTTCGGCACTTTGTAAGTTGCCGGCACCCAATTTCGATCAGGTGGTGAGAACACTTCTGATAGAAATGGTAAACGGTGGAAGCACCACATATGACGACATAAGCAAGTTTGGCAATCTGGATGCGCTGTGGCGGATGATACAGAAATCCTATGGATATGGCTTTGCTGAGCAAAGCCTTGAAAAGCTGGCAATCCTCCTGTTATGCACTCACTTATCTCACAGCATCAATAGCCCAATGCCCAAAGAGTGGCAGACGTATGCTCACTGCTTCAGAAGAAGCGATGAACCAACAATTTGATCTCAAAGCAAAAATGAGTTCGATAGAAAATGATATATTTATCGGGAAACACAAACTGCGAGTTACATCGTCAAGTCTTAATGAAATACATAAAGACACTGACTTTGCTATGAATCAAGGAGACGAGTTAATTTGCCCCGTTTGTGGAATTCATTATCGTAATGGATTACCTGAACAACTTAATGTTAGTTCCGATTTTGCCTTAGCTGAAAAACTTATTTCATCATTAACAGAAGATATTACGACGTTAGAAAATGAACTTGGAGAGCATAGAGAACAATATGAATTACTTTCATCAAAATTGCAAGAGCTTAAACAAAGTATACAAAAGTCGAAGCAACTGTTGTCATATTCTTCATTTTATAAAAATGAAGGAAAACAAGAAATATACGAATCTTGCCTCCAGCAATTAGAAGTACTTCAGGCCCAATTAGATTTAAAAATCTCAAATATTGCTACACTTGACGAACGTGTTAACAATTTAAAATCCAAGGTGCGATCCAAAGAAATTCGAGAACAAATTGAAGGTTATTGCCGGAAAATTGCAGAAGTAATTGATATTCCTAAAACATTTATTAAATTAAGAGATTTCGTACAGGTAATTGATAAATCAGGAAGTGATACTCCACGACTTGTTTATATGTATCAAGCAGGGCTTTACCTGTATAATCTGAACAGATTGAATAGTCCGTTTAATTTTTTTGTAATAGACACACCAAATCAGCAAGGACAAGATGCAGCTAACTTGAAAAATATATACCAGTCTCTAAATTTGTTGTTATCAGCTGATGGTCAAGTAATTTTAGGAACAGAACGTGAAACCGGCTGTGAAGATAAAGCCTCTGAGGTTATCAGATTGACGGAAAAAAGAAGATGCTTGACTCAAAGCCAATTCTCTGATCATTCAAAGTTACTTGAAGCTTTACAGAAAGAAGCAATAAATTGGGTGCACGGTGAACACCGAAGATTGAAAGATACAGGAAACTGCTAATGTTTATTATAAATTATTGTAGGAACAACTTGCTGTGGAAGTTTTGCAGCAAGTATATTCTTGGGGGAAGGAAATTTTATGGCAGTAATTAAATTTTTACTACAAGGCTTAAATGAAACAGAAGATCATTACGCAGCTTTAGAGCGATTGCTGGATTTGCCAAGTATAAGTCGCTGCTTAATTAGTGTGGCGTTTATGAATGCAGCAGGTGCAGCAATGGCAGCGGAAAGACTTACACTGATCGCGGATAAATTACAGCTTTTTGTAGGCATCCGTAATGGTGTAACATCCAAGCAAAGCATAAAAATTCTTATGGATAAAAATATCTATCCAATATGCATTGACACTGCTACACAAGCATTTATTTTCCATCCAAAAGTATATTTAGCTCAAAATCAAATATCAGCAACATTAATAACGGGTAGTGCAAACCTCACATCTGGGGGATTGATTAAAAACATTGAGGCAAGTCTGATTGTTAGCCTCGACCTGTCAACTCCGGAAGATATAGCATTAATAAGCAAGGTAATCGATGACTTTTCAGTACTACAAAATCAACATCCGCAAAATGTATTTCAGCTTAGAGATACGTCGAATTTGGATGAAATGGTACAGCAGGGTCTTTTAGTAGATGAAACTTTACAAACCCAGAGGGTTAACGCACGAGTTCAATCACAACATGATCGTACTGAGCAACGTCCATGTATGAAGACTCATGTGCGTAGGCTAGCTGCAGTACGAAGGACAAAAGCGCAAACAGCAGCAAACGTCACCATACCACTTTCTGGGACTTCCATCCCTACGATTATAAACAATCAGCTGCTATGGAAGAGCGGGCCCCTTACAAGACGAGACCTTAACATTCCAACTGGATCAAATACTCACGCAACAGGCTCTATGTTATTAAAAGTCGGCGATCCTTCACAGAACATTGACCAACGACATTATTTCAGAGACGTTGTTTTTGCCACAGCTTCATGGGTACCTGATCCAAAACCACAATATCATCATATTGAGAGATGTTCTGTCCCATTCAAAGTAATAATCAAAGGCATAGATTATGGCGTTTATGAGCTTAGTCTATCGCATAATACCCGAACAGATTCTAAAACATACATCCAAAACAATAGCATGACGCAAATTCATTGGGGAGAAGTTGTTAAACCAATGATTGCACATGAAGATTTGTTAGGTGGTATCCTGTGTATTTATGCACCAGATCCCTCATCCGATGTGTATACACTAACGTTTGATCTGGAGTAAATATTAACAGAGTCCGAGAAATTTAATCCTCGGGCTCTGTTATACGTTGACGACGATCTTTTATTCGAGTTAGGGCGTTTTGAAGAATCTGCACTTGCTTTTCATCGACTCCAAGTGTAGATAAAATGATCTCATCCTGTTGCTTTAGGATTTCATCTACGGAATGTTTTTTTACAAATTCGTTCAGTTCAGAAATATCCACATCTGGAACACTAATATAGGGTACTTTAAGTCGATCTATTTCAGAAGGCACCAACTCTAAAACTCCCCCGCCATAATGTCGTCCTTCCAGTTCTGCACTTAATGCTGTGAGAGAGTTTAAAAAACATATTACTAAAGAAGTAGTATCTATTCCTACAGCAGGTGAAATTCGATAAGCTGTATCTGTAGTATATGCGTTTAGCCTGTTGAGAATCAAGCGAGGCATACCGTTACTTCTTTTTAACATACTAAGGGGGCTAGCATAAACCGATGGCACTTTATACCAAGGATCGCGGATTCTACATTTATATCGCTTTGGCAAATTCTCCGCTTCTCCAACTTTTAAATATTCTTTATAAGCCAATTGATCTTCAGCATTGGAAAAATACAAGAAATTAGTAGGTAAACCTTTCCGTGCATTTTCACTATGCTGCTTTTGGTCGTATATAATACCTGGACAATGTTCACTTCTACCAAACATTGGGTGTGCCACTGCTTGTAAGTGATATTTGTTAACAATACTATCTGGTACCAAAAAAAACTTATTAGCTCCTGTGACGATACCTACATCGGCTGTAGCAAGTTTTGAAAAGCTGAACACATTTGGGAGTGAACAAATAGACCTATACACATGCCTTTCCTCTGAAGTTAAAAGAGCATATGTCCATTTATTCTTTAAAAAATCACCATCAACATAATCTGCATTGGCAAATAAGTCAGAAGGATCTGTTTTGGTAAAGGATTTTCCCCTTGTATGAACGATAGATATTCCATCTGTCCTTTGATTCAAATCAACCTTTTTTCGGGCCATCAATACAATAACGCCTTGCAAAGTGTTCTCAAACCAAATATCTTCTGGATCAATTAAGAGAATTTGGGAGCACTCCTGTAGTAAATAATCTCTTAAGCCTTTTGCGTAAAGCACATGAAGCAATTCGGAAGGGAGAATCATCCCCAAATTGCCGCCAGCTTTAAGAAACTTAATTGAAGCAATTACAAACGGAATCCAAGCATTGGTATGCTTGCTAAATTTTATTCCTATTAGGCTAAAGAGTTGCTGTGCTCGATTTTGCATCTCGTTGTCCCAATATTGATAACGAATAAATGGAGGATTTCCAACAACAGCATCAAATGTCTCATGATTTTCGGACATCGAATTTTCTATTGCCCATTGTAAAAAATCTCGAGTGAAAATTTTTGATTTTGCTTTGGAATTTTTCAACTTATCCCTACAAGTTGCTGTCGCAATATTGTTAATATCAAACCCCAAGACCGAAAGGCCGCAATCTACATTAGGTAAAGCATCAAAGAAGACACCGTCACCACAACTAGGCTCCAAAATTTTTTTTGAACCGGATTCCAAAACCCAACGCATTATGTATTCGGCCAACCAATATGGAGTGTAGTAACTTCCACTTAGCTTTTGGTCACTCTCAACTTCTTTAAAATTCATGTTTTCTCCCTTGAACTATTTACTTGCCCAGAATCACAACTGCAATGGATTTCTGCAATATCACCGATATCGCAATTTAATGCCTCGCAAATTCGAACAAGTATATCAGTTGTAACATTTTCATTATGAGCAAGCTTGGCCATCGAAGTTTGACTGATGTTAGCCAAATCACGTAGATTTCTTTTCTTTAAATCTCTATCAATAAGAAGCTTCCACAGCTTTTTATAGCTGATAGGCATAATATTATCCTCTTCTCCTCTCTCTGTCACCTTGTGATTAAGCTTAGCATAAAAAAGTCCTTAATACAAGGCATAAATATCTTATCGCAAATTATTATATTTCAATAAAATCTTTTATGGATTCGATTGATTTTGCAAAGGTACTGAGTAATGTCTAGATAAAAGCTCGTAAAAACAAGTGGTCCTTTTTGGTTGACAGACTATTGGTCGGGTTGTTTCGACAAAATAGACGCCGCGGTGGACGCGTATAATAAGGACCACCCTGAGCAGCCGGTCTCTTTCGACCGTTCCGCCTTTGAGAACGACGACAAAAAACTCGGCCAAACTGCGGCGGCGGCTCTGTCGCTGCGCATCGGCGATGTGAGCAGGGATTCCCATCCGGATGCGGTTTCCCAGTCCGGAGAACAGATCCACGTCGACCGTTCCTCCATCAACGACTCCGCAGGCAATTTTAAGGATGAAGTGGCGGATGCGGATATTTCACGCGGGGACGCACAGGAAAACGTGGACAGCCCGAAGTCCCGGCAGGTCCACGCGGGGGAACAGAATATTATTGAAAATCATACCGTCCGCGAGGCGGATGGCGCCGTGAGTCACGAAATCACGGTCATGGACGGCAATTCAGCCCCCAAATGCACACAGGAGGCAATAACGGACCACATCGGGGAACTGGCATCCGCCCCGGACGCTCATTTTGAGACAAAGATCAATTTTAACGGAGAATGCTCCGAAGAAACCAAAGCGAGCTATAACGATTACAGGGACCACATGGAGAATGCCCGCGACGACCAAACAGGCAAACTGAAATATGCCAATGTGTCGATCCATTACCCGTGGGACGACTAAAGGAGGAATCATACCATGAAATTGCTGGACCATGCCGGGCGCAGGGGACATCAATCCGACAACTTCGGCTCCGACCATTTTCACGACAATGAGTTCGGCCTGGCATTCGCCGCGGCGGTCTGCCGCCGCGCGGCTTTCCGCGTCAAGTCCGTCACGCTGAAGGACGAGGAATCTTTTATTGATTTCGGCCTGAGAGAATCCTTTACCCGGATCGCGGACACGGATGCCTTCATCGCAAAATACAGATCCGCGAAGCTGGCGCGGGCCGACATGGAGTTTGAGCTTGACGGAAAAACGCTGTTTCTCGACGTGCTCTTCGGCGCCAGAAATGTCAGCGTTATTTATCCGGACGATTCATCGATTGACATCGGCGGACTGATGAATTCTCTGGAAAGCGACGCGCTGGAATTAATGAAAAAAGGTGCGGCGGGGAAAGGGAATCCCGATGGTTCAGATCCTGTCAAACGCTTCGAATCCAAATATATGGATTTGTTCGGAAGCCTGCCGGACGAGAGTCTTTTTCTCGCAAGCCGCGAAGAATTCCGCGACGCACTGAGGCGGGCCGTGAAAATGAAAGTCCCTCTGACCGATTTGCTCCCGTTAAAAAGCGGCAGCGGCAAATAACTTCAAATCCCGACGATTTTTACTCCTTGACCGCGTTCTCACGGCCCGTGAACCCGGCCTCCGTTTCCGGCGAAGAGTTGCCGGTTTAAAAACCGGGATGTCGTTATTATTCTTTCATTTCGGGGGAACAATACGGAGGACGGGAGGTGATAAAAATGGACGCACCCAAAATGCAGGTAAAATGCGGTGTTGAAAACTGCCATTATAATAAGCAGCATATGTGCTATGCGGATTATCTGGAAGTCAATGCCATGGGCGGCAGAGGAACCAACAAGGCGGAGTCCAGCGATTCAACGTGCTGCTCGACTTTTGTAAATCATGAGACCATGTAAATCTTTTCTGTCCGTCGTCAAAGGCAAACAGAAATAAAATAAAATCTGATAAAAAGAGCCGCACGTTTGCAGAAGCGAACGTGCGGCGTTTCTTTCCGGCCGGGCTGATTGAAAAATGCGGCGAGGAGACACGGGAACGTGTCCGCCAGGCTGTTTTTCCTTACCGGATCATTTCACTCTGATCGTTGCTTTTATGAAGCTCCATCAGCTGTTCGACGTCTTCCTTGTCAAAATCGGGCAAATCGCCGGGAACCGTGCATTTCAGCGCGGCCATCGCATTGCCGTAATCGATCATTTTCCGTTCGGATTGGCATGCGAGCAGGCCGTACAGCACCCCGGCGTCGAATGCGTCCCCGCTTCCGATCCGATCGGCGACGGAAATGGGGGAGTAAGGCGTACCCGTAAAAAATTCATCCTTCTCCGCGGAATAGACCGTGCTGTTCCAGGCGTGTTCCTTTTCACTGATGACTTTGCGCGCGGAGGTCGCTACGATCCGGATGTTGAACTCGGCGGCAAAACTCTTCATGATTTCCCGGAGAGTGCCGGTCTTTTGAAACATTCTCCGGCAGGATTCCTCCGAGATGAACAGGATATCCACATAGGGGAAAATTTCCGTCAGGACCTGGCGGGCCGTCTGTTCGTCCCAGAGGTTGGCGCGGAAGTTCACGTCGAAGCTGATGAGGGCTCCGCCGGCGTGAAAGCGCTTGATCGCTTCGACAGCTGTTTTGCGCACCGGCGGCAGGGCAAGCGTGATCCCCGTTGTATGAAAGATTTTCGTATCCGAATAGACCGACTGCGGCAGGAAGCTCAGATCCAGTTTCCCGGCGGAGCTGTGGCTTCTGTCGTATACGACCTTCGGCTTCCGGGGAGCCGCGCCGCCCTCGGAGTAATAGACACCCAGCCGCGCGTCCTTTTCGCTGTCGATGGAAATCAGCTCCCGGGAGACCCCCATCCTTTGAATTTCATGCAGGGCGAATTTTCCGATCTCATTGCCGGGAAGGCAGGTGATGAAACCGGATTTGCAGCCCAGCCGCGCCATTCCGGAGCAGACGTTCAGTTCCGATCCCCCGATGCAGGCGGTAAAGGAGCCGCCGCCGGAGATCCTTTGATCCGGAGCGGAGGACAGCCTCATCAGGCTTTCTCCCAGCGCGACGAAATCGTAGGCTTTCTTTCCCGAAAGTCCGGCCGCCGGTGAAACGGGTTCCCCGGATTCGGGCTTATCCTGAATCAGGCGGACCGTCTGCCGGCAAAGCTCCGTGATCTTATCCCAGTTCTTTGCCCTGATATCGGCTTTTCCGACCATATAGCTTCCGCCGCAGGCCAAAATTTTCGGGAAAGAGAGATAGGTTCCGATATTGTTCAGATTAATTCCGCCGGTCGGCATCCAGCGGATCTGCGTGAACGGGGCGGAAAGCGCCTTCAGCGCGCCCAGGCCGCCCGACTGCTCCGCGGGGAAGAATTTCAGCACGCTCAGGCCGAGCCCGATCGCCTTCTGAATCTCGCCGGCTGTCACGCAGCCAGGAAAGATGGGAATCCCAATCTTTTGACAGTAAAGAACCGTTTCGGGGTCAAGGCCGGGGGAAACGATGAATTTCGCCCCCGCCTCGGCGGCGGAATCGACCTGGGCCGGATTCAGGACCGTTCCCGCCCCCACCAGCATATCAGGGAACGCTTTTGAAATCGCCTGAATGGATTGATAGGCACCTTCGGTCCGGAAAGTGACCTCGGCGGCGGGAATCCCGCCGCCGATCAGAGCGGATGCCAGAGGAACCGCGTCTTCCGGGTCTTCCAGGGTGACAACCGGGATAATTTTAAGTTCCGCCATTCTGTCGGTTACTGATTTCATTTTTCTTCTCCTGTCCTTTTATCCGCGGTCCGGGCTTGTTGAGCCGCGGATATTCAAATGGTTTGGAAGTTCAATATACTGCGGCCTGGCCTGGCTTTTGCCGCGCAGCCGGCGCAGCAGGAGCTTGGCGGACCGCGTTCCGACGCCGTAGGAGTCCTGCGTGATGGTGGTGATGCCGGGCGGAACCAGGGACGCCCAGCCCCAATCGTCGAAGCCGCAGAGGCCAAGTCCTTCGCCGATCGGGTATCCGCCCTGCCGCGCGGCCTGGAGAACGGCGAGAGAGGTGACGCCGTTGACGGCGAAAACGGCGCATCGTTCAGCCGGATGCCGCCCGATAAAGTCGGCGAGACTGTCCGTACAGCTTTTAATATCGTTTTCGTCGATCACATAAGAGGAGGGACCGCCGTCCTCCCGGTACAGTTCCCTCATCGCGTCCAGATATGCCCGGTATCGGATGACGCGGGGGCTGACGGTTCCGTTTCCCTGGGTAAAAAATGCGATTTTGCGGTATCCGTTTTCGAAAAGATGCTTTATGCAGGCATAGGCCGACCGGTAGTTGTCCGTCGTGACCGTGCTGATGACGTCCCGCGGTTCGATGCTCCGGTCGGCCAGCACGATGGGGACGCCTCTTTGGCTCAGCTCCGCCAAATAACCGTCGTTTCCGCCCGTCGTGTTCAGAATCAGGCCGTCCACCTGATGCTCCAGAAGTTTCTGGATGCAATCTATTTCCCGTTTCGGACGGTTATTGCTGTCGGAAAACAGGACCTGGTATCCGCTGGAGCTGCAAATGTCGTTGATCCCTTTGAGCAAAATGGAAGAAAACGGGCTGCCCACGTCCGCGATGACGCACCCGATCGTCTGGCGGCTGCTTGCCTTCAGGCTTCGCGCGATCCTGCTGGGGTGATATTCCAGATCCTCGATTACCTTTTGGATCCGGTCCCTGGTTTCGGCGGACATCGAGTCGAATTTGCCGTTCAGAAAACGGGAAACCGTCGTTTTGGAAACCCGGGCGGTTTGAGCAACAAGATCGATTGTGACGTGCTTTTCTTTCATAATACAGACCTGCTTCATTTTCGATTGATGAAGGCGTTGGGGAAACTGATTTCGGAAACCGGTTTACCATCCGAGACGACTTCATTATAGAGAACGGCGGTAAAAAAGTCAAGACAGACCGCGGGTATTTTCCGATTAATTTCCGACGCGGAAACGGTTCATGTTATACAGCAGGTGGAAAAGCATCGCCTGTTCCGCTTCCATGGGGTGCCTGTCCCGGATCGCCTCAAAAATGCTTCGATGGGATTTCAGCGTCTGCTCGTATTCCTGGCGCCCGACCACGGAAGAGAACACGGTGACTCCCTCGCTGATGATCGGGATCAGGTTGGAAACGACAAGATTGCCGGAGCAGCGCGCGATCTGAGCGTGAAATTTCCGGTCCTTTTCCGCGAACCGGGTGTGCTGGGCGATCTGCCCCTCCACTTCCAGCAGGGCGATTTCCAGCTTCGCAATGTCCTGCGGCGTGGCGTTCTGCGCGGCCAAAGCGGCGATCGGAGGCTCAATGACGCAGCGGAGCTGAAGCAGGTCCCTCGTCAGCTTGTTTTTATCCTTGATCATGGAAAACCCCAGCGGATCGTCCGGAATGCCCATCTTTTCCGAAATGAACGTTCCGGCTCCCTGGCGGATTTCGATGACGTTGCTTGTGGCGAGCGAGCGCAAAGCCTCGCGCGCCGTGTTCCGGCTCACGCCGAGCATGCCGCAGAGCTCGTATTCATTGGGGATCCGGTCTCCGGGCTGATAATTTTTTTCCTGAATGATTTTTATGATTCCGTTCGTCGTCCGCTCGATCAGGGTTTCCTGATCCATGGCGGGACGGGGTGTTTTCTCCTGCATTGGCCGCCCCTTCCGGATCCGCCGGCGGATCCTTTCTTTCCAACAAGTTTATCACAAAAGACTCCGCTGTGAAACACCTGTCTTTAAAAATCAGCGGACGGGAATATTTTTAGTGACAATGACGTCGCTGTCAAGTCCCAAAACGTGGGGAATCACCGTCTGACCGATCGATACGGGAGCCGTCAGCTTTGCCTTCTTGATTTCTTTCATCACGTCGAAGATCCGATCCTTCGGCACGGGTTTCGACAGGCGGACGCTGGCCAGGGGAAGGGCGCCGCCCTCCAGCAGTACGGAGGAAGCGATGTTCCGGACCGGATTGACCAACTCCTGATGGACGTATTCCTGGCCGCGGGGACATCCGGCCCCCTGCAGGGAGATGATTTTTCCGTCTTCCACTTCCGCGGAGATTTCACACCCGTTGGGGCATATGATACACACAAATTTCTTCAGCATAGCGCCCGCACCTCCAGGTTTCCGTTCCCGGAGAGGGATTCCCGGCTGACGGGAATCTGAATCATTTCGGCGGGAATGGCTTTTTTCATTTTTTTACTCTGTATCACTTTACCGTTCTGAAGAACCTGAATTTCGCATCCGGCGAGGGGCCGGCTGACCCGCAGGGACAGGGTAAAGCCGTTTTTGCCGCTGATTTTCTGCGGGACGGTATGGTTGATATTTTTATCCGCTGAAATGCTCAGCCGGTTTTCCGGCAGGCTGCCCGATTTGACATATTCGGCGACGGAATCGGCGAGGCGTTCCGCCTCCAGCGATACAAAGTCGACAAGGTCGTGAACGTGAAGCACATTGCCGGCCGCAAAGATCCCTTCCACGCTGGTCCGGCAGAATTCGTCCACCACCGCCCCTTTCGTCCGGGGGTCGATTTGGACGCCGGCCTGCATGGAAAGCTCGTTTTCCGGGATCAGGCCGACGGAGAGGATCAGGGTATCGCAGGAAAAATCCTGCTCCGTGCCGGGGACCGGCTTCAGCTTTTCATCGACCTGAGAGACCGTAACGCCGGTCAGCCGCGCTTTTCCGTGGATATCCGTGACCGTATGGCTCAGGTAAAGCGGGATGCCGTAATCTTCCAGGCACTGGTGGATGTTTCGCGGCAGGCCGCTCGGATAGGGCTGTATTTCAAAGACGGCGGAAACCTCGGCGCCTTCCAGCGTCAGCCGTCTTGCCATGATCATGCCGATATCGCCGGAGCCCAGAATAACGGCCCGCTTTCCGACCATCCTATTGTGCAGGTTGATGTAGGATTGGGCGACTCCCGCGGTGAATACCCCGGCGGGCCGCTCGCCCGGAATCGCCAGTGCTCCGCGCGTGCGTTCCCGGCAGCCCATCGCGAGAACCACCGCTTTCGCCTTAAAATGTTTGAGTCCACCACGCCCCACCGCGGTGACGACCCGATCGGGGGTGAGGGACAGGACGGAAGTCCCGGTCAGAATTTGGATGTTTTCCTTTTCCGTTTCGTCCAGGAACCGCTGCGCGTATTCCGGTCCGCTGAGCGTCGTATGAAATCTCGTGAGGCCGAATCCGTCGTGAATGCACTGCTTCAAAATGCCGCCGGCGGTTTCTTCGCGCTCGAGAATCAGGATATCCCTGACGCCCCTGCGGCAGAGTTCGACCGCCGCGGCAAGCCCGGCCGGACCTCCGCCGATGATGATTACGTCTTTCTGTTCCAAGAGTAGCACCTTCTTCTCCCAATGTTTTCGTGTCCGCCGGCCCGTTTAGCCCCGGACCTTTCCCGTAAAGAGCCTGGAGTTTTTCCGCTCGTAGAGAAGCGCTTCGGGCGGGATGCCCAGCTCCTGCTCGATCAGCTCCGCGACGCGCATCTGACAGTACCCGCCCTGGCAGCGGCCCATCATGGAGCGCGTCCGGTATTTGATCCCGGTGAGAGTACAGACGCCGAGCGGGTTGTGGATGGCCTGAAGGATTTCCGCTTTCGTCACTTCCTCACAGCGGCAGATCACATCGCCGTAGTCCGGGTCCCGACCGATCAGTTCCTGTTTCCGTTCCTCGCTCTGCGCGGCGAAACGCTCCGGGCCTTTGCGGCGGGGCTGAAAATCCGGATTCGGTTTCAAATCGGCCCGCTCCGCCATCAGGGAAACCACCCTTCTCGCGATCGGCAGGGCCGCCGTCAGTCCGGGGGACTCGATGCCGACCAGATTCACCGCATGGGGGGCGATGTCGTCCCGCACCTCGATCCGGAAATCCTGAATCGCGCCGTTTTCATCCACCCACTTGGGCAGAATTCCGGAATAGTTCCGGATGTAGTCCGACCTGCGGATGCAGGGCCAGAGACTTGAGGCGTTTTCCGCCAGAAAATCAATACTTTTCTGCGGGACGCCGTAATAAGTAAAATTCGTTACGTTTTCCGCGTTTGGCCCGACAATGACGTTCCCGTCGACGGTCGGAGTCACATGGACTCCCATATAGGTATTGCTCGGAACGGGGTAAACGGGCATCGGAAGCAGGGGACCGGTCTTTTTGTCCAGAATAATGTAGTCCCCTTTCGAGCCGATGATCCGGTACCCCGTGATCCCGAGCATGTCGGAAATACTGCCGCATCCCAGTCCCGCGCTGTTGACGATCCAGCGCGTGCGGAATTCTCCGTCCGTTGTCGAAATCGTGTAGGACTGGTCCGGATTTCTGCGGATGGAATTGACCTCCCGTCCGAAAAAATAAGACGCTCCGTTGACAGCCGCGCTTTCGGCCAGCGCGATGGTGTACCGGAACGGGTCGACAATTCCGCTGTTCGGGGAGAGCAGCGCAAATTCGCCCCGAACGGCGGGCACAAGCTCGTGCAGGCGTTCCCCGTCGATCAGGGTCAGCCCGCGGACCCCGTTCCGCTTTCCCTGAAGCATGGTCTTCTCAAGGTTTTTCATGTCTTCTTCCGTGTTTCCGACAAGAACCTTTCCGGTGCGCCGGAACGGAACGTCCAGTTCCTCTGAAACGCGGTCGAATTCCTGGTTGCCTTCCACGCACAGCTGCGCCTTCAGGCTTCCGGTGTCGTAGGCGAAGCCGCCGTGCACCACGCCGGAATTCCGTCCGCTGGTTTCGTTGCAGACGTCCATGTTTTTTTCCAGCACGCCGATTTGCAGTTTGTATCTTGACAGTTCCCGGGCGACGGCCGAGCCGACAACGCCGCCCCCAACAATGATTACATCGAACTGCTGCATCTTTCAATTCACCTCATAATGGTCCAATGTTTTATGAGACAGTTATAGCATATGAATGCAATAATGTAAAGATATAAACTTAAATTTTGTAGTAATTTGATTGTATTGAGATAAAATTACGGAATTATTTCTTATATGAACAAAATATAGATACTACCATATTATAATAGACACAATAATTTACAGATATATGCTGCAATTAATATTTATTTTTTATAAAATCATTGAAAGGGCGATCCGTGGAAAACATGCAAAAGGGCAATTGCTTTACTGCAAAACCAGGTTTTTATAACAACAATTGTGAAAAATTAATAAATTATTATCACGTATATCATGAGTTTTGTGAATGGACAGACTGATATATTAGTATTAATATGTTAATCGATGAGCGGGAGTGCGGAAGAAAGGAAGATTGGTTATGAGTCCTCTGCGTTCGAACATCCAAGGGAAATTGGGCTTGCCGAGCCTGTTGCTTGAGACTCTGGCGCTGTTGTCGGTGTGCGCCTCGTCCCTGACATTGATCCTGCGGTACAACCTTGTTCCGGAACAGATACCGGACCTGTTTTCATTGAAATCGGAGACCATTTCCAAAAATTACTTATTGTATCTGCTCGTCCTTCAGGTGGTTTCTTATTTCCTGCTCGCTTTGTTTCAGGCGCATCCCGAATGGAGGATGTATTCTACAAAGCTGCTGCCGGATCTGAAGAATGAGCGGACAAGAAGGGCTCTTTACCGTTTCAGCAGTTTTTCCCTGCTGACAGCGAAAGCTGAAATCGCCTTCACCCTGAGCGTGATCGTGATTGGAACGGCCTTCGAAAAAAACATAACCGGTCCGGTCATTGTAATGATGGCCGTCATGCTGTTTACGCTGATCTTTTTCAAGACCGATCTGCCAAAGCAGAACGCCTGAGAGCGCTGCCCGGCATTTATGGAATATGCGTCTATCGCTGTTAGGAGATGTTGAGTTTGGAGTACAAAGCAGTCAAAGTGAACAAACCTGGGGATCTCGTCATTTCCACGGAGCATCTGCCGGATGAAATCGGTGAAAACGAAGTCCTGATCCGGGTCAGGGCGGCCGGCCTGTGCGGCTCGGACGTCGGAATTTACAAGGGCACCAATTCTCTCGCGACGTATCCCCGCATCATCGGGCATGAAATCGCGGGCGAAATCGTTCAAATGGGTTCCGATTCCGACACGCTGAAAAAGGGCGATCATGTCGTCATTGACCCGGTCGTCGGCTGCGGGCACTGCTATGCGTGCCGGAAAGGTCATCCGAATGTTTGTGAAAATCTGAAGGTTCGCGGCGTCCATGCCGACGGCGGATTTGCGGAGTACATGATCGCGCCCCGGCAGAACGTCTATCGGGTTCCGGATCGGCTCAGCTTTGAGGAGGCCGCGCTTGTGGAGCCGTTTTCCATTGCGGCGCAAGTCATCTGGCGCGGCAAGATCACTTCGGACGACCTGGTTTTGATCAACGGCTGCGGCCCGATCGGACTGATTGTCCTTCAGGCCTGCAAGGTGATCGGCGCCCGGTGCATGGTCAGCGACCTCCTCGATTCCCGGCTGGAAAAGGCGAAGAGCTTTGGGGCGGATTACGCCGTGAATCCTTCCCGCCAGAACCTCGAAGAATATGCGATGGAAGTGACACAGGGACGCGGAGTCAATAAGATCGTAGACGCGGTCGGCGTGCCGGCGATTCTTGAACAGGCCGTCCGGATCGCTTCGAATGCGGGCGGGATCGTCACGCTTGGCTTTACGCCGAAGGCGTCGGCCCTTGCCGAACTGGACATCACGAAGAAAGAGCTGGAGATCCACGGTTCCCGTCTGAACAGCCATAAGTTCCCGCAGGTGATCGAATGGTTTGAAAAGGGTCTGATCCAGCCCGGCAGGATGATATCTCACAGGTTCTATTTTGAAAATATTTTGGAAGCGTTAAAACTGAACGATTCAGAACCGGAAAAAATCTCAAAAATCATTCTTCAGTTCTGATTTCGTTTTTGTTTATAATTTTCAAACAAAAGAAAGGGAGAGAGAATTTTGAAAAGTAAGTTTGGAAAACTGACCTGTCTTGTTCTGGCCGCCCTGATGGTGGCGTCGGTCGGCACGGGCTGCTCTTCAGGCACTTCTTCTGGTACAGGCTCTGCGGGCGGTACAGCTTCAACCACGGCCGGAGGATCCGGAAATGCGAAGTACAGCCTGCTTTTCGGCTTAACGACCAATGAGGATGACCCCTGGTCCAAAGCGGCTGTGAAATTTGCCGATACGGTCAAAGAAAAGTCCAAGGGACAGATCGAAGTCAAAGTATACCCCAACAACCAGCTCGGCGCGGAAACCGACGTGATCCAGGCCGTGCAGAACGGAACAGCCGATATGCTGGTCACCGGTGAAACGCTTCAGAAATGGGCGCCGCTCGCGGCTATGGTTGCCGTTCCTTACCTGGTAAAAGATGAAGAGAGCCTGAACAAACTGGCGAGCGGCTCGATCGGAAAAGAGATCGAGGACGAGATCTCACAGAAAGCCGGCATGTACTGCCTGACCTATTTTGTCCGCGGACCCCGTGAACTGACCGCGAATAAAGAGATCAAGACTCCGGCCGACCTGAAAGGACTCCGCCTCAGAATCCCGAACGCTCCCCTCTATATCAAACCCTGGGAATCCGCCGGAGCGAAACCCACCCCGATGGCGCTGACGGAAGTGTTTACGGCCCTGCAGCAGAACACGATCGACGCCGAGGAAAATCCCTTCGCGATGATTAAATCGAACAATTTCCAGGAAGTGCAGAAATACTGCATGATGACGGACCATGTCCGGAGCTGGATCTACGTTACGATCGGCAAGAAGAAATTCGATTCCATGCCCGCGGACCTTCAGAAGGTCGTCACGGATGCCGCCGCGGAAATGCAGACCTATGAAAACCAGCTGTTTGAGAAGAGCGAAAAGGACGACCGCGCATGGCTGGAGCAGAAGGGCATGAAGTTTGTCGATGTCGATCAGGATGCTTTTGAAAAAGCGATGACGCCCGGCGTCCTTTCCACGCTGAACGACGAGCAGAAGAAAGTATACGACGAAATCAAGGCAACCTTTAAGTGAGACACAGTTGACGGATGAAGCCGGTCCGTAATTTTGCTGCGGACCGGCTTTGTATAAAAGTATGACTGCAAAGGATTGGCTTATGAAAAAAATTGAACGAGTGCTGGATCGAATTTTCAGCGTTATTTCCATTTTCTGCCTAGTGGGCCTGATCTGCACGGTCCTGATTCAGGTGATCAGCAGATCCCTGCTCCCCCAGGCGCCGTCCTGGACGGAGGAAGTTTCCCGTTTCTTCTTTATCAGCGGCGTATTTTACACGACCGGGCTGGCCAAAAGCAGAAACGCCTATGTCAATGTCGACATTCTGGAGCAGAAGCTCCATTCGAACGCGAGAAAGGTTTACTCGATTCTGATCAATCTTCTGGTTTTAGGCTTCAACCTTGTCGTCTTTGTGGAGTCGATCGGATTCACGCAGTCCGGCGCGACTTTCATCGCGGACACAGTGCCCATCACCATGAATTATATTTATTTCGGCACAATGGTCTCCAGCTTCTTCCTGATGCTTTACACGGTGTTTGACATGATTAAAGTCCTGACCAATAAAAATGAAGAGGCGGGTGACGCGCAATGATGGTAATGATGCTCTTTATCTCTTTCCTTGTTTTTGTTATGATCGGCGTCCCGATTGCGTTCTGCCTCGGACTCTCTTCCGTGTTTTACCTTGCCTCGACCGGAATTTCGCTCGCTGTGGTTCCGCAGAAAATGTATTCCGGAATCGACAATTTCGTCCTGATCTGCATCCCCGGCTTTATCCTCGCCGGCAACCTGATGAACACGGGCGGAATCACCGAGCGGATCGTCCGTTTCTGCAATGCCCTGTTCGGCCGCATCACGGGAGGACTGGCCATGGCGGACGTGGGCGCTTCCATGATCTTCGCGGGTATTTCCGGAACCGCCGCGGCCGACTGCGCAAGCATCGGCGGCATCATGATTCCGGCCCTGATCAACGACGGCTATGACGCGGATTTCGCCTCTGCCCTGACGGCGAGCGCCTCGACGCTCGGCCCGATCATTCCGCCCAGCGTGCCGATGATCGTCGCCGGCACGGTCGCAAGCCTGTCGGTCAGCAAACTGTTTGCTGTCGGCATTTTCCCCGGCCTGATTCTCGCGGTTGTTTTGAGCGCCATGGCGTTTATTATCTGCAAAAAAAGAAATTATCCAAGAGGAGAGAAAACCTCTTTAAAGCTGGTTTTGCACACGCTCCGGGAAGCGATCTGGGCGATCCTTCTGGTGCTCCTGATCCTGTTCCTGATTCTCAGCGGCGTCTGCACCCCGACGGAAGCCTCCATTATCGCCGTGGTTTACGCGCTGGTGGTAGGGCTGTTTGTTTACCGCGACCTGCATCTGAAGAATCTGCCTAAAATTTTTGTCGACAGCATGGTCGCAACGGCTTCCATTGAACTGCTGGTCGGCATCGCGAATCTGTTTGCCTGGATCCTGACGAGAGAGCAGGTCCCGCAGATGGTTGCGGCCGGTATCCTGAGCCTGACGACGAATAAGTTTTTGGTGCTGCTGCTGATCAACCTTCTTCTGCTGTTTGTCGGGACCTTCATGGACACGACCGTCGCCATTATCATTCTGATGCCGATCCTGCTGCCGGTTGCGACCTCCGTCGGCGTCGACCCGATTCAATTCACTCTGATTCTGGTCCTGAACCTCGTCATTGGATTGACCACTCCGCCGGTTGGCCTCTGCCTTTTTATTTCGTCTTCCATCGGAAAAGTTTCACTCGCCAAGATAACGAAACAGGTTATGCCGTTTTTGCTGGCGAGCATCGGCGTTTTGCTGTTGATCACTTATGTGCCGCAGCTTTACATGTGGATCATTCCGCTGCTCTTCCCCGCCTCTTAAATGTTTTTGGCTCCGCCGGCGGGCCGGTGGCGCGGCCGCCAGCCGCGGCGGCCGCGCGGATGTTTCCGGAAAGGCAGCTGGCAGTGCCCCTGGGAACCCGCGCTTTTTAAACGCGGGAGATCCGGTGCGGTCAAATTGCGTTTTTTAGTTTGCGTTTCATCTCATAAAAAGCTGTCCGAAGAAATGTAGAAAATAACAGATGGGAGTTCTGATGATATGGAAATGACGATGAGATGGTTCGGGACCGGCTACGATTCCGTCACGTTGGAGCAAATTCGGCAGGTCCCGGGTGTCCGGGGCGTCATTACGACGCTGTATGGAACCAGGCCGGGAGAGGTCTGGCCGGTGGAAGCGATTCGGTCGATGAAAAAAGAAGTGGAGGCTTCCGGTCTGCACATCAGCGGAATCGAAAGCGTCAATATCCATGATTCGATCAAAGCGGGAACGCCGGAGCGGGACCAGTACATTCAAAACTATATCACAACGTTGGATCATCTCGGTCAGGAAGGGATTCATCTTGTCTGTTATAATTTCATGCCCATTTTCGACTGGACGAGGTCGGACCTTGCGAAACCAAATCCCGATGGTTCCACGGCGATGAGCTATGATCAGGAAGTGATCGATCGGATCAATCCGGATAAAGCGTTTGAATCCATCAACAAAAAATCCAATGGATTTGTCATGCCGGGCTGGGAACCGGAGCGGATGGCTGAAATCAAAAAGCTGTTTGAGCTGTATCAAAACGTCGATGAGGAAACCCTGTTCTCAAATCTGAAATATTTTCTGGAAGCAATCATGCCCGTATGCGGGAAATACGACATCAAAATGGCCATCCATCCGGATGATCCCGCCTGGTCCGTATTCGGGCTGTCCCGAATCATGACGAACAAGGAGAATCTCCTGCGGCTGATTCACATGGTGGATCATCCCTGCAACGGCGTCACCCTCTGCACCGGCTCCCTGGGCTCCAACCCCAAGAACGATCTGCCGGACATCATCCATGCGCTGAAAGGCCGCATCTATTTTGCGCATGTCCGCAATTTGAAGCATACCGGGCCCGGACGCTTTGAAGAAACCGCCCATCTGTCTTCTTATGGCTCGATCGATATGTATGCCGTGATGAAGGCGCTGTACGACACCGGATTTGACGGCGTGATCCGTCCCGACCACGGAAGGGCCATCTGGGGCGAGGTCTCCATGCCCGGCTATGGCCTTTATGACCGTGCCCTGGGCGCGGCTTATCTGAATGGACTTTGGGAAAGCATTGTAAAATCCGTTTAAGTCCGCCGTGAATTCAATGAAATTTTAACGCGTCCGGCTCGTCTTTTTTCTTTACAAAATTTATGATATACTGATAAAAACGGTATTTGAACGGCGCTTGACAAGATCTGACTTGTAGGCATGCGGAAGGGAAATGAAAGGGATGGACCATGAAAAAGCGGTAAGGAACGGAGAAGAATTCCGGAAGCGGACGAAGACGATGAGCGACGATATTTACACCAATCTCCGAGGCTACATCATCGAGCTGAGAATCCGGCCGGGCGAGGTCGTCAGCATCAAGGATATCGCGGAGGAATGGAACGTAGGGCGCTCTCCGGTCCGCGACGCGCTGATCCGCCTGGAAAAGGAAGGCCTGATTACCTCTTTGCCGCAGCGCGGGACCATGATTTCCCGGATTAACCTGCACCGCGTCGAGGAGGAACGTTTTCTTCGCGCCTGCCTGGAAGAAAAAACGGTCTCCGTTTTTATGAACCAACATACGGAAGAGGACATAGAAAGCCTGAAAAAATGTCTGAATGACCAGAAGGAAAGCGCGCAGAGCCATGACTGCCGCAAGCTTCTGAGATACGACGACAATTTCCATAAGGTATTTTTTACCGCTACGGATAAGCTGCTCTGCTGGGAGACGCTCCAGAATGTTTCCGGACATTACAGAAGGGTCCGGCTTCTCACCGTGCTGCAGAGAGTGATTCTCGACAACATCATCATTCAGCATGAAGAAATACTGGACTGTATCATTCACAAAAATGAAGAAAAAGTGCAAAAGCTTCTGAAATATCATCTGGAGAAAATCAACCGGGAAGAATTGGAGCTTCAGGAGCGCTACCCCGATCTTTTCGAACGGGAACAGGGCATGCGCCGGCAGCCTTCCTATTTTTTGCAGTCCGATTTTCTGCGGAAACTGGAATAGAGAATGAACTTCGCGGCCCGGGCGGGATCTTTTCCGTCCGGGCCGGAGATCATGGAGGAACAGAATATGAAACTGAATTTGCAGGAACTGAAGAATCAGGGCGCCTGGCAGAAGGCGGAGATCGAGCTGCCGCGCTTCGACCTGGAAAAAGTCCGTCGGGAAACGCGGAAAGAGCCGGCTTGGATTCATTTCGGGGCCGGCAACATTTTTCGCGCCTTTCTCGCGAATGTTCAGCAGAACCTGCTGAACGAAGGGATCGAAAAGAAAGGGATTATCGTGGCCGAAGGCTACGACTACGAGATCATAGAGAAATCATACCGCCCTCATGACAATCTGAGCCTGCTTGTGACTTTGAAGGCGGACGGCAACATAGAAAAGACCGTTGTCGGCAGCATTGCGGAGTCCCTGATTGTCGACGGCCGGTATCGGGAGGACGCTTCGCGCCTGAAGGAAATTTTCGTCAGTCCTTCCCTCCAGATGGTCAGCTTTACGATCACGGAAAAGGGATATTGCCTGGTCCGCCCGAACGGCGAGCTGCTTCCGGATGTGGCGGAGGACTTTGCAAACGGAATGGGCGGCCCCAAGAGCTATATCGGAAAGCTGGTCTCTCTTCTCCACGCGCGCTATCTCGCCGGAAAGCTGCCGCTCGCGCTGGTCAGCATGGACAACTGCTCCCACAACGGAAGCAAGCTGTACGAGGCGGTGAACCGCTTTGCGCAGGAGTGGGTGAGGAACGGCTTCGCGGACGAGGGGTTCTCCGCCTACCTCAACGATCCGAAGCTGATTTCCTTCCCGTGGACGATGATCGACAAGATCACCCCGAGGCCGGACGAAAGCGTGAGGAAGATGCTGGGCGAGTGCGGCTTTGAGGACACGGCCGACATCATCACCCGGAAGCATACTTACACCGCGCCGTTCGTCAATTCGGAAGAGGTCCAGTACCTTGTGGTGGAGGACTGGTTCCCGAACGGCCGTCCCGCGCTGGAACACGGCGGGGTTATGTTCGCGACGCGTGAGACGGTGGACAAGGTGGAAAAAATGAAAGTATGCACCTGCCTGAACCCGCTTCACACTGCTTTGGCGATCTTCGGCTGCCTGCTGTCGTACACGAAAATCAGCAGCGAAATGAAGGACCCCGACCTTCGCAAGCTGGTGGAGAGAATCGGATACCGGGAAGGTCTTCCCGTTGTGGTGGATCCGGGGATCATCGATCCCCGCAAGTTCATCGACGAGGTTCTGAACGTCCGTGTTCCCAATCCGTTTATGCCCGACACTCCCCAGAGGATTGCGACGGATACGTCCCAGAAGCTTCCGATCCGGTTCGGGGAAACGATCAAGGCGTACTTGCGCAGCCCCGCCCTGGACGTAAAGGATCTGAAACTGATTCCGCTGGTGCTGGCCGGATGGTGCCGGTACCTGATGGGGATCGACGATTCCGGGAAACCGTTTGAGGTCAGCCCGGATCCGCTGTATGAGAAAGTGAGCTCCCACCTTGCCCGCGTCGAACTGGGGCAGAAGGGGCCTTTCCATACCGAGCTGGCGCCGATTTTTTCAGACGGGAGCATTTTCGGCGTCGATCTGTATGCGGCCGGCCTCGGGGATATCGCGGAGAAGAATTTTGAGGAGCTTGTTTCCGGGGTGGGCGCCGTCCGTTCCACGCTGGAAAAGCATCTGTCGGAAGAGGCATAAATGCCTGCGGCAAATCAGCCGCCCGGGACCGGATAGAATACGCATTGATAAACAGAGCCGTGCTGGATCTTTCCAGCACGGCTTAACTTGTGGAAAACATCTTTTTAGCTTTTTGCGGTAAAAATTGCGGCGGGTTGAATCATAAAAACTTTGCGGCGCTTTCCCAAGCCACTTCCGCAGCCCCGCAGAGAACCATCACCTTGACGGGGTCCATCTTAAATTTCCTGAGCAGAAACAGCGCGCCGGCGAAAAAGATCACGGGACGGATCTGGAAATTGCCCGCCGCAAAGGAAATGCTTCCGTTCAGGAAGAAAGAGGGAACGAGGATGAGGATCCCGGCGGTGGCGATCATTGCCACAACGGCGGGCCGCAGCGATTCCAGAACGCCCTGCATGATGCTCAGATTGCGGTACCTGGTGTAAAGCCACGCCAGAACCGTCACGAAAATGCAGGAGGGCAGCACGCATCCGAAGGTAGCGATCAGGGCGCCCGGGATGCCGGCAACCTGATTTCCAACAAAGGTCGCGGCGTTGATCGCGATGGGACCGGGCGTCATTTCCGCGATGGTGATCAGGTCGGTGAACTCTCCCATGGTCAGCCAGTGGTACTGGTTGATGACCTGCGCCTGGATCAGCGGCATGGCTGCGTAGCCGCCGCCGAAGCTGAAAGCGCCGATTTGCAGGAATGCAAAAAACAGCCTCGCAAAAATCATATCGTCTTATCCTTTCCGCGTTCCCGGTAAAGAGTTCTGACCACGCCGAGGGCCGCCACAAGAAGAATAATATAGATCACGTTGACGCCGAAAAAGTAGTTTGCGATGAATGCCGCCGCCATGACCGCGAGGAGGAGAGGGTCCTTCTGCCGGACGACGTTGCTTCCCATATCGTAGACGACGGAGACGATCACGGCCCCCACGCCGGCGCGCATCCCTTTCAGGAGCGCCTGGATCACAAAGTTGGCCTTGAAGGCGGCGTAGCAATAGGAGATCACCGTCAGGATGATTAGCGGCGGGAGGATGGCGCCAAGAATCGAGCACAGGATGCCCGGGAAGCCCGCCAGTTTATACCCGACGACGATCGCCCCGTTGACCGCGATCGCGCCGGGGGAAGACTGGGCGATCGCCACCAGGTCCAGCATCTCGTCTTCGTCGATCCAATGTAACTCGTCGACAAACTTGTTTTTTAGAAGGGTTACGATGACATAGCCCCCTCCAAAGGTGAAAGTGCTTAAATACAGAGTGGAAAAAAACAGCTTTCTCAGAACGCCGTTTTTGTTTGCGGTTTCCTCTGCTGTCCTTTTCTCCGTTTCTTTTTTATTCTTCATTCAAAACATACCCCCGTTTCATAATCCGGAGTTCCCGTCCGGCAGTCGCGTCGCGACGAATTCGGTTTCTTTTTCCAGGTAGCGGCTGAATATAAAAATTCCCATCAGAATGGCCGGAGCGATGGCGCCGTCGGCCTCCACGGTCCAGCCGCCCCCGATTCCGTCGTGGATGATTTCCGCAGCTTTGTGTCCCCGTTCGTCCGTCATGCAGTAATTCTGGCTGTTCAGCATTTTCAGATTGTAAACGGACCGGCCCATCCTCATTCGGACGCGGTCCATACGCGGAATGCGCGGGACGGACTCTCCGGTGGAATTCGGATCGTCTCCGGCGGCGCATTCCGGCTTTCCCGAAAAAACAACGCGTTTCCGCGGGTCCATTATGACGTATTTGTGTGCGGATATTCCGCCGCTGCGGGCCGCTTGGATATCCGTGTAAAGCACCGCCCTTCCATCCGGCGAAAGAATGGCCCGCCTGACCGAATAAAACGGGCCTTTAATGGAAGCCAGACTGACGGCGGCCCGGCCTTTTTCAACAGAAAACAGCGTCCCGGACCGAATGCGGTATTTCATAGCCGGGTTGTCAGCTCCTTTCTTTCCCGGGTCCTTTGTCTTATTCATTATGATAGCACTTGATAAATCATAATGGAAATAATATAATTTTATTGATATCATTACGTATTGTTTATGATTGGGAGGGGATGTCTTGACGATACGGCATATCCGCATCTTTCTGGCCGTCTGCGAATGCGGCAACAATATTACGAAAGCGGCCGCGAAGCTCTATATGACCCAGCCGGCGGTCACGGTGGCGGTCCATGAGATCGAAAGCGAGTACGGCGTCCTGCTGTTTGACCGGATCTCAAAGCGGCTGTATCTGACGGAGGCCGGGAAGCGGTTCCGCGAGTATGCGCTGAGAATTTCCGCTTTGTTTGACGACATGGAAAAGGATTTGAAAGGCTGGGACGCCTCCGGCATCCTGCGGATCGGCGCCAGCATCACGATCGGTTCGCAGTTCATGCCCAGCTACGTGGAGGCTTTCTCCGCGTCGCATCCGCATGCGGACGTGCGGGTCCTCATAGGCCCGTCGAACCTGCTGGAAAGGGATCTGATTGAGAATCGACTGGATTTCGCTCTGGTCGAAACGCCGGTCCACGAGAAGGCGCTGACGGCGGAGGCGTACATGGAGGATTCCCTTTCGGTCATCTGTCCGGCTCGCGCGCCGTTCCGGCCGGGGCAGGTTCTTACGATCGATGAATTTCAGCGCCAGCGGTTCCTCCTCAGGGAGCGGGGAAGCGGCACCCGGGAGGTGTTCGACCAGGCGGCCGCGAAAGCGGGCATCGCGGTCACCCCCGCCTGGGAGGGCATGAGCACCACCGCTCTGGTCAATGCTGTTCTCCACGGCCTTGGGATTGCGGTGGTTCCCAGCCGTATGATCACCGGCCCTCTGGAAAGGGGGCTCATCTATACGCTTACGGTGAAGGGGCTTTCGCTGAAACGCTGTTTCTTTATTGTTCACCACAAAGACAAGCTCATGACAGAACTTTTTCGGGAATTTATACAGCTTTGCAAAAATTATGAGATGGACTACCCCCTGCCCAGGTACGGCGGCCTGTTTTAGCGGGCAACGGACAAAAAGCCGGGGCGGCTGCTCGGAAGGAACGGCCGCCCCGGCTTTTTGTCCGAATCCGGAGGAGCGCCGCCGCCAGCCTGTCGGCCATCTGGCTCAGCGCCGTTTTTCTTGCCGGCATGCCTGCCGGGTATTCCCCCTGGTTCGCGGGATTTCCATAAGCGCAATCCGCAAATCGGAGTACGGCTTTAGTTGATCTTCGGAATCTATCCGCCGATTACCGGATGACTTTGAAAGGTAGGATAAAAAATCATACTGGCGCAGTTTTCGTTTCAATAGTATGATTTAGACAAAGTTGATACGATGCGCCGCGAAAAGATGGGTAAAACATGTTTAAAAATTCAATTTCTAAATCAAGTCAGGCCAGATGAGACAGAATTTGAGTCTTGGGCGATCAGATCGAATAGCGGATAAAGCAGGCTTTCCTGCGAAAAGTATATTTTTGAGAACAGGAGTAAACACGACATATGAAACGGAAGAATATTCCTAAATCGGAAAAAACGAGCGGCCGCATCTGGCTGTTGATTTCTTTTCTGCTTGCTCTGGTGGTTTTGCAGCTCTTGTCCGTTCTTCCTTCCACTTCCATTGTATTTTCCTCCCCTTCGAAAATCGTGGAGTCTTTTCTCTCGAAAGCCGAAAGCGGGATTATCTGGGTCAATACCGGCATGAGCCTTTTCCGTGTCCTGTGCGGCTTTCTGCTTGGATTTTTCATCTCGATCCCAGTGGCTTTTCTGATGAGCTGGTATAAAGTGTTCCGGAACCTGGTCGAGCCCTGGATTCAGTTCATCCGCAATATTCCGCCCTTGGCCTACATCCCACTGGTCATTGCCGGAGTAGGGGTGGGAGAATCCGCGAAAGTCGTGGTTATTTTCATCGCGACTTTCCTGGTCAACGTGATTACCATTTACCAGGGAATCCGCGACGTTGACGTGACGCTGATTAAAGCGGCAAGAGTGCTTGGGGCGAACGACAGGGATATTTTTCTCAAGGTCATCATCCCCGCCTCCATCCCCTTCCTGCTGGTCGGCATGCGCCTGGGGCTTTCCACCGCCCTGACCACTCTGATCGCGGCGGAAATGACGGGCGCTTCCAGCGGACTGGGCATGATGATCACGTCGGCCGGCGAATATTACGATATGCCGACGGTCCTGATGGGCATTCTCGTAATCGGCGTGATCGGGCTTGCGTTTGAGCGGATTGTAAAATTCCTAGAAAGGAAATTAACCTCATGGCAGGAAACGCAGTGAAAGTGAAGATCGACAATGTAAAGAAAGTGTTTTCCGGAGTAAAAGGCGAAACGGTCGCGCTCAACGGTGTCAGCATGGACATCACAGAAAATGAGTTTGTCTGTGTGATCGGTCCCTCGGGATGCGGAAAATCCACTTTGCTGAATATGATCGCCGGGCTGCAGGAGCCGACTTCCGGAAAGATCTGCCTTGACGGAAAGGAAATCAGCGCGCCCGGCCCGGAACGCGGCGTTGTGTTCCAGCAGTATGCGCTGTTCCCCTGGCTGACCGTCCGCAAAAATATCGAGTTTGGGTTAAAGCTCAAGGGCATGACAAAAGCGGAGATGAACGGGGTCGTCGATAAATATCTCCAAATGGTGGAGCTGCAGGAGTTTGCCGACAGCTACCCAAAAGAACTGTCGGGCGGAATGAAGCAGAGAGTCGCGATCGCGAGGGCATACGCGATGAACCCCGAAATCCTGCTGATGGATGAACCTTTCGGCGCGCTGGACGCGCAGACCCGGGCCCAGCTGCAGGAGGATCTGCTGGAAACCTGGGAGAAGGAACAGAAAACCTGTTTCTTCATTACGCACGACGTGGAGGAGGCGATTTTGCTCGCGCAGACCGTCGTCATCATGAGCGCGCGTCCGGGACGGATCAAGGAGAGCGTTTCGATCGACATTCCGTATCCGCGCAATCAGGAGACAAAAATGACTCCGCGCTTTATAGAGCTGAAGAATTATATCTGGGGGAAAGTTTACAAGGAATACCTTGAGATCAAAAAATAAATTTTTGGAGGAGATTTTATGAAAAGATTACTCAGCGCCATGGTCAGTGTATTGATGATCGCGGCGGCATTCACGGGATGCGGCGGAAACGGTTCATCCCAAACGAGCCAGTCGTCCAGCGCGGCGGCCAGTTCTTCCGCTTCCTCCGCGCTGCCCACGATTAAAATGAGAGTGGCGTACATGCCGAACATGAGCAGCGCAAGCGCGGTGGTTGCCGGAATTCAAATGGGCTATTTCAAGGAACAGGGAATCGACATCGAGACCGTGAAGTTCTCCAAAGGCCCCGATGAAATCGCCGCCATGGGCAGCGGGAACATCGACGTGGCCCAGATCGGCACCGGCGCCCACGTGCTTTGTGCCAAGGGCCAGGCAAAAATCTTTGCCTATGACGACTCTTCCATCAACGACGAGGTCATGGTCAACAAGGAGAAGGGCATCACAAAGGCCGCGGACCTGAAAGGCAAGACCGTTGCGGCGACGCTGGGTACGTCGAGCGAACAGATTCTAAAACTGGTTCTGGAGTCGGCCGGTATGACGGAAAAGGATGTAAACGTGGTTCAGATGGACGCTTCCGCCGCGGCGACCGCCATGATCAGCGGCAAAGTGGACGCCTGCGCGACCTGGTCGCCTTCCACGATCACCATCCAGGAGAAAATGGGAGACAAGGTCATGGTCCTTGCCAACAACAAGACGTTCGCGGATAAAACGACGTCCCCGTCCAGCTTCATCTGCACAAACGACTATTACACAAGCCATCAGGAGAACCTGGTCCGGTTCACGAGCGCCCTTCTGAAAGCGCAGGATTACAGGGAGAGCCACTTAAATCAGGTGGCCGACTGGGTCGCGGAGCTGATTCAGCAGGACAAAACGACCATTGAAAAAACGACCGGTGACAGCGAATGGCCAAAGGCGGAGCAGGTCTATAACCAGGCGAAGGACGGAAGCCTGAAGAAGATGTATGAGGTCCAGCAGAAAAACTTCGTTTCCAGCGGGTCTTTGGCTGCGGCTGTCGATGTGAGCAATTATTTCAGCCCCGACATCATGATCGAAGCATACGAAGCAAACCAGAAGTAAACCTAACGATAAAATACTGCGCAGAACGGCTGAAAGGATTCCTTTCCGCCGTTCTGCGCGCATTTGACTCCAAAACAGGGAAAGGGGTATATTAGTGTCGACAGGAACTTCATTGCGAAAAGGAGTTTCGTATGCTGATCATCATATTGGTAATTCTATTTCTGGATTCCGTCATCTTGACCGTGATGAGGAAAAACATCAGTTCCCTGCTGTTTTTCGGGCTCTGTACAAGCCTGATCCTCATGCTTTCCGGGATCATTCTGTACACGGCGAAAATTGGGGGGCTCAGCCACGCCCAGTATATTTTTCTGTTCTTGTCGGTCCGGATTCAGACCAGAATGCAGTACGCCATCATCACGCTTGACAAGCTCGGTTACCTGATTGCCGTCGGGCGCTACCTGTTCCCTTATTTTCTGCTGCTGATTTCGATCAGCTATTCCACGATTCCCTTTATTTCCCGCAACAGAAAATGGATGCACCTGTTTTTCCTGCCGCCCGCCGCCTCGCTGATTCTGTACTATCCGCAGGTGTTCTATGTGGTGGTGTGCAACCGGTTTGCCCTTCAGACCTGGATGATGTCGCTGACGCTGGTCTGGATCCTGCTTTACCTGGCGGCCGGCATATTTCTGATGGTCCATGAATACTCTGCGGTTCCGGTCGCCTATTTCCGAAGGCAGTTTCGAAATATTCTGATTTTGCATATCAGCCTGGCGTTCCTGTATGGTATCAACTGCCTTCAGGACCCGATCCAGGTCTACCAGCTGTACGGCTCGGAATATCTCTGGGTCAGCGGGATCTCCTATTCCAATCCGGCAATGCCTCTCTTCGGCTGGGTATTGCTGACGGCGGTCACGATTTTCTCTTCGTTTGTGGGGTTTTGGAACCTGGTCCGCTACACGCAGGTCAATTATAAGACGAATCTGGAAGACGTTGTACTGCAGCGGAAGTTCGAAATCACGAACGCGGGCATTTCGGTTTTTGTACACAGCATTAAAAACCAGATTCTTTCCTGCGGCGTGGTGCACAAAAGAATCCGGAAGATATTGGATTCGGATTCGCCGGACCTTGCGGCTCTGAGAGAAAACATCGATTTGCTCGGGCAGCTCAACGAAAATATGCTGACTCGCATCAACCGGCTGAACGCAAACACAAAATCGCATTCCATCATTCTGCGTCCGGTTTCCGCGGAACGGATCGCCGGTCTCGCGATCCGGCGTTTTCACGGCAAATATCCGGAAAGCGAGGTCAAACTGGATCTTCTTCCGAATATGTTCGTCCTCGCGGACGAAGAAAGCCTTTCGGAGGCTCTTTGCAATCTGCTGATGAACGCGCAGGAGGCGATTCTCGCCGCGGGCAGAGGACCGCAGGGGGAAATCAGCCTGAAAACGTACAACGGAAGAATCTATACCTTTTTTGAAGTGAGTGACAACGGCGGGGGAATCTCAAAAAGCGAGCAGAAAAAGATCTTCGACCCGTTCTACACGACCAAAAACACGAACTATAACTGGGGAATGGGGCTGCATTATGTAAAGCGGATTGCCAAAAGCCATTTCGGCATGCTCCGGTTCGAAAGCGTCCCCGGTCATGGCAGCAGCTTTTTCCTGACCCTGCCGAGGTATGAGCCCCGCGCGAAAAAGGACTATATTCCATTGGACTGAAGCTTCTTTGAAGGCCAGCGGCGCAGCGGCATCAAGGATAAAGGGGAGAAACGCCATGGCAGACAAAATCAGAATCGCAATCGCGGAAGATTTTCAGCTGCTTTGCGACGATTTGTGCGAATTTATCAATCAGCAGAGCGATATGACCGTCGTCGGAACGGCGCACTCAAAACAGGAAATCCTGCGGCTTTCCGATCAGGCCGAATGCGACATTATCCTGATGGATATCGAGATGGAGACCCTGCATTCCGGCATTGAGGCCGCCGAGATCATCCGGGACAAAAAACGCGACCAGAAAATCATCTACCTGACCGCGCACGACACGGAAGAGATGATTCTGACCGCGATGGGGACCGGAGCCGTCGATTATGTCGTCAAGGGGCAGGATTACGAGGAAATTCTTCGGCACATCCGGGCGGCTTACCGGGGGGAGCCGATCATGGAGGTAAACATCCAGCAGAAGGTGATTAAGGAGTACTCCCGTCTTCGCCGTTCCGAACGCAGCCTGCTGTTTTTTATCAACAGCATCGCACAGCTGACTCCGGCGGAGCGGCAGCTGATCCAACTGCTGCTCAAGGGAAAATCGGCCAGTGAAATCGCGGAAATCCGCTGTGTCGAGCTGGTCACGGTCAAGACCCAGATCAAAAGCCTGCTGCGAAAATTCCAGTGCAGGCGGACAAAGGAAATTGTCACGCTGATTAACGAGCTGAATATCGGCTATCTTTTCTAAAGAATTCAGCCAGCGGGCCGGGCGCAGCTTTCGCGCGTGACCAGCGTGAAGGGAATCTCGATTTTCATGGGGAGGGAATGCCCGCCCTCGATGCGGTCGATCAAAGTCTTCACGGCGATTTTTCCCAGTTCCTCCTTCGGAATATGGATGGCGGTGAGCATGGGGGAGGTAAACTGGCAGATTTCGGTGTTGTCGATGCTGATGATCGAAATTTCCTTCGGAATCCGAATCCCCTCCTCGTGAAATGCTTTCATGACTCCGACGGCAGTGCTGTCGTTGGCGCAGAAGATGGCGGTCGGTCTGGTAGCGACGAATTCGGAGGAGCCCAGAACGGCGGTGAGGATTTTTTTTCCGCCCAGGTAGCCCCCCTGCATGGATTGCTCCGCTTCGACGATGTGTTCCTGCCGCAGCGGGAGCCGGAGCTCCTGAATCGCGTCGTAATATCCGCGGTAGCGAACTTCGTCCGATTTCTCTCCCAGGTAGCCGATGCAGGTGTGGCCCAGGGTATGCAGATACCGCACGGCGGTTTTTGCCGTTTCGTAGCCGTTGCAGATGATCTGGTCATAGGGGTCGCTGATGGGGTTCAGGCCGGTGTAGACAATATTTTTCGAGCCTTTTTTAATCTGGTTCATCAGGGAATGGGAATACCGGCCCAGCACAACGATCCCGTCATAGCGGGCGTCCGAAAGGTTCTGGACCGTGTTTTTCAGGTTCAGCGCCGTGTAGACGCCGGTCATTTCATATTGGTTTTTGATGCACTCGTATTCGATCGACCGGAAAATCTGGGAGAAAAACGGATCGGTTTTTCCGTCCGGCGTGCGGGCGAAAATACAGGCGATCTTGCGTCTGGACCCGGGTTGGGAAGGAGGGTTTCCCAGTTTCAGGCTCTGGGCGGACCGGTTAGGGACATAGCCGGTTTGGCGGACCAGGTCCCAGATCCTGCCGCGGACTTCTTCGCCGGCGACGTTGGGGTCGTTCTTATTGACGACCCGCGACACGGTAGAAACGGAAACGCCCGCTAGCCGTGCCAGTTCTTTCAGAGTCATCGGACTGCCTCCTTCCATGGAATTTTATGATACCATATTGAAACAAGTTACGCAAACGTTTTAGTAAAATTCCGCGTTGAACCGGTCTGTTTGGTGTTAGAATCTAAGCAAATAAAAGCTCTGTTACGTCTTGTGTGAAATTTTGACAGAAGAAAGGATGTTTTGCGTGGCACTGGTTCCATTAAGGCCTGTACTGGAGGCAACAAAAAAATACGGGTTTGCTCAGGGTGCGTTCAATGTCAACGCCGTTGCACAGGCAAAAGCGGCCATCGAAGTCCATGAGATGTTCCGTTCCGCCGCGATTCTGCAGGGGGCGGACCTTGCCAACGGCTTCATGGGAGGCCGCACGGATTTCATGAACGCGACGCTCGAAGACAAAAAGGCCGGAGCAAAGCGGATTGCCGACGCGGTGAAAAAATACGGCGGGGATTCCCCCATCCCGGTCGTTCTCCACCTGGACCACGGCAGGGATTTCGATTCCTGCAAGGCCGCGATCGATAACGGCTATACCTCCGTCATGATCGACGGCTCGTCGCTCCCGTTTGAGAAGAATGTGGAACTGACGAGGGAAGTCGTGAAATACGCCCATGAGCGGGG
Source organism: Caproiciproducens sp. NJN-50 (assembly GCF_004103755.1). Lineage (NCBI taxonomy): Bacteria > Bacillati > Bacillota > Clostridia > Eubacteriales > Acutalibacteraceae > Caproiciproducens > Caproiciproducens sp. NJN-50. Next base: position 3,058,048 of record NZ_CP035283.1, on the reverse strand, counting down.
CGTGACCGTCGAAGGGGAGCTCGGGGTTCTGGCCGGAGTGGAGGACCACGTCTTTTCGCAGAATTCCACCTATACCAACCCGATGAAAGTGGTTGAATTCATCAAAAAGACCGGGGCCGACTGTCTGGCCATTTCCTACGGGACCATGCACGGGGCGGTCAAGGGCAAAAATGTCAAGCTGCGCCGGGAAATCGCAATCGCCGCAAACGAGTGCCTGATGCACGAAAACCTGTTTGCCGTTCTGGTCTCCCACGGTTCTTCCACCGTGCCGCAGTATATCGTCAGTGAAATCAACGAACTCGGCGGAAACATTCAGAACGCGCACGGCATCCCCATCGAGGAGCTGAAAGCGGCCATTCCGTGCGGCATCGGAAAAATCAATGTGGATACCGATATCCGTTTGGCGGTCACCCGGAACATGAGAGAATTGTTCCAAAACAGGCCGGAACTTCGCGAAAGCAACTCGGTCGGCCCGGTCTGGAAGATCATGGAGGAGAAGAAGAAACAGTTCGACCCGCGCGCTTTCTTCCCGCCAATCATGGATACCGTCATGTTCGGTACGCTTCCGGATCAGGATGTGGCCGCTTTGATGGACTGCGTTGAGCGCGGCGTCAAAGAAGTCGTCGGCACGCTGATCGTGGAATTTGGCTCGGTCGGGAAAGCGCCTCTGGTTGAGCGCGTGCCGCTGGAGGAAATGGCCGAGCGGTACCGGAAGGGTCAGTGCTGAGAAAAGGGGAGAAGTATATGAATGGGAATTTGCTGATTCTTCACGGAGGGGGCCCGACGGCCGTCATCAACGCGTCGCTTTACGGCTCGGTGATGGAAGCGAAAAAGCATGGAGAGGTTGAAGCGATTTACGGAGCGGTCGGAGGTACGGCGGGCCTACTGGCGGAACATTTCATCGATTTTTCCAAGGTGCCCCAGCGAGAGCTTGAGCTGTTGAAGCAGACGCCGGCAAGCGCGATCGGAACCTCGCGCACTCATCTTCAGGAAGACGATTACCTGAAAATGGTTTCCATCCTGAAGAAGCATAACATCCGCTGTGTGCTGCTCAACGGCGGCAACGGGACCATGGACACCTGCGGAAAGCTCTACCGGGCCGCGCGCGGCGAGGGGATCCGCGTGGTCGGAATTCCAAAGACGGTGGACAACGACATCGCCATTACGGACCATTGCCCCGGCTACGGCAGCGCCGCGCGCTTTCTGGCACAGGCCACCGCGGAAATCGCGCAGGACGTGCGCTCCATGCCGATTCATGTCTGCGTGATTGAGGCGATGGGACGGAACGCGGGCTGGATCACGGCCGCTTCCGCCCTTGCCGGGCAGAGCGGGCGGACGGGCCCGGACCGGATCTATCTGCCGGAGTTTGCTTTCAATGAAGAAAGATTCCTCGCGGATACCAAAAAACTGTTTGACGAACACGGCTGTGCCGTGATCGTCGCCAGCGAAGGCCTGAAAAAAGCGGACGGTTCCCCAATCGTCCCGCCGATCCTGCAGAGGGGAAGAGACACATACTTTGGGGATGTGGGCGCCTACCTGGCAGAACTGGTCATCAAGCGGCTTGGAATCAAGGCAAGGAGCGAAAAGCCCGGAATTCTCGGCAGGGCGTCGGTCCTGAACCAGTCGCCGGTCGACCGGGACGAAGCGATTCTGGCGGGAGAAACGGCTTGCAAAGCGGCGCTGGAGGGCAGAACGGGCGTGATGATCGGATTTGAGCGGACCGGCAGCTCGCCTTACTCCATGCGCGTCATTGAAATTCCGGTGGAAGAAGTCATGATGCATGAAAAACCCATGCCGAAGGAGTTTATCTCGGAGGAGGGTCTTGGCGTAACGGACCGTTTCGTCGAATGGTGCCGGCCGCTCATCGGCGGCGATCTGCTTGATTTTGCCTGGTTCGGAGATTGACGGGAAGAGCCCGAACGGGGCGCTCAGGCATATCGGCGGAACATCTGGAAGGAGGCAAACGGATGAAAAATATTTTTATCAATTTAAAACGGTTTGACGTGCCCAGGGAAAAGGGCGGCGTCTGTCCCTCGGAACAGCCGGGGGAATGGATCGAAGAGGTCATGAAGGACAGCGTGAATCTCGGCATCGGGCTGTTTCCGGACGTAAACGTCGTTTACTTTGTTCCGGAAGCCCTGATTCTGCCGGCGCAAAAAGCAATCGGCGGTTTTCCGGCGGAGCAGAGGGGCCGGCTCTCGGTCGGCTGCCAGAGCGTATTTCGCGACAATATTAAAAAGGGCAAAAATTTCGGGGCTTTCACAAGCAATATGCCGGCGGCCAGCGCCTGGCAGATGGGCTGCCGATGGTCGATCGTCGGGCACTCCGAGGAGCGGCGCGACAAGCAGGAAATTATCGGGGCCTTTCAGCCGGACTGGAATCAGGACGCGCCGCTCCGCGAACGGTGTGCCGCGGCGGTGGACGGATTGATTAACCGCGAAGTCCTTTCCGCGCTGGAGCAGGGAATGAACGTGCTGCTCTGCATGGGGGAAACCGCCGAGGAACGCGGCGAAGGCAGCATGGAACAGCAGCAAAACAGGGTGAAGGCCGTTTTGTCCGCTCAACTGGCCCGCGGCCTGAAGGGCGTTACGGAGTATCTTCCGGAGCGGAAGATCGCAATCGGCTACGAGCCGATCTGGGCGATCGGCCCGGGAAAGACGCCTCCCGGGAAAGAGTATATCTCCTACGTCTCGTCGATGATTAAGGAGATTGTTGGGGAACGGTTTGGATTTGAAATTCCCGTCGTGTACGGCGGCGGCCTGAAGGAAGAAAACGCCGAGATGATCGGCGGCATCGACAGCGTTGACGGCGGGCTTGTCGCGCTGACCCGTTTTTCCGGTGAAATCGGATTTTTCACCGAAGATCTGAAAAAAATCGTGGAAAAATATCTTGCTGGTAATAAGGAAGGAGAAAATGTATGAAACTCGATTTTGAATATGGGCAGGGGCTCATGCCGGCAAATCTGCCGGACGACACGGATGTATTTATTCCCGGGGTAACGGTGCCGGATCCGCCTTATATTCCGGAGGACAAGCTGGTGGAGGCGACAAGAGAATCCATTCTTCACCCGATCGGGATGGAGCCGCTTTCCGAGCTGGCGCACAAGGGGTCCAGGGTGACCATCATTTTCCCTGACAACGTCAAGGGCGGCGAGCAGCCGACCGCGCACCGCAAAGTCTGCATCCCGATCATTCTGGATGAGCTGTACAAGGCGGGAGTGGAAAAGAAAGACATCCTTCTGATCTGCTCGAACGGCCTGCACCGCAAAAATACACAGCAGGAAATCTACAACGTGCTGGGGCCTGAAATTTTCCATCAGTTCTGGTATACCCACCAGATCGTCAATCACGACAGCGAGGATTACGACCATATGGTCAATTTGGGCACGACGGACCGCGGCGATCCCGTTCTGATGAACAAATACGTCTATGACTCCGACGTCGCCATTTTGATCGGGCACACGCAGAGCAATCCCTACGGCGGCTATTCCGGTGGGTACAAGCACTGTGCGACCGGCATCACCCACTGGCGCAGCATCGCCTCCCACCATGTGCCGGAGGTCATGCACCGCGCGGATTTCTGCCCGGTCAGCGGCCATTCGCTGATGCGCACCAAGTTCAATGAAATCGGCATGCACATGGAAAAATGCATGGGCAAGAAATTTTTCTGCTGCGACGCGGTGCTGGATTCCAAATCCCGCCAGATCGAGATCAACAGCGGCTACGCGAAGGAAATGCAGCCGGTTTCCTGGAAAACGGCGGACAAGCGCACCTATGTCAACTGGGCGGAAAAAAAGTACGACGTGCTGGTGTTCGGCATGCCTCAGAAGTTCCACTACGGCGACGGCATGGGCACGAATCCGATCATGCTGATGCAGGCGCTGTCGGCGCAGGTGCTTCGCTTCAAACGCATCATGAGCGACCACTGCGTCATGATCTGCTCCTCCATCTGCAACGGGTATTTCCACGAGGAGCTTTGGCCGTACCTGCCGGAACTGTACAAAATGTTCCAGCACGACCATATGAACACGCTGGCCGACATGAACCGTTACGGCGAGTATTTTGCGACCAACGAGGAATATATTCGCAAGTACCGCTACTGCAACGCATTCCACCCGTTCCACGGGTTCTCGATGATGAGCTGCGGCGACATTGCCGAACAGAACACCTCCGCCATCTACCTTGTGGGAGCGGAACAGCCCGGCATTGCGAGGGGAATGGGCCTGAAAACCCGCGCCACTTTTGAAGAGGCTCTTGCCGACGCCAAAAAGAAGTACGTCGGCGATCACCCGAATATTCTGGCGCTTCCTCAGACGTTCAAGATCGCTTCCGTCCATCTCTGCATGAAGGATGAACCCTACGACGGGACCAACGGGCACGCCGACTGCGGATTCACACTCTGATTGCGGTTTATCCCAGGGAAACGCGGCAAGGAAACGCAAGCCGGAGGAATGGAAAAAGCTATGAAAATCATCGTGATCGACGGACAGGGCGGCAGCCTTGGAAAACAGCTGATCGCCCGGCTGCGGCAGATTTTGCCGGACCAGCCGGTGACTGCGATCGGGACCAACAGCATTGCGACCGCCTCCATGCTGAAAGCGGGGGCCAGCGAGGGCGCTACCGGAGAGAACCCGGTTCTGGTCAACTGCGCCAGGGCGGATTTAATTTTAGGCCCGCTCGGCATCCTGATCGCGGATTCCCTTTTGGGGGAAATTACCCCGGCGATGGCGGCGGCCGTGGGGAACAGCACGGCGCAGAAGATTCTGATCCCCGTCAACAAGTGCAACTGTTCGATTGCCGGGGCGCAGGATATGACTTTAGCCGGTTATATTGAACATGCCGTCGACAAGGCGGCCAGGCTGATCCGGGTAGGCTGAAAGCCCTGCGAAAAAAAGGACCCTCCTTTCAAAAAGACGAAAGGAGGGCCCTTTTTCTGTTCAATATCCGTTCGGAGGAGTCTGCGCTACCGTGCGGGCGACCTCAGCCAGCCGCGGAGCGGTGTACTCGAAGAATCTTTGGAAAGACGGGCAGTAATAGTTTTGCAGCTTGCCGCCGACCGGCTGCCAGTCCCGCTTGCAGCCGCCGAGACAGATGGGAAACCATTTGCACCCGGCGCAGGCATCCGGCTTTTTCAATCCCTCCTCCTGAAACTTCCGGGCGAGCGCACAAGCGCCGGCGCCGGGCAAAGACGCGTTTTCCAGCGTCCCCAGCCGCCATTCGTCCAGAACGTAAAAATCGCAGGGATACAGGCTGCCGTCGCTCTCCACGACAAAATAGCTTCCGCAGCTGCCAGAGGTGGCGCAGGAACCGGAGGGCAGGCCCATCATCAGATGGACATAGTCGTCGAAGAGCCGGATGCTGACATATTCGCCGCTTTTCCAGTCAAGATACCAGGCGTCAAAAAGACCGCATAAGAATTTTCCGTAAGCGTCCGGAGAGAGGGAATAAGGCGCTTCGCCGCGCTGTCCCTTCAGAGGATCGAGGCACGGGATAAACTGCAGGTACTGCACGCCGAGTTTTTTCAGCGTATGGTAGACTTTTTGCGGGCTGCGCGCGCACTGGCCCGTCACGACACAGAGCAGATTGACCTCCACCCGGTTTTTTTGCAGCAGATGCAGAACGCTTGTAATCCGGTTCCAGGTCCCTTTTCCTTCCCGGTCCTTTCGGTAAAGATCGTTGAGGTCCTTCGTACCGTCCGCGGAGAGGCCGACCAGAAACTGATGTTCCCGGAGAAACGACGCCCACTCTTCATCGAGGACCACGCCGTTGGTCTGGATCGCGCGGCTGACCCGAATGCCCGGCCGCTCGTATCTGCTTTCAATTTCAAGAAAGTTTCTGTAAAAATCGAGACCGGCCAAAGTGGGTTCTCCGCCCTGAAAGGCAAAAGAGATTGTCCCGCCCGGCTCCACGGCCTCGCAGGCGGAACGGATCAGCTTTTCCGCTGTTTCGCTGGTCATGAGCCCCATGCTTTTGACCGAACGGTTTCCGGAGACATCGTCGTAAAAACAGTAGCGGCAGCACAGGTTGCACAGGCTGGAAGCGGGTTTGATCAGAAGGCTGACATTTTTCAAGCCGTGTCCTTCCTTTCTGCTATTTGTTGAGAATGGACTGAATTTCAGAAACGTCTCCCGCGAAAGGAAAGGTGAAGACCAGGTTCTGATTCAGATAACACGCCGCCCCGCCGGGAATTTTGCGGACAGCCTTGATTTCCGGGAATGCAAAGGACATGCAGTAGATGGAGCCTGCCAGAACAACCTGCTTCCGGGCCTGATCCAGATAGACCTTGAAACGGCCGTCCGGGAAGTACGGCAGAAGTTCCTTCGCGTCGCGCCGGATATGCCGGTCGATGAGAGGGGAGAAAATCCGGATATAATGAAAGTTTAGAAGGATCATAACCGCGATGGCCAGAAGAACCAGGACGATCCGTCCACTGGAAATTGCGTAGAAAAGAAAAATACAGGGGATCACAAGCAGGAGGATGCTTATGGGCATCCAAGCCAGCTTCGTCGTGAACATCCGCCGGAACGCGTTTCTCTGGTCTTTCAGATAAGCCGGCTCGCCGTAAGTAAACTCCGCCAGCACGCGCGCGTCGGGAGAAATAGAATCGCGGATGGCCTCACTGCCGCTCAGGCTGCAACGAGGTCATGAGCTTAATGTCCTATATGTATTTTACCAAATTTTAGGACAAGAAAATAAGTCGCCGCTGTATTTTACGTTTTGTGTATACACGGGAATAAGTCCATGGTCAGAAGTTGAGTGAACGAGATTGATGTTTTTCCGTGTATAAAATGCAACGAGGTCATGAGATTAATGTCGGGTCTGTGTTTAGCAATTTTTCCGTGCAAGGGAATAGGTCAACGGCTTTTTTGTACGTTTTTCCGTACGATGGAATATTTCAAGGGTATTTTTCGATTCTATTTATGTTGGGTAGCAAGTCCATCAATTATCACACTAATACGAGGCATAATACCTGACTTGCCCAAATTGGTAATCGTTAAAAAATCAATCGGCCTGAACATGATATGATTGATCGATAATCGACATCACATCATCGAGTTGGCTCAGCGAATCAAGGAACAACTCGACATCGCCATTTCCCCAACGTCCAAGTTCGCTTACATCCTTGCATATGCCTTTTGGATCGATAACATCTCCGAATGGCATATTCACTGATAGGCGTAACCGCTCTTTCTGAATTACGACATCAACAAAGTTTGTGTCCAGTTTATAAGCAACATACAACTTTTTGAATTCCTTATGGACGTCCGGGGACAGATTAATAATCCGGAGATCCAGCTTTTCAAACAACATCCGGGTATATGAATTCAGATGTTCATAACTATCAAGTGTGTATTCGGACTTTGCCACTTCGGTTTTCTTCTTATAAGGGGCGATGCCTTCATCTGTGATCGATGGATAAGACCAAATTTGCAAAGCTTTTGTTCCGAGCTCTTTAGCACGTTCCTGAATCTTTTTAGCATTCCATGTGTCCTGCAAAACCACATAGCTGTTGATCCTTAATGCGCTCTGCTTAAATCCGCCTTCCATATTGAGCTTATCAGTGAAAGAGGAATCGCTCATTTCCGAATTGTATGCTGTCAATGTGAGGTTGCCCAGCGTGTGTAGGTACGTTTTTTGTACCTCACGCCAATCATGCCCTAAATCAGAAATCCATTCGGGGGAGAGATTCAGATTCTGTGGCATGATGTGCTCGATGGTATAATTTTCAATAGTAATAGGTGCTTTATTCTGAAAGTTTTCCAGTTTTCCCAGAATATAATTTCTAATGCGCATATTATAGACATCGCGTGTAGTCAGAGTGGCGACAAACTTCTCATCGGTCGGGAATTCTTTATACGATTCCATAAGTACAAATGCAGCCTTAATAGAATTCAAATAGTCACCTGTTTTTATAAAGTTTTTAAGGGTAGCAAATGTCTTGTTCATGGAATTAGTCGGAATATTACAAACTGCACGCCTTAGGACATAATTGATACACATTCTGATAATCTCTATGAGCTCATCAAGCGTAATAAGCCCTTTTTCCTGGTCATGATGGACTCGCAGCAAGAAAGGATAAACGACTTCACTCCGTAAGGCCTGAATCTCGGAGTAGCAGGCTTTGAGGGCCGGTTCACTGCTCCTGCAGAAACACATATCCGTATAATATTTGGCAAATGTATATATATCTTGACAGAGATCTCGCACGGAACCAAATTCACAATTCAAGTGATACTGCTTGAATTCCTCATATACATGATTGACTTTTGGTATGCGGCCGAGCTTCATCGTCAGGTAATCACGGAAGAAGCGATCCATAAGAGCCGATTGTCTTTCATAATCAAAGAGCAGCTCCGTAGGTCTCCAGATGTTTTCATATACATAAATTTGTTCATCATTGTCCAGTCCCATAAGAATATAGTTTCTAATCAGGTCAGACTCGGACAAATCCATTCCTGTTGAATTTAAACTTTCAAATATTGCCTGTGGATCATCAACCTGTCTGTCAAGTGTGATGTTCACGATCTGCAATTTACCGATTGATTCATATATAGCAGCAGGTTTCAATTCTTCGGATGCGACTTTTTCAACGAAGAAATTGTAATTTTCGATGATGCGGGACGGCTTCTCATTTGGGGTCGGCTTCTTCTCAATTAAATTTATGAGCGCATCGCGGTCGGCTTCGGTCAAAAGCATCTTGTACCGATCATAACCCGACTGGAAGTCATTCTTCAGGCACATGCTGGTTATCATTGGAGCATTGATGGTCTGATCTTCCTGGTGTTCGTCCGCATAGTCCCGAAGAGCAATAAGAAGCAATGTCAGTGTAGTCATGCGCTGCTGCCCGTCAATGATCATGAATTTCTGGACACCGGTGGGCATGGCTTGTTCTGCAATATTGACAATGGAACCCACAAAATGGCCCACCTTGTTTTCTTTTTGCATTGCAACAATATCTTGCCACAGGCGCTGGCATTGTTCCCGCTCCCAACTATAAATTCTCTGATATACAGGTATGATGAACTGCTTGTATCCGTTTAATATTGCGAACATATTGCCTTTGATAGCATCCATACCGAGTCCCCCCTTAAATTGTACCCGCATTATCCGTCCACATTTCACACTGGCCGATAACCGTCGTTATGGCATCTTCCAGACCTTCCGGAGGATAGTGGTGTTTCTTTAACAGACGTTTCACCATCCTGCGCATCCCGGCACGGGCAGACTCTTTCTTCTGCCAATCTATCGTTCGATTCTTTCGCAAGGAATCGGTTAGTTCCTTTGTGATTGCAATAAGTTCTGCGTTTTGATAGAAATCTTTAACAGCTGCAGGTTTTGTTAAGGCATCATAAAAAGCAAGCTCTTCTTCGGAAAGACCAAGTTTTTCACCTTCATCGTGAGCCTTTGTCATATCGGCAGCCATCTTTATAAGCTCGTTAATAACTTCTTCATTCGTAAGCATACCGTTCAGGTACGCTTTCATGATTCGGCTTAGCATATCAGAAAATTTTTCAGATTTTACAAGGTTCGTACGTCGATAAACAGATACCTGCTCGGCAATTAATTTCTTTAGCAATTCGACGGCAAGGTTCTTTTCTTTCATCCGTGCTATTTCTTCAAGATATTTCGGATCAAATAGATTGAATTCCTCATTGACATCAGAGAATAGGTTAATAACCCCCTCACTCTTAACACTTTGTTTGAGAAGTTCATTGATTCGCTCGTTGATATCCTTGAATGAGAGTCTGCCCTTTCCTCCAACACGTGTAAGCATAGTACGCACGGCCTCAAGATATGCTGTTTCAAGCCGGCTCTTTTCATCGACCATACTCTTGCACAACGAAAAAGCCTGATGTAACATTAAACCTTCGCGTATAAAATTATTCCGTTTTTCTTCTTTTGCAGGACCAGTGAGGAAATCCGCACCGCGGCTAATCAGTTTGGCTCTGGTCAGATCGCTGCTTGTGGTCATGAATCCTGTATAGTCAAATCCATATAAAAGCTCGCGGCAGACGATGAGCTTCTCTTCAAACTTTACCAGCGCCGTCTTGGCAATATCCATATCGCCGTAGTTCTTCTTATCACGGACGGTGTAGTCATTCATCGCCTGTTTTAGAGCGGAGGCAATGCCGACGTAATCAACGATCAGGCCGCCTTCCTTATCGCGGAAAACCCTGTTTACTCGTGCGATGGCTTGCATAAGATTGTGTCCAGCCATTGGCTTATATATATACATGGTCGCCAAGGATGGAACATCAAAGCCTGTGAGCCACATATCAACAACGATAGCAATTTTCATCGGACTGTCATTGTCTTTGAATTTTCGGGCCAACTCTTCCTTATGCTGTTTGTTGCCAATGATTTCTTTCCAGTCCTCCGGGTCTTTATTTCCGGAAGTCATGACGACACCGACTTTTTCTTGCCATGTTGGACGCATTTCGAGTATCTTCCGGTAAATTTTCATGGCAATTTCTCGGGAGTAGGCAACGATCATGGCCTTTCCCGTCAGCACATACTGTCTGCTGTCTTCGTAGTGAGCAATAATATCTGTGCAGAGCGCATCAATGGTTTGAGGAGCGCCGAGAATGCTTTCCATACGACTGAGCTCATGCTTGCTCTTTTCGATGGCATATTCATCGGCATGGGCCGCCAGTGCGTCGTATTCCTTATCAATCATGCGCAAGGTGGCTTCATCAAGTTTTAGATTAATGACTCGGCTTTCATAATAAACAGGTCTCGTGGCACCATCTTCGACAGACTGCGTCATATCATAGATATCTATGTAATTACCGAAAACTTCCGTAGTGCTACGATCTTTGAGGGAGATTGGCGTACCGGTGAAGCCAATATATGTGGCATTCGGAAGAGCATCGCGAATAATCCGTGCAGTTCCTATAGAGATTTTACCGGTCTTTGGATTTACTTTTTCTTCAAAACCATACTGACTTCTGTGGGCCTCATCAGCCATCACAATGATGTTGTGCCGCGTTGAGAGCGGCTCGTCCTCTTCCTCGAACTTCTGCATGGTCGTGAAAATGATTCCATTTGCTTCACGGCCAAGAAGCCAATCCTTTAACCCGATAATGACCCTTTTATTTTTTGTATTGGATTCATTCACTTTTTTATCGTCATCTGACAGTTTCCTTTTGTCTGCCTGCACCGGCGTTTGACGAAGGAAATCCTTGCATCTGGCGAACTGACCGAAAAGCTGATCGTCCAAATCGTTACGGTCCGTAATAACGACAAGCGTTGGACTGTTCAGCGTCTCTTGCAGCAGTTTTGCGTAAAAGACCATCGAAAGCGATTTTCCACTGCCCTGCGTATGCCAGAAAACGCCGCCTCGACCGTCGCCGTTCATTCCAGAGGCTTTCACGGTAGAGGCAACGGCTTTCTTTACAGCGAAGTACTGGTGATAGGCCGCAAGAATTTTGGCATCGGAACCATCTTCTTTGGAAAAACAGATGAAATTCTTTATGATATCGAGAAAACGGTCCTTCTTGAACATTCCCTCAAATAAGATATCGAAGGCGGCATACTGTGTGTTTTCGTAGTTGCCGTCTGTCGTTTTCCATTCCATATAGCGATCTTCGGCTGCTGTGATCGTTCCGGCTTTAGACATAGCTTGATCACTCATCACGCAGAAAGCGTTGTATATGAACATAGAAGGGATGGCGAGCATATAATTGCGGAGTTGAGCATAAGCTTCCGACACGCCGGTTTCTTCGCGTGAAGGCGATTTCAGTTCTATCACAACCAATGGGAGACCGTTAACGAAAATAACAACATCGGGACGTTTTTCTTCATTTTCGACATAGGTCCATTGATTGACCACACAGAAGGCATTATTACCGACATCTTGATAGTCAACCAGATAAACGATGCCGGAGTGCTGTTTGCCACCCGAAAAATAGTTTACGGTTATGCCATTCTGCAGATAATCCATAAACACTTCGTTTTTCTGTACGAGCGAACCGGCCTCAAAATTTTTGAGATGAAAAATTGCTTCCGCGATTGCTTCAGATGGAATATAAGGGTTAATCCGCTTCAACGATGGCTCCAAGTAGTCTTCAAAAATTGGATCGGTATAGTCACGCGCCACATCCGGGCCGTAATAATGTGTGTACCCCAACTGATCCTGAAAAATCTCAATGACTGCATTTTCAAAACTGGCCTCGGTAAATGGCACGGGTATCAACTCCTTTTATGCGCAATATTGTATATTATAAATCATCATTTAGCGGCTTAAATCGGCAACGGATAGCTCGCCGGACATCAGGCGGGGTAAAAGGGCGTCGCGGATCTGCCGTAATCGACGGATTTCAAGGTAGTTCTGTTCAAAATATGCATAAATAGATGCTACCTTGTCACAGAAGTCCGCGATGATGCAATCCGGTGGGACACTGATAGTAAACGAAAGCGTTTCGCTTGGTACTGCTCGTTGCCGACTGCCCGTGGAACCCGTAACATGCGACAGCAGAAAATCCGTGAAAGCTGGACTATCAATGACAGAGTAGTAAAAGTCTTTATAGGCGGGGTTCTTTGCCTGATAGACAATAAACTCGGTCGAGCATACAGCGTGACTGCTGATGCAATACGGCCTCCAAATGCGCTTGGTGGTCGGGTTAAGTTTGGAAATTAAGAAACAGTCTTTGTCTACGATATACTTGTTACTCTTGATTCCAGAAGCCGCTTCAAACACAGGCAAACGAGTTTCATCGAAAGCAGGGATGCTGTAATGTTCCAAAATGGTATCAGGGCAAGATTGAGGGTTGAGTGTTTTCGTACTTATCTCCACGACTTTGCCAAGCGGAACTTCCCGCCAGTCGTCAGGCATCATGCCGCCGAATGGCTCGAAGTCCACGAACCATGACTTGAAAATAGCCTGCGCTATCTGCTCTAAATGATGATTTATCTTTTTGTTTACTGCAATCTTATTGTCAAGAGCAGAGAGCGTGTCGGCAATGGCCGCTTGTTCATCAAGCGAGATATTAGGTATCGGCAAAGCCTGTATGTTCTTAAGTGGTAGCTTTGCCTGTACCGCCCCTACAGTTGCAGCTTTGATGGCGTTTTGCCCATCTTCCGACAAGAGGTAATAATATAAAAAGTCCCTGTCTATGCCGTGGATATTAACCATTTTTGCACAGTTCTCTGTGAGATTCGCTCTGTCGAGAGTCTTACCGACCTTAGCAACCAAACCGATAGTTCCAACGATTGAGATAATTACATCATCGGCGTTAACGATGTATCGAGAAATCGTAGCTTGCGTTTCATCGTCAACGTATTCATAATCGGGCGTCAATTCCAAAACCTTATCAGTCCCCAAATTCCTAACTCTTATATAGGGATGTGAATTCGGAGTCGTAATCAAATTGCTACCTTTAGGAAGCCGTTTGCCACCTTTCACTTCGGTGAAGTCTGATAAAGGACGATAATCAAATTTCATACCCTATCGCCCCCAACCTTTTGCGGATTTCGTCTTCCAGTTCGTGGGAACGCTCGAACATTTCGCTCAGTTCGCCTGTCAGCCGCGTCATCTTCTCCTCGAAAGGTTCATCGTCTTCCTTCTGTTCTTCTATGCCCACGTAGCGGCCAGGGGTGAGAATGTATCCTTGTTTCTTAATATCTTCTGTCGTGGCGATAGCACAAAAACCTTTGATGTCCGCAAGGGTTCCTTCGGTATATGTCTTGTATGTATCGGCGATTTTAGCAATATCGTCATTCGTGAGTTCCCGCAATTTGCGTGTAACCAGCGTTCCCATCTTTCGAGCGTCAATAAACAGCGTTTTACCCGGTTGTGATTTTTGCTTATTTAAGAACCAAAGGCACACAGGAATCTGTGTCGTATAAAAGAGTTGTCCCGGCATGGCCACAATGCAGTCGACAAGGTCGGCCTCGATGATGTGTTTACGAATGTCACCTTCGCCGCTGCTGTTGGATGAAAGCGATCCGTTTGCCAGAACCATACCCATACGGCCGTGAGGCGCAAGATGCCAGATCATGTGCTGCATCCAAGCAAAGTTTGCGTTTCCAGCTGGCGGCGTTCCATACTTCCATCGCTGATCGGTTTTTAGCTTATCACCACCCCAGTCGGACAGGTTAAAGGGAGGGTTGGCCATTACAAAGTCTGCCTTTAAAGTTGGATGCCGATCATTAAAAAACGTATCTGCTGGAATATCGCCGAGATCTGCATCAATGCCTCGAATAGCAAGGTTCATTTGTGCCATTTTCCATGTAGTTGGATTCGAGTCCTGCCCATATACGGAGATGTTATTGATGTTGCCGGAATGATTCTCAACAAATTTTGCCGACTGTACAAACATTCCACCAGAACCACAGCAGGGATCATATACGCGGCCATTGAAGGGTTGCAGAACTTCTACCAAAGTGCGGACAACACATGCGGGAGTATAGAACTCTCCAGCAAGTTTACCTTCCTGTTCTGCAAATTTCTGAAGGCAGTACTCATACGTCCTGCCTAAAATATCCTTCTCCTTGTTTTCATCGACCATTTTAATGTTTGTAAACAGGTCAACAATATCGCCGAGACGGCGTTTATCAAGTTCCGGTCGAGCAAAATTTTTTGGTAAAATATCCTTCAGCCGTTTGTTATATTTCTCTATTTCGCGCATTGCGTTATCGATGACTGTCCCAATTTCCGGCGTATGCGCGGCAGCGGCAATAACGCGCCATCGAGCGTCCTGTGGAACGAAGAAAATATTCTCGGCTTCATATTCATCCATGTCTTCTTCGAAACCTTCGCCCTCATCGACAAGGGCCTTATGCTTTGCCTCAAATCGATCTGATATATATTTCAGGAAGATGAGGCCAAGCACAACATGTTTGTATTCCGAAGCATCAATGTTGCCACGTAAAATACAAGCTGCATCCCATATTTGTTTTTCAAAGCCAATGTCGGCAGTATTATTTCCAGCCATGTACCGATCCTCTTTTCAACTTATAGTATAAAATTTGTAACATAATATGGTGCTTCTTTAATGATGCGTTTCCAGTTCATCCGGAACCATCTCCATAATATCGCTAATATCGCATTCCAGCGCCAAGCAAATTTTCTGTAATATCTCCGTATTCACATTCTCATTTTTGCCAAGCTTCGTAACCGACGCGGAACTGATTCCAGCAGCTTTCTGCAGGTCCTTTTTCTTCATATCTTTGTCAATTAGAAGTTTCCATAGTTTCTTATAGCTAATGGCCACTCTCATCACCCCTGAAAGCATAAAGTCGTTTCGCATAACAGTATACCATGATTATATGCCTAAATTCAACCTTTTTCTTCACGTACACATGATTTTTTGACGAGAAATCTTGAACTTGTCACACGGTCTATGATATAATTTCGTTGGATATATCTTCCGAGCGTGCAAAGTCATTTCAGAAGGGAACATCATATGCATCAATCATAAGAGAATACGGAGGGATCGGGCATGGCACAGGATCGTTCGTTTAAAGAGTACGTTGCGGACCGTTTCTATAACGAGCTGTACGGCTCTGTGTCTAATTGGTTGGAACAGAACTGTCAGAACCTCGATGTCTCCTCCAGACTGGTGCATACGATCGACCGTGCGGAGTTGTCGGATATCAACGTCAAATGCGTTTATGTGGAAAATCTGCCCGGCATGAAGATTGCCTTCGATGTTATTCTGGAAGCAGAGTTTGAAATATCCGAAACGGACAGGCACACCGACCGATACGACGACAAAACGCAGTGGTTCAAAATTTCCTGCTCCGGCGATCTGGCGAACAGCCTCGATGATTTTTCCATCTCTTCCATCGAGCCATACGACAGCCGCAGAAAATACTGCAATCCGATGTCCGATTCTCTGGTTCCCCTTATCAGAAGCGACCAGCTTGAAGATGTCGCCCGGGACTTCCTCGAGAGGAATTATAAAGAAGCCCTGTCCCGGCCTATGTTTGTGGATCCCGGCATATTGGCGCAGCGCATGGGCCTTTCCATCCAGATGAAAAGCGCTTCCGCGGACTGCTCCACCTTCGGTCAGATCTTTTTTGCGGACTGCGACGCCGAGTATTACGATAAATCCGACTCGTCGTTTAAAAGGACTCATGTGAACAAAGGTACGATCTTCGTCGATCCCGAGTCCTTCTTCCTGCGGAATGTCGGCTCGGTCAACAATACCATCGTGCACGAGTGCGTCCATTGGGATAAACACCGGAAAGCCTTCGAACTGGAGCGGCTTTACAACGAGAATGCGGCTCAGATAAAATGCCAGGTGGTCGGCGGAATCAAGGACGGCAAAACCAGGACGGCCACCGACTGGATGGAGTGGCAGGCAAACGCCCTCGCCCCGCGAATCCAGATGCCGTACAGGCAGGCCAAAATCAAAGCGGCTGAGCTGATCCGCAAATATAAGAATATTCTCCGGACGGACGAGCTCGTCGATATTATTCAGCCGGTTATCGACGAAATGGCGACGTTTTTTTGCGTTTCGCGTCTGGCCGCCAAAATCAGGATGGCAGACCTCGGTTATGAAGAGGCTCTTGGAGCTTTCACTTACATTGACGGGCACTATGTGAAACCACACGCTTTCAAGCGGGACGCTTTGAAACGCAACCAGACCTTTTCCATTGGCGAGCGTGATGCCCTTGTCGAAAGCACGGTCAATCAGGACCTGCGCGAAAAGATACAAAGCGGCCGCTATATTTTTGCCGATTCCCACTTCTGCATCAACCATCCCAAATACATAGAATACGATGAGGACGGCACGGCCGGCCTTACCGACTACGCAAGGCACCATGCCGACGAGTGCTGCCTTGTCTTTGACCTAACCATCCAGAAATCCTCCAACAGCTACGGAAAGCAGTATTTTACCGAGTGTGTCCTGTACCGGGACTCCACGTCTGATATCGTCTTCGAAGCCCATTATAACACTTCGCCGGAAAATGACACGGTAGACGGCCGCGCAAAAATGCTTCAGGCTTACGCAAAAGAACTTTCGGATGTTTTGCAAAATCTGCCGGGCAGTTTTTCAGGTGCGCTGACAGCTCTTATGAAATGGCGCGGCAAAACAGTCGAAGCGCTTGCCGAAGCTTGTTCTCTGGATCCAAAGACCATAAGCCGAATGCGGAACAACGAGGAATATGAAACCACTATAGAAACCATCGTGGCAATCTGCATCGCCCTGCAGCTTCCTCCTGTCATCAGCCAAGCGTTGATCAGCCGCTCGGCCTATTCGTTGGGCAGTGGTCCCAAATTTATGACCTATCACTTTTTGCTGGAAGCCTGCTATACAAAAACAATATTCGAATGCAATGACATCCTACGAGGGGTAAATCTTGCTCCGCTGACAAAAGAAAAATAAAAATTATCAGCCAGCCCGGACATTTTGTGTCCGGGTATTTTTATGCCTGTTTTCAATAACCGGCGTGCCTGTCCGTGCGAACATCTTGTTTCGCGCGGGCTTTTTTTGTACCTGCAGGGTATCTGAACGGACATTTCATGTCCGTGTGCGGCGCCGCTTGTCCAAGTACAATAAATTATGCCAAGAGGAACAACCCTCCGGCAAAACGGACGAGCCGTCTTAGGCTCCCGGTCAAATAAATTCAAAGCCTGATTTGCAATAAGGGCCGAGGATACAAATATTGTCCTGTTCACCGCTTACGGCGGTGAATGGCAATGTCGGTACCCTTTCCTTGTTGCGCCTTATTCAGGCAAAGGGTCTGTGTGCCGACAGTGCACAGGCTCTGTTTTGTCCTCCGCCCACCGCTCATCAGGCGGAAAGGACAAACAATGAAAAACCAAGCAAACCAAAGTCAACCCCGCGTCTTCAAAATCTACCTGCCCCATGAAAAGCAGTGGGCCGAAGTCACCAAAGCACAGTACTATGCCTACTACCGTGATATCTGGGCAACCAGAAAACGCGCACAAGCACATCATCAGTGCATGTGCCCAAGAAGCAAGCACTGGATGTGCGACGGCGACTGCCTCGACTGCGAATTCCACGCCCCGGGCGATACCCTTTCCATTGACCGTACCTATCAAAACAGCGATGGCGATGAGCTCTCCATGCTGGACAAGCTTGCCGATTCAGCCGCCGGCATCGAAGACGTCGTGACCGACCAAATCATGCTGGACATGCTCTTTCAGCGTCTCGCTGAAATTATGCCGGAGGCCCGCCGCATCGGCAACCTGCGCATGGCGGGGCTGTCCGACACAGAGATTGCCGATAAAATCGGCATCCCGCGCACTACGTTTCTCTCCCGCCTCAAAAAGGCAAAGGAGCTTCTGCAGTGCGAATACCCCGACCTGTTTTAGCCCTGTATCTCCGGCCGCCCCCAAAGCGGTCGGAGATTTTTCAAATTGTTTTTCCCTGCTTCGTCAAAACGCCCTTCCCATCTCCAGTGGGTAGTGGAAAGAGCAAAAACGACAACCGCTCCTTCCGGGGAGGTGAACAAGGTGTACGAAGCCGACATCCGGGCCCGCGCTGCGGACAGAGAACTCATTGAAGTCCTGACCGCAATCAGCGCCGTGTCCAAACGCATGGCAAGAAAACTCACGATACTTGCCGATCAGAGTCAATCCGCGGAAGGAGGAAAAGCAGATGAGCAAAATGGGCGATATGGCTGCCACCATCGAAGAATTGCGGAACGCCGCTGCCGCTATTAACGACGCGGCGAACTGGCTGGCCGAGGCGTTCGGCGCAAAAGAGCCGGCCGAAGAAACACCCGCGACAGAACCGGCACTGACGCTGGAGGAAGTAAGAGCCGTGCTCGCGGACAAATCCCGTGCGGGCCACACCGCCGAGATTCGCTCACTGCTTCAGAAGTACGGCGCCGACAGGCTTTCCAAGGTAGACCCCGGCCGGTACGGGGAACTGCTTGCGGATGCGGAGGGTATCGGGGCCCCCGAAGAATCCGCAGATTCTTTGGGGAGAGGAGGAGCAGCGGAATGAACGAGCTTTCGTGTTTTCACGGAAGCGAGCGAAATGAAGCTTGCGACGACGAGATGCCACCTAAAGGACACGCGATTCTCTCCGCATCCAGCGCCGACCGCTGGCTCCACTGCCCGCCGTCCGCGCGGCTTTGCGAAAGTTATGCGGATAAAGGCAGCGACTACGCCGCCGAAGGCACCGACGCCCACGCGCTGTGCGAATACAAGCTCCGCAGGGCGCTGGGGCTTCCCGCCGAGGACCCAACCGACAACCTGACCTGGTACAACGAGGAAATGAACGACTGCGCCGCCGGCTACGCCGCTTATGTGCTCGAACAGGCGGAAGCCGCCAAACAGATCTGCGCCGATCCGGTGGTGCTCATTGAACAGCGCGTCGATTTCTCCCGCTGGGTGGAAGGCGGCTTCGGAACGGCCGACTGCATCATTATCGCGGACGGCACCCTGCGGGTCATCGACTACAAGCACGGCCTCGGCGTTCTGGTCAGCGCTGAGGAAAATCCGCAGATGCAGTGCTACGCGCTCGGCGCGCTGGAGCTTTTCGACGGCATCTACGACATCGAAACGGTCGGCATGACCATTTACCAGCCGCGCCGGGACAACGTCAGCACCTGGGAAATCTCCAAAGACGCCCTGTACCGATGGGCCGACGAAGTCCTGAAGCCCACCGCCGAGCTTGCCTTTGCCGGCGACGGCAATTATCTCTGCGGAGAATGGTGCGGCTTTTGTAAGGCAAAGGCCAACTGCCGCGCCCGGGCCGAGGCCAATCTTGCGCTGGCGCAGTACGAGTTCAAGCTGCCGCCTCTCCTCACGGACGAGGACATCGAGGACATTCTTTCCAAAGCGGACGAGCTCGTTTCGTGGGCGTCGGACATCAGGGAATACGCCCTGCGGCAGGCCGTCAGCGGCAGGAAGTGGGCCGGCTGGAAACTGGTCGAAGGCCGCTCCAATCGGAGGTATATCAACGATGCAGTGGTCGCCGATGTGGTCGAGCGCGCGGGCTTCGACCCCTATGAGCGCAGGGTGCTCGGCGTCACCGCCATGCAGAAGCTGCTCGGGAAATCCCGCTTTGGCGAACTTTTGAGCCCTTACATCGAAAAGCCCCAGGGCAAACCCACGCTCGTGCCGGAGAGCGACAAACGCCCGGCCATGTCAACGGCGGAAGCCGATTTTAACGAAAATGAAGGAGGACAATCCTATGTCTAACAAAGTCAGCAATCCCATGAAAGTGATCACCGGCCCCGATACCCGCTGGAGCTACGCCAACGTCTGGGAGCCCAAGTCCATTAACGGCGGCACGCCGAAATACAGCGTCAGCCTGATCATCCCCAAGTCCGACACCAGAACCGTCGCCAAGCTTAAGGCGGCCATCGAAGCGGCCTACCGCGAGGGCGAGTCCAAGCTCAGAGGAAACGGCAAGACCGTACCGCCGCTGGCCTCCATCAAGAACCCGCTTCGCGACGGCGACGCGGAACGCCCCGACGACCCCGCCTATGCCAACGCCTACTTTATCAACGCCAACTCCACGACGGCTCCCGGCATTGTGGACGCCGACCTGAATCCAGTGCTCACCCGCTCCGAGGTGTACTCCGGTGTGTACGGCCGCGCCAGCATCAGCCTGTATGCTTTCTCTGCAAATGGTAATAAGGGTATAGCCTGTGGTTTGAACAATCTGCAGAAAATACGTAACGGCGAACCTCTCGGCGGCAAGACCAGCGCCGAAAACGACTTCGCGTCCGATGACGATGAAGATTTTCTGAATTAAGGAGGAGGCGGACATGTCTGATATTCAAAGCATGATGCTTTCCGTGTGCTTCGGCGCCACCGTCGGCTACTTAATCGGAAATCTTGTGGGGATTATCATCTGCGCCGTGAGAGAATTCAAGGAAAAGCGCCGCAAACGCAAGAAAGCCGAGGGAACTTCCACAAAAACGGAGTAAGCACAGGGCGGCGGGGACTCGTTCTCTGCCGCCCTTTCTCCATGAAAGGACAATTCCATGAAAACTCTTTCGATTGATATTGAAACCTACAGCAGCGCGCCGCTTTCCAAATGCGGCGTTTACAAATACGCGGAATCCCCCGATTTTGAGATTCTCCTGTTCGGCTGCAGTGCGGACGGCGGCCCGGTTCGGGTTGTCGACCTCGCCTGCGGGGAGAAACTCCCGCCTGAAACTGCCGCGGCTCTTACCGACGAGGCCGTTGTCAAATGGGCATTCAACGCAAATTTCGAGCGCGTCTGCCTCTCCCGGTTCCTCGGGCTGCCCGTCGGTGCCTATCTCGACCCCGCCCAGTGGCGCTGTTCCATGGTTTGGGCGGCGGCCATGGGCCTGCCGCTGTCGCTGGAGGGTGTAGGCGCGGTGCTGGGGCTGGAAAAGCAGAAGCTCACCGAGGGCAGGGAACTCATCAAATATTTCTGCCGGCCCTGCGCACCGACAAAAACCAATGCCGGCCGCACCCGCAACCGTCCCGCGCATGCACCGGACAAGTGGGCCGCCTTCAAGCGGTACAATGCCCGCGATGTGGAAACGGAGATGTCCGTTCAGGAGCGGCTTTCCAAGTTCCCGGTGCCCGAAAGCGTCTGGGAGGAGTATCAGCTGGATCAGGAAATCAACGACCAGGGCGCCGCGCTGGATCTGACGCTGGTCAGGCAGGCCATCGCGATGGACGCACGCTCCCGCCGGCAGCTTACCGCAGCCATGAAGAAGCTGACGGAGCTGGACAATCCGAATTCGGTTCAGCAGATGAAGCGGTGGCTTGCGGAAAACGGGCTGGAAACGGACACCCTCGGCAAAAAGGCCGTCGCAGAACTGATGAAAACCGCACCGGAACCCCTCGGCGACGCGCTCTCCCTCCGACAGCAGCTTGCCAAATCCTCGGTGCGGAAATATCAGGCGATGGAGACCGCCGTCTGCGCCGACGGACGCGCCCGCGGCATGTTCCAGTTTTACGGCGCCAGCCGAACCGGGCGCTGGGCCGGCCGGATCATTCAAATGCAAAACCTGCCGCAGAACCATCTTCCCGACCTGGAGCAGGCCCGCGCGCTGGTGCGCCGCGGAGATTATGACGGTGTCGAAATGCTCTACGAAGATGTCCCGGATACGCTCTCCCAGCTGATCCGCACGGCATTCGTGCCGCGGGCGGGCGCAAAATTCATCGTCGCGGACTTCAGCGCCATCGAAGCCCGCGTGATCGCGTGGCTTGCCGGCGAGCAGTGGCGGCAGGCGGTTTTTGCAAAGGGCGGCGACATCTACTGCGCCTCCGCCTCTCAGATGTTTAAGGTGCCGGTCGAAAAACACGGCGTCAACGGGCATCTGCGGCAAAAAGGGAAAATTGCGGAGCTGGCGCTCGGGTACGGCGGCTCGGTCGGCGCGCTCAAAGCCATGGGCGCTCTCGACATGGGCCTTGCCGAAGACGAGCTTCCTTTGCTGGTCGACGCGTGGCGGCAGTCCAATCCGAATATCGTAAAGCTCTGGTGGGATGTGGATCGTGCGGCGATTGAGGCCGTCCGCAATAAACATGCCAACAGCACCCACGGCATTGTGTTCTCCTGCCGGAGCGGAATGCTTTTTGTCACGCTGCCTTCCGGCCGGCGGCTTGCCTATGTAAAGCCGCGCATCGGTCAAAACCGGTTCGGCGGGCAGTGCGTCACCTATGAAGGCGTCGGTGGCACGAAGAAATGGGAGCGCCTCGATTCCTACGGCCCTAAATTTGTGGAAAACATTGTGCAGGCCACCGCGCGCGATATTCTCTGCTATGCCATGCGAACACTGCGCCGCTGCGCCATCGTCATGCACATTCACGATGAAGTGGTCATCGAAGCCGAACCGGGCATGTCTCTGCAGGCCGTCTGCGAACAGATGGGCAGAACGCCGCCATGGGCAAAGGGTCTGCTGCTCCGCGCCGACGGGTACGAGACGGATTTTTATAAAAAAGACTGAGAGGGTTCGTCAAAAGCGGGCCGCCGCCTCCAGTGGGTAATAGAAGCGGGCGGCGTGTATCCGCTTGGAAAGGAGGTCTGCCATGAGCATCGGCAAACGCAACAGCGAAGGCTACCCGGACCCCACCGCCTGCGAAGCCCTGTCGCTGATTGAACAGGAGGAGCGCGCGCTCCGGGCATTTCGGCCCATCGTCTATATCTGCTCCCCCTATGCGGGAGATGTCGAAAGAAACGTCCGGGCCGCGCGAAATTACTGCCGCTTCGCCGTGGACAAGGGGTTTATTCCGATCGCGCCGCACCTGCTGTTTCCGCAGTTTTTGAACGATGCCGACCCGCGGGAGCGGGAGCTTGGGCTGTTCTTCGGAAACGCCCTAATGAGCAAATGCTCCGAGGTGTGGGTGTTCGGCGGCAATATCACAGCCGGCATGCAAGCGGAAATCAAACGCGCCAGGTGGAAGAATTACCGCCTGCGCTGCTTCACGGAAGATTTGGAGGAGGTACAGGATGTTTGCAGTCACTGAAGGCACGCGCCGCATCGGCGGCACAGAGATTCTTACTTATACGCGCGAAATTGTCAGCGCCAACGTTCTCGAGGCTGAGGCCGGCACCAACGGCTATCAGGGCGGCGACGCCGGGCACGGAAGCCGCACCTATTTCCGCATTTCGGACGAGGGCGGCACGGATATTCGGGTGCGCCCGCTGGGCCGCTGCGGAAACGGAGGCTTTGAAGTCACGCTCGGCGGCGACTGTGAGCTGGAAACCATCATCACGGCGCTGAAGTTCATCACCAAGGTATTGGAGGACGGTGCGAAGGAGGTGCACGACTGATGTTTACACTGTACAGCGCCGACATTGTCGGCAACCCCGGCAACTGCTCCTATCCCCACAAAACCGAAGTCACGGACGAGGAAAGCCTGCGGGCGGCGGTCTGCCGCGACTACGTCTGCGCCGAGTACAAAAACAGCTACCGAAGCGGAGACAATTTTCTCGGCGCGGACTGCCTGCCCGTGGACTGCGACAACGACCACTCCGAAAACCCGGCCGATTGGGTTCGCCCGGCCGATGTCGCCGCCGCGTTTCCGGATGTCGGCTTCGCGGTCCATTACAGCCGCTGCCACATGCGCGAGAAAAACGGGAAGCCCGCCCGGCCGAAGTTTCATATCCTTTTCCCGATTACGCGCATCACCGACGCGGCCGCTTACAGCGACATGAAGAAGCTGGTAAGCGCCGTCTTTCCGTATTTCGACACCAGGGCGCTGGACGCGGCGCGCTTCTTTTTCGGCACATCCCGCGCCGAGGTGGAACTCTTCCCCGGCAGGATGAATCTGACCGAATTTCTGGAGGACGACGACTTTGACGCGGATCTTCCCGGCGGCAGCGGAGTCAGCCCGGTTATTCCGGAGGGCAGCCGCAACGCCACCCTGTCCCGATTTGCCGGCAGGGTTATCAAAAAATACGGCGACGGCGATGAGGCGTATCAATGCTTTCTGGAGGAAGCCGCAAAATGCGCGCCGCCGCTTCCGGACGCCGAGCTTTCGACCATCTGGCACAGCGCCCAGCGGTTTTACGCCAAAATTCAGCGTCAGGACTGTTATGTGCCGCCCGAGGTGTATAACAGCGATGTCTCATACAAGCCCGGTGATTTTTCCGACGTCGGGCAGGCCGAGGTGCTGGCAAAGCACTTTTCCGGTGAGCTGCGCTATTCGCCGGCGACACACTTTATCCGGTACACGGAGCACTACTGGAAGGAAACCGAGCCGGGCGCGCAGGCAGTGGCCCACGAGCTGACCCGCCGCCAGCTGGAGGAGGCGACCCGGGATCTGCTGGCCGCCGCCAAAAAGCTGACCGGATGCGGGGCGCAGGGCATTCTCGACACGACCTCCAAAGCCAAGGCGGAAGCGCTGTTCAACGACGCGCAGTCCGAGGCCTACGATGAATATCTCGCGGCGAAAGCCTACCAGTCCTATGCGATCCGCCGCCGCGATTCCAAGAACATCACCGCGGCGCTCAAAGAGGCGCGTCCGATGCTGGAGATTTCCCCGCGGGATCTGGATGCGGACTGCTTTCTTCTCTGCACGCCCGAAGCCACCTACGATCTGCGCAAAGGTCTCGACGGCGCGCGGGAGCACGCGCCGTCCGACTTTATCACCAAAATCACCTCCGTTTCGCCCGGCAGGAAAGGCGGGCTGCTCTGGCAGGACAGCTTAGGCCTCATCTTCTGCAAAGACCGCGAACTCATCGACTATGTGCAGATGATCTGCGGGCTTGCCGCCGTCGGCAAGGTCTATGTGGAAGCGCTCATCATCGCCTACGGCTGCGGGCGCAACGGCAAGTCCACCTTCTGGAACGCGGTTTCCCGCGTGCTGGGTCTGTACAGCGGCAACATCTCCGCCGACACGCTGACGGTGGGCTGCCGCCGCAACATCAAGCCGGAGCTGGCCGAGGTCAAGGGCAAGCGCCTGCTCATCGCCGCCGAAATGCAGGAGGGCGCCCGGCTCAACGACTCCACCGTCAAGCAGCTCTGCTCCACCGACGATGTGTTCGCCGAGAAAAAGTACAAGGACCCGTTCAGCTTCACGCCCTGCCATACGCTGGTTCTCTACACCAACCACCTGCCGAAGGTCAGCGCCTCCGACGACGGAATCTGGCGCAGGCTGATCGTGATTCCGTTTGGCGCAAAGATAGAAGGAAAAAACGACATCAAGAACTACGGCGAATATCTCTACAACAATGCCGGCGAGAGCATTCTGGCGTGGATCATCGAGGGTGCCCGAAAGGTGATCGCGCTGGATTACAAGCTCCCCGTGCCGGCATGCGTGCAAAAAGCCATTGACGAGTACCGGGCGCAGAACGACTGGTTCGGTCATTTTCTGGAGGACCGGTGCGAGCTTGCCGCCGGTTTCCGCGAAAGCTCCGGCGCTTTGTATCAGGCGTACCGCAATTACAGCATCGACACAAACGAATATGTCCGCAGCACCGCGGATTTTTATTTCGCACTGGAAAAGGCCGGCTTTGAGCGGATTGTCCGGGACGGCCGGCGCTTTTTTGCCGGGCTCCGTCTCAAAACGGACGACGGAGATTTCGAGCGCTTTTTGCAGTAAACAAGATAATCAAGTGACCTCGACGAAGGTCTCTTCCAAAACTTTTCTTAGGCACATAAAAAATCTCGTAAGAAAGAGTTTGGTAAATGACATGCGCCGAGGTCACTTGAGAGGGGAAAACGGCCGTGAGAGAAAAGGAAATCGAGCAAAAACTTACCCTGATGGCAAAGCAGGCGGGCGGTCTGGCCTTAAAATTCGTCTCTCCCGGCATGAGCGGAATGCCCGACCGCCTTGTGCTGCTGCCGGGCGGACGCATGGCCTTTGTGGAGGTCAAGGCTCCGGGCAGGGCGCCGCGCCCCCTGCAGGAAGCCAGACACCGGACGCTGCGGCGGCTGGGCTTTCGGGTTTTCGTGCTGGACCGGCCAGAGCAGATTGGAGGAATTCTGGATGAAATACGAACCCCATAGCTACCAGACCTATGCCGTCCGTTACATCGAGGATCACCCCGTCGCGGCGGTCCTGCTGGATATGGGCCTCGGCAAAACGAGCATCACGCTGACCGCCCTGAATAACCTGCTGTTTGACAGCTTCGAGGCTCACCGTATTCTGGTAATCGCGCCTCTCCGCGTGGCCCGCGACACATGGCCCGCCGAGATTCAGAAATGGGATCACCTGTCGCTTTTGACCTGCTCCGTGGCGGTGGGCACCGAGGCCGAGCGCAGGGCGGCGCTTTTGCGGCGGGCGGACATCTGCATGATCAACCGGGAAAACGTCCAGTGGCTCATTGAGGAGAGCGGCGTCCCCTTTGACTTCGACACCGTGGTGGTCGACGAGCTGTCGTCCTTCAAAAGCCACCGGACAAAACGCTTCCGGGCGCTGATGAAGATCCGCCCGCGCGTCCGCCGCATCATCGGCCTGACCGGCACCCCGTCCGCAAACGGACTGATGGATCTGTGGGCCGAATACCGGCTGTTGGATATGGGACAGCGCCTCGGCCGCTTCATCGGGCAGTACCGAACGGACTATTTCCTTCCTGACAAGCGCAGCGGGCAGGTGGTGTTCACCTACAAGCCGCTGCCCGGCGCGGAGGAAGCGATCTACCGCAGAATCGCGGACATCACCATCAGCATGAAGTCCGCCGACCATCTGCGGATGCCGGAGCTTATCAGCAGCGAATATGAGGTGCGGCTTTCCGAGGAAGAACGGGCGCGGTACAACGATTTGAAAAAAGATCTGGTGCTTCGGCTCCCGGACGGCGAGATCACCGCCGCCAACGCCGCGGCGCTGTCAAACAAGCTCTCGCAGATGGCAAACGGCGCGGTCTATGACGACGCCGGCGGCACGATTCATATCCACGGCCGCAAGCTGGACGCGCTGGAGGATTTGATCGAGGCGGCGAACGGCAAACCGGTGCTGGTGGCCTACTGGTTTAAACACGACTTTGCCGGAATCTCCGAGCGCCTGCGAAAGCTTCACATCCCGTTTTCGCCTCTCGACACCCCGGAGAGCATCCGCAGATGGAACGCCGGCGAGCTTCCCGTAGCGCTGGTGCACCCCGCGTCCGCCGGGCACGGGCTGAACCTGCAGTCGGGCGGCTCCACCATCATCTGGTTTGGGCTGACATGGAGCTTGGAGCTTTACCAGCAGACCAACGCCCGGCTCTGGCGGCAGGGGCAGACGGCGGACACCGTTGTGGTGCAGCACATCGTCACCAAGGGCACCATCGACGGCCGCATATGCAGGGCGCTTTCCGCCAAGGGCCGCACGCAGTCCGCCCTGATTGAGGCGGTCAAAGCCGATCTGAAAATCTGATGACAATAAGGGCTTCGTCCCTGAGACAATTTGTGCCAATCCGAGGGATCAAGAAACCGGAGGTACAGATTATGAACACGCAGGAAATGACGGCGAAGGAGTACCTTTCCCAAGCTTATCGAATCGACCAGCGCATCAACTCAAAACTGGAGCAGGTCCAGTCGCTCCGGAATTTGGCGGAGAAAGCCTCCGCCGCTCTGGGCGAGACGCCGAACAGCGGCACAAGGAATTTTCACCGCATGGAGGACGTGATCTGCAAAATGATCGACCTGGAGGACGAAATCAACGCCGACCTGAACGCCCTGATCGACCTGAAGCATGAAATCGTCACGATCATCCGGTGTGTGGAAGCGCCCGATCTCCAAACGATTCTGGAGCTCCGCTACCTGTGCTTCAACACATGGGCGGAAATCTCCGTGGCGCTGCATCTCGACATCCGCTGGGTGCACCGCCTTCACAACAAGGCGTTAAACGAGGTGGATGCGATTCGCCACCCGAGGCCATAGAAAGCCACGCGGCTCTTATGATATTGTTAGGGTGGCGAAAAAATCAGAAAGCCTTCATGGGAGCAAAACCCGCGGAGGCTTTTTCCATGCGCCGGAACGGAGGAAATCACGGTGCCGTACAAAGCAAAAAAACCCTGCGCCTACCCGGGCTGTCCCAAGCTGACCGCCGGGCGCTACTGCGAGGAGCACGCGAAGCTGGAAGCCAAGCGCTACAACCGGTACGGCCGCGACCCGGAGTCCAACAAACGCTACGGCAGGTCGTGGGCGAAGATCCGGGCGGCATACCTTTCGGCGCATCCGCTGTGCGAGGTTTGCAAGGCAGAAGGCAGGCTGACCCCCGCCGAGCTGGTTCACCACAGGCGCAGGCTGACCGACGGCGGCACCAACGACTGGAGCAATCTGCAGGCGCTGTGTCAGGAGTGCCACTCAAGGCTTCATGCCGAACGCGGCGATTATTTCTGATTCTATGAAATAAATCAAAGGCTGTGAATTCAACGGGAGGGGCGGTCCGAATCTCTGCGGCTTTCGGGCAGGACAGCGCGCCCGGCCCTTCGTATGAATTTTCGCAGAATCAAAAACTTTTTCAAAAAGCGCGGCAAAGGAGGCGATGCCCGTGCCGAGAGGAGGAGCAAGGCCGGGCGCGGGCCGCCCAAAGAAACCGCTCGCGGACAAGATCATCGAAGGCAACCCCGGAAAACGGGAACTGACCAAGCTGAAATTTCCCGCGGGTGAAAAATCAAACACAGGTTTTGAAAAAAAATCAAACTCGCAGAAATCAAAAACCAAAAACAGCCGCCGTATGCCGTCCTTCCTTGACATGGCTGCCAAGGAGGGCGGCGACGTCCTGCCGCCGGCAAGCGGGATTTATAAAATGCTCGCAGAGTGGGTCGATGGTTCCGGGTGCGGAGAACTGGTCGCGCCGAACCTGATCGAGGACTTCGCGTTCCTGCGCAGGGCCTATCTGGAATGCGAATACATGAACCGCCGGCTGGGGCGCATCGCGTCCGGCAAGCGGTCGCCTTACGTCAACATGGCGCTGGATTATCAGAAAGCCATGATGGCGGTCTACAACCAAATCTGGCTGATCGTTTCGCAGAACTGCGAAACCAAATACGAGGGCAAGAACGAATTCCTCGAGATGCTCAGGAACAGGGGGTTTTAGCCAATGCAGCCGACGGAAAGGTTTCCTGCCGGGACTTCCCGGTTCGAAAAAGTGAATATCGACAAACTGGTGCCATACGCCCGCAACGCACGGACGCACTCCAAGGAACAGATTCTGCAGCTTCGCGCCTCCCTGCGGGAATTCGGGTTTGTCAATCCCGTCATTGTGGATAAGGACTGCAACATCATCGCGGGGCACGGGCGCGTGCTGGCGGCGAAAGCCGAGGGCATGACCGAAATCCCCTGCGTGTTTGCGGAACATTTGACCGAAGCGCAGAAGCGCGCCTATATTCTTGCGGACAACCGCCTTGCGCTGAATGCCGGATGGGACGAGGAACTGCTGGCGCTGGAATTCGGCGAGCTGAAGGACCTCGGCTTTGATGTGGAGCTGACCGGCTTCGGGGCAGATGAGATTGAAAAGCTCTTTGCCGCCGACACCGGCGAGGTGCAGGATGATGACTTTGACCTCACGGCCGCTTTGGAAGAGGCGGCTTTTGTTCTGCCCGGCGATGTGTGGACGCTGGGACGGCACCGGCTGATCTGCGGCGACGCCACCGACGCGGAAACGGTGAAAAAGCTGATGGGCGCCGGGAGCCCCGGTGGAAACCGCAAGGCAAACCTTGTTCTGACCGACCCGCCGTACAACGTGAATTTCGAGGGTTCCAGCGGACTGAAAATCAGGAATGACAGCCAGAAATCAGACCAGTTCTATGCTTTTCTGCTTTCGGCATTCCGGAATCTGGCGGACAATCTGGAAAGCGGCGGCTCCGCCTACATCTTCCACGCGGACACCGAGGGCGAAAATTTCCGCCGGGCGTTCCGGGAAGCCGGCTTTCACCTCTCCGGAACCTGCATCTGGGTAAAAGACAGCTTTGTCATGGGACGTTCGCCCTACCAGTGGCAGCACGAGCCGATTCTCTACGGCTGGCTCAAAACCGGTACGCACAAGTGGTACGCCGGCCGCTCGGAAGCCACGGTCTGGAATTTTGACAAGCCGAAAAAGAACAGCGACCACCCGACGTCAAAGCCCCTTGACCTGCTGGCCTATCCCATCCGCAACTCCAGCCAGGCAAATGCCATCGTGCTGGACACTTTCGGCGGCTCCGGTTCCACGCTCATTGCCTGCGAGCAGACCGACCGCATCTGCTTCATGATAGAGCTGGACGAAAAATACGCGAGCGTGATTTTACGCCGGTATGCCAAGTTCAAACAGAACGGCGGCGCGGATATCACCTGCGAGCGGGACGGCAGGACCTATGCCTACGCCGACCTTGTCAAAGACATTTCAAGGGAAGCTTAATTACACAAATCCCTGCGCACATCTTTGTCGGCATTACGGCGCCGAAAGGACTTGCTATTCTCACGCTTCGGAGTGATATATGTAGTCACCGGAGGACGGAAGCCCGCCGGAATCAAAGCAAAACGGAGGATTCCATCATGAAGCTCAACTACAACCTTGTCGGAGAGAAACGCAAGTCGCTGGCCGGCGCCGCCGGTGAAATTCTGAATCAGCCGGTCCGTTACCTCGGCGCGCCCTCGTTCGAATACGAGGTCGGCGCCTACCGCGTCGGCAAAACCGGGCTGGTCGCCGGCCCGGACAGCCGGGAGCTTGAGGAGGCCCTGAAAGAACGCGGCTTTTCCGCCGAGGTTCGCGCTTACGATGAACCGGAAGCGGAAAAAGCGAGCGCCGCCCCGGACATTCTGACCATCGAGATGCCGATGGACGGCTTTTCCCCCAGAAAGGTCGACAACCTCTGCAAAATGGTGAACGCCAAGGCCGCGCTTCTGAAAGCGGCGCTGGGAACGGAGGATCTGCCCATCCGGCAGACGAACGAGGACGGCGGCAGGCTGTGCTTCCCCTGGTTCCGGTTTACGGACGATGCCGACACCGTCGCCGCCTACACTGCCCTGATTGCCAAGCTCTGCGAAGCGGCCAAAAAGAAAAAGCGCGTCACCGCCCGGGAGCACGAGGCGGATAACCCCAAATACGCCATGCGGTGCTGGCTTCTTTCGCTGGGCTTCATCGGGGAGGAATACAAGCAGGCGCGGAAAATCCTGCTGGCAAACCTCAAGGGCAACGGCTCCTACAAATCCAGAGTACGGTAAGGCGGTGAACAAAGTGAATTTTCCAAGCAGAGAAACGGTGGAGCGGCTCCGCCGGCAGTACCCGGAGGGCACCCGTGTGGAACTGGTACGGATGAATGACCCGCAGGCCCCGCCCATAGGAACCCGCGGCACGGTGCGTGGCGTGGACGACGCCGGCAGCATCATGGTCGCGTGGGACAACGGGAGCGGCCTTTCGGTCGCCTACGGCGCGGATATTTGCAGGGTGGTGAGCGGGCATGACTGAAAAAGTGAAGGAACAGATTCTGACCGTGCGCGACACCGGGCGGACGAATATGTTTGATACGAACGCCGTCAAAGGCATCGCGCTGGAAATGGGCTTTTATGAACTGGCGGATTTCCTCGAAACCGAGCGCAAAGCCTATTCCCGGTTCATCCTCACGGGCGAGGGTTAATCACACAATCTCCAAGCGAGAACTTTGTGTAATATATATCCTCAAAATGACTTGCTGTTCCGGGCGTTCAGAGTGATATATGTACATGCCGAAAGGCACACAACACTTTTTCAGGGAGGAACCCACGATGGATTACAGGCAGATAATCAAGGAACAGCTTGGCGAGGGCTGCCGCTTTATCAAGGCATACAACGCCTTTGAAAGCGGCGAACTGCGCATTATCGCGGCGGACGAAACCGGGCGGGAGCACCGCTACATTCTGGTCGGCGGGAAGCTGACCGAGAAACCGTAAGGAGGAAACCGCCATGTGGAGCGAAGGCATTCTCACCGGCCCGAAAACGGGCGTTCCGTACAAATACTGGGTCAAGCACTACGAGGAAGGCTCCGAATTCGGTATTGACGGCGGCCGCATTTCCAAGCTGACCATCCGCAGGCTGAACGACCACCGAGACCTTTGCAACTACGACCGCGGCTGGGACGTAAAGCCCGCCGGCGAGGTCAGAGCGGTTTACGCCATGATTCTCGAAAAGTACAATTAACCGCGACAGCAATCGGGAGCGCCCCGCGAGGGGCTGGCTCTCGTTCCATATATTTTCAAAAAGGTGTTGACATTGACGTTGCGTCATGGTTTACACTGATACTCACAGGAGGAAACGTCAATGGAATACACCATCAACCAGCTTGCAAAACTGGCGGGCGTCAGCACCCGGACGCTTCGCTATTATGACCAGTGCGGCCTGCTCCCGCCCAAAACCGTGCGCTCCAACGGGTACCGGATTTACGGAGAAACGGAAGTAAACCGGCTCCAGCAGATTTTATTCTACCGGGAACTGGGCGTGGAACTGTCGGAAATCGGGCGCATTTTGGCGGAGAAGGACTTTGACGGACTGTCCGCTCTGCAGAATCATCTCACCGCTCTGCGGGAAAAACGCGCGCGGCTGGACCGACTGATCGGCAATGTACAGACAAGCATTTCGGCAATGAAGGGAGAAGCGGAAATGACAGATGAGGAAAAATTCGAGGGCTTCAAGGAAAAGCTGATTTCGGACAACGAGCAAGAATACGGAGGGGAAATCCGGGAAAAGTACGGGGACGAAGCCGTTGGCCGTTCGAACGCCAAGCTCAAGAATATGACGAAAGAGCAGTACGACGAGCTGGAAGCCCTGACGCAAGAACTGAACAACACCCTGAAGGCAGCCTTCGAGCAGGGCGACCCCGGCGGCGAACTGGCGCAAAAAGCCTGCGCGCTCCACAAGAGGTGGCTTTGCTTTTACTGGGATCATTACAGCAAAGAAGCGCACAGGGGCGTTGCGCAGATGTATGTGGACGACCCGCGATTTACCGCGTATTATGACGCCATCGTGCCCGGATGCGCCGTGTTCTTAAAGGACGCGGTACAGATTTTCTGCGCGTAGCATCAACGAAATCATTCAGGCAAAAGGTGACGGACAAAAACAGTCCGCCGCCTTTTTTGCGCGCATTTTTATAAAAAGGAGGTTCCGCCGATGGGCGCTTTTCAATATACACCGACCCCGCTGATGCTGCCGACCAGCCATTATGACACCCGGCGGGCCGACTTCGCGGTGAATTTTATTCAGATGCTCAGGCACACCACCGGCGAATGGTACGGCAGGCCGTTTTGCCTGATGCCGTGGCAGGAGCAGATTGTCCGGGATCTTTTTGGGATTGTGGACGCGGACGGGTACCGGCAGTTCCGCACCGCTTATGTGGAGGTGGGCAAGAAAAACGGCAAGTCGGAGCTGGCCGCCGCCGTAGCCCTTTATCTGCTGTTCGCCGACGGCGAAGCGGGCGCGGAGGTCTACTCCTGCGCCGCCGACATCAATCAGGCGTCCATCGTGTTCAACACCGCCCGCGCCATGGTGGAGCAGTGCCCCGACCTGCGGGCGCTTTCCAAGCTGGTTCCTTCCACCAAGCGGATCATCTTTCCCTACACCAACAGCTTCTACCGGGTGCTCTCCTCCGAAACCAAATCCAAGCAGGGCTTCAACGTGTCGGGGCTGATTTTCGACGAACTGTTCGCCCAGCAGACCCGGGAACTGTTCGACACCATGACCAAGTACACCGGCGACGCCCGTCGCCAGCCGCTGTATTTTCTTATCACCACCGCCGGTCGGGATAAGACTTCCATCTGCTATGAAATCCACTGCAAAGCAAAAGCTGTGATGGACGGCACTAAAATCGACCCGTCGTTTTATCCCGCCGTGTTCGGCATTGAGGAAGGCGACGACTGGAAGGACGAGGCTGTTTGGCGGCGGGTGAACCCCTCCATCGGCGTGACGATTCCTTTTGAAACCGTCAGGGCCGCGTATGAGCAGGCAAAACAGAACCCCGCCGAGGAGATGCACTTTCGGCAGTTCCGCCTGAACGAATGGTGCAACGCCGACATCCGCTGGATGCCGATGGACAAATGGGATGCTTTGGGTGAGGACATCGACTGGGAGGAATACGAAGGCCGGGACTGCTGCTGCGGATTGGATTTGTCCTCCACCGGCGACCTGACCGCTCTGGTTCTTGTTTTTCCTCCGGGCGGCGGGGATATGAAATATACCGTCCTGCCGTTTTTCTGGCTACCGGAGGACGTGATCGATCTGCGGACGCGCCGCGACCACGTTCCCTACGCCGTGTGGAAAAAGCAGGGTGTGTTCAACACCACCGAGGGAAACGTGGTGGACTACGACTACATCGTGGCGTTCATCGGAAAACTGGCGGAAAAGTACCGCATCCGCGAAATCGCCTACGACAGGTGGGGCGCGGAGAAAGTACGCCGCGACCTTGAGGAATTGGGCGAGGAAAAGGGCTTCACGGTTTTCCCTTTCGGGCAGGGCTTCGGCTCCATGTCACCGGCCAGCAAGGACTTCTATCAGTTCGTGATGGAGGGCAGAGTCCGCCACGGCCGGCACCCCGTCCTCGACTGGAATATGGCAAACGTCATCATCGATCAGGACGCAGCGGGCAACATCAAGCCCAACAAGAAAAAGTCCACCGAGAAAATCGACGGCGTGGTGGCGATGATCATGGGCTTTGCCCGGGCGGCGGTCGGCGGCGCAGGCTTCACCGACAGCGTCTACAACGAAAGGGGGCTGTTGTTTATATGAGCATTTTTTCGGGACTTTTTCACTCAAGGGATAAGCCCGGCAACCGCTCCGGCGGGACGCTGGGCTTTCTCTTTGGAAATACCACAAGCGGCAAGCCTGTCAACGAGCGCACGGCGATGCAGACCTCAGCGGTCTACGCCTGCGTGCGGATTCTCTCGGAATCCATCGCGGGACTGCCGCTCCATGTTTATCGGTATACCCGCGACGGCGGCAAGGAGCGCACCGCCGCCCACCCTCTGTACCGAATCCTGCACGACGAGCCGAATCCGGAAATGACCTCGTTCGTGTTCCGGGAAACGCTGATGGCGCACCTGCTTTTGTGGGGCAACGCCTACGCCCAGATCATCCGCAACGGCAACGGGCAGGTGATTGCCCTCTATCCGCTGCTCCCAAACAAGATGGACGTGAGCCGAAACCGCGCCGGGGAGCTGATTTACACCTACTACCGCGACTGGGAGGAAAGCGGCGGCCGGCCCAAGCAAGGCGGTGCAACACTGCGCCGCGACGAGGTGCTGCACATTCCGGGGCTGGGCTTCGACGGACTGATCGGGTACAGTCCCATCGCCATGGCGAAAAATTCCATCGGACTTTCCCTCGCTACCGAGGACTACGGCGCCAGGTTTTTTGCCAACGGCGCCAACCCCGGCGGCGTACTGGAGCATCCCGGCGTCATCAAACCGGAGCAGGCCGAGCGCCTGCGGGAAAGCTGGCAGTCCCAGTTCGGCGGCGCAAACGCCCACCGCATCGCGGTTCTGGAGGAAGGGCTCAAGTTTCACCAGATGAGTATTCCGCCCGAAGAAGCGCAGTTTCTGGAAACCCGAAAATTCCAGATCAACGAGATCGCGCGGATTTTCCGCGTGCCGCCCCACATGGTGGGCGACCTGGAAAAGTCCAGCTTCTCCAACATCGAACAGCAGAGTCTGGAGTTTGTCAAATACACGCTCGACCCGTGGGTGGTGCGCTGGGAGCAGTCGCTTCGGCAGGCGCTTTTGCTGCCGAGCGAGAAATCGGTGTTCTCCATCCGCTTCAACCTCGACGGGCTTTTGCGCGGCGACTACCAGAGCCGCATGCAGGGCTACAGCGTGGGCATTCAAAACGGCTTTTATTCCGTCAACGACGTGCGCGCACTCGAAGATCTCAATCTGCTGTCAGACAGCGAGGGCGGCAACCTCCATGTTCTCAACGGCAATATGGTCAAGCTGGCCGACGTGGGCGCAGCGTACAACTCAAAAGAAAGCGAGGAAAACACATCGTGAAAAGCAAAAAGTTTTGGAGCTGGGCGCGGGATGCTGACGAAAACGACGGCCGCATCCTGTACCTCGACGGGACGATTGCGGAAGAGTCGTGGTTTGACGACGACATCACCCCGCGGCTGTTCAAGTCGGAGCTCTTGGCGGGCGACGGTGACGTGACCATTTGGCTCAACTCGCCCGGCGGCGACTGCGTGGCGGCGTCGCAAATCTACTCAATGCTGATGGATTACAAAGGAAACGTCACGGTCAAAATCGACGGCATCGCCGCCAGTGCGGCCTCTGTGATCGCCATGGCGGGGACAAAGGTGCTGATGGCGCCCACCGCTCTGATGATGATTCACAACCCGTTCACCGTCGCCATCGGCGATACCGAAGAGATGAAAAAGGCGGTTGAAATGCTGAACGAGGTCAAGGAAAGCATCATCAACGCCTATGAAATCAAAACCGGTCAGGCGCGGGTGAAAATTTCCCACTGGATGGATGCGGAAACGTGGATGAACGCGAACAAATCGATCGAACTGAGCTTTGCCGACGGTATTCTTGAGGATGCCAAACGCCGGCAGGCTGAGGAGATACCGCTGAACTTCGCTTTTTCAAGGCGGGCCGTGACCAACTCTCTGCTCGACAAGGTGCGGCCCAAGACAAAACCCGAACCCCAGTCCGAAGTGCCCGACGGCGTACCGGCGGAGCTGCTGCAAAAGCGGCTTTCCCTCATTCTTCACTAATTTTAATGGAGGTAAAAGACATGAACACAATTCTTGAACTGCGCGAAAAGCGCAGTAAAATCTGGAACACCGCCAAGGAGTTCCTCGACCAGAAGCGCGGCGCGGACGGCATTGTTCCTCCCGAAGCCGCAGCCGAGTACGACAAGATGGAGACCGATATGGTGGCGCTCGGCAAGGAAATCGAGCGGCTGGAACGTCAGCAGGCGTATGACCTCGAGCTGAGCCGCCCGACAAGCCTTCCCATCACAAACGCGCCGACCAAACCGGAGGCGCCGAAAACGGGCCGCGCCAGCAACGAGTACAAGGAGGATTTCAGCCGCCATCTGCACGGCAAAGCCCTTCTGCACAACGTCATGACCGAGGGCGTGGACGCCGACGGCGGCTATCTGGTGCCGACGGAATTTGAGCATCAGATTGTGTCGGGGCTGGACGAGGCGAACATCATCCGCTCCCTCGCCAAAGTCATCACGACGTCGAGCGAGCGTAAAATTCCGCTGGCGGCTTCCCATTCCGTGGCGACGTGGACCGCGGAAAACGGCGCGTACACCGAATCCAACCCCACCTTCGGGCAGACTCAGATTGACGCCTTTAAGCTGACCGACCTTGTGAAGGTCTCCACGGAGCTTCTGCAGGACAACATGTTCGATCTGGAGAGCTACATCGCGCAGGAGTTTGCCAGAGCGTTCGGCATCGCCGAGGAGCAGGCGTTCTGCGTCGGCACCGGCACGGGTCAGCCCACGGGGATTTTCACGGCGAACGGCGGGCAGGTGGGCGTGACGGCAAATTCCGCCACGGCCATCACGGTGGACAACGTCCTCGACCTCGTCTACTCGCTGAAAAGCCCCTACCGCCGCAATGCCGTGTTCCTGATGAACGACGCGACGGTGTCGCTGCTGCGCAAGCTGAAGGATTCCAACGGCGCGTATCTCTGGCAGCCTTCCGTGCAGGCAGGCCAGCCGGACAGACTGATCGGCTACCCGATTTACACCTCGCCCTATGTGCCCGCCGTGGCAGCGGACGCGTTTGTGATCGCCTTCGGCGACTACAAAAACTACTGGATTGCCGACCGTCAGGGCCGCACGGTGCAGCGGCTCAACGAGCTCTACTCCACCAACGGACAGGTCGGCTTCATCGCCACCGAGCGCGTGGACGGCAAGGTCATTCTGGCCGAGGGCATCAAGCTGCTCAAAATGGCGGCGGGTTCGTAAGATGCGCTTTCACGTTCGCGTGGAAGCACAAAATATGCAGTTCGTAACGACGAAAGGAGGCGCGGCGGCATGACGCCTGCGGATTTACTGGCCCCGGTTAAGGAAAACCTGATCCTCACGCACGATCAGGATGACGATTTGCTTCTGCGGCTGATTGCCGCCGCCATTTCTTATGCCGAAAGCTACCAGCACGTTTCGGCGGGATATTATGGCGAAAACGCCATGTCTCCCACCACCGAGCAGGCCGTGATTATGCTCGTTTCCAACTGGTACGAGTCCCGTGACGGTTCCACAGGCGGTTTTTTTGCCGATTCCGTGCAGGCGGGTCGGCAGGTCTGGGAAACGGTCAATTTGCTGCTGCGCCTTGACCGGGATTGGAAGGTGTAAACATGTCTTTCGGAAAAATGAACAGCTTCATCGACATTATCTCCAACGCGCCGGTCAAGGACGCGGACGGCTTTGTCACGCAGGGCGACACGGTCCTTGCCTCGGTGCGCGCCTACAAGGAGGACCGCAATGGCTCGGAGCGCTGGGCGAATATGGCGGTCTTTTCCGAAGCGTCCGTGCTGTTTCGTTTCCGCAAAATCCCCGGCGTCGAGGTCAGCGCGGCACACTTCATTCTCTGCGAGGAGAAACGGTACCGCATCACCAGCGCGGAGGACGTGCGCGGGCGCGGAATGTATGTAGAGTGCCTGTGCGAGCTGGTGGAAGGGAGCGCGAATTGACGTGGGAAAAGCAGAAATCAAGATGCCGGAGGACTTTCTCCTGAAGGTTTCCCGGCTGAATGAAAAGACAGACGAAATCCTGCCCCGTGTGCTGGAGGCCGGCGGACAGGTCGTGCTGGAACGGGTAAAATCCAACCTCTCCGCCGTCGTCGGGAAAGGCACGAAAAACCTAAGCCGCTCCACCGGCGAATTGGAAAGCGCGCTGGGGCCTTCGCCAGCCAAACCCAAGCGGGACGGCTCCGGCTGGGACATCAAGGTCGGCTTTGCCGAGCCGCGCTCGGGCGGCGGCAGTAACGCGAAAATCGCCAATATCCTCGAATACGGCAAACACGGACAGCCGCCCAAGCCCTTTCTCAAACCGGCGAAAACCCAGAGCCGCAAGGCCTGTATCGAAACGATGAAATCAAAGCTGGACGAGGAGGTGCGGCGGATATGAGCGTGCTTTCGGAACTGAATACGCTTCTCACGCCCATTCTCCCGGTGGAGACAGGCGCTTTTTCCGGTGTTCCGCCCGACGAATATCTGGTGCTGACGCCGCTGACTGATGATTTCGCCCTGTTCGGCGACAACGCGCCGCTGATGGATGTGTCGGAGGTGCGGATTTCCCTCTTTTCCAAGGGCAATTACCTGCAGCGCAAACGGCAGATTACGCAGGCGCTTTTGAATGCCGGCTTCACCGTCACCGGACGCACCTATGTCGGGCACGAGGACGATACCGGCTACCACCACTACGCCATTGATGTGGCGCAGTCTTATGAAACGGAGGAATAAATTATGGCTACCATTGGAATGGATAAGCTCTATTACGCAAAAATCACCGAAGCCGAGGACGGCGAGGAAACCTACGGCACCCCAGAAATACTCGCGAAGGCCATCTCGGCGGAACTGTCCGTGGAGCTTGCCGAAGCGACGCTGTACGCGGACGACGGCGCGTCGGAGGTGGTCAAGGACTTCAAGTCCGGCAAGCTGACGCTGGGCGTGGACGATATCGGCATCACGGCCGCGCAGGACCTAACCGGCGCGGCGGCGGACGACAACGGCGTGCTCATTTCCGCCGGCGAAAACATCGCCCCGCCGACGGCGATCGGCTTCCGCGCTCTGAGGGCAAACGGCAAGTACCGGTACTTCTGGCTCTACCGCGTTATTTTCGGTATCCCTGCGACTAACCTGCAGACAAAGGGCGACTCCATCACCTTTTCCACGCCCAGCATCGAGGGCACGGTCATGCGTCGCAACAAACCGGACACCAAGGGAACGCATCCGTGGAAGGCGGAGGTTTCCGAGGGCGCTTCCGGCGTGACGGCTGAAACCATCTCCGGCTGGTTCGGTCAGGTATACGAACCCACCTACACCGAAGCGCCGGCCGGCGAATAAGGAGGGGTGACGCATGGAAAACGAACGAAGTGCTGTTATTAGCATCGGCGGGAAAAATTATGAACTGATTCTCACCACCCGCGCCACCAAGGAAATCGCGCGCCGCTACGGTGG
The DNA here is from genome assembly GCF_004103755.1 of Caproiciproducens sp. NJN-50. Lineage (NCBI taxonomy): Bacteria > Bacillati > Bacillota > Clostridia > Eubacteriales > Acutalibacteraceae > Caproiciproducens > Caproiciproducens sp. NJN-50. The sequence goes on along the minus strand of NZ_CP035283.1, from coordinate 3,017,636 downwards.
GCTGGAGAACCTTGGAGAAAAGCTGATGAAGTCCGAAAACTTTGAGATGGCGCTGGATGAGATTATCTGGCTGATTACCCTGCTGGCGAATCAGTCCATCCTCATTCACAACCTCAAAAACAAGGACGCACCGCAGGATCTGCTGACTGAGGAGGACGTGGAGCTGTTGACCTCACCGCTGGATCTGGCGGCGTACAAGAACGCCGTCACCGAGGCGATGTTCAAGGGAACGACGCGGAATGTGGAAAGTGAAAGCGAAGACGGCGCAAAAAACGCGCAGGGCGCGTGACCACAGAAGAAGTGTTCACGCGCCTTTACTATTACGGGACGGTGCAGATGGGCATAGGCACGGAGGAATTCTGGCTGATGCCCATTGGTCTGTTTCTGGATTTATGGGCGTGCCACAAGCAGTTTCTCGGCATGGAAAAGCCGAAACAGACCTTTTCCATTGACGACATCATCCCGCCGGGAATTTGATCTACGATGTTAATTATGGTATAATCAATTTCCCTTAAATAGAAGTAGATAGGTAGAAACGGGAGGGTTGTATGGAACATTATTCTCAAGAAGAACTGAATGCGGCTGTAAAACTTATATCTTCCACTATCAGCAAATGTGAAAAAATGCAATTGAAATTTGCGGAAGGCACATCAAAGCATTCTCTCTTAAAGAACAGAATTAAGGCTCTGTATATTTCGAAAACTTTGATAGAGAATGACGGTAGTCTTGGAATGTATTCTAAACAAGATTTAGAAAATGCCTTACCTCCTGTGCTTTCAATTATAAGTAAAACTGAAAAAGCTCAAACTAAGTACGATGAAGGAACTGCTCAATACAAGCGTTTTAAGCCTATCATAAGGGCAATGTATATTTCTAATGCTTTTATTGAGAGCGAACTATTGAAACGAACAGAATAATTGTAATAGCAAAAATTCAATAACAATATTCACTCAGGAGCAACCTTCGGGCTGCTCCTTTTTCATGCCCATTTTGAGGAGGTGAGCGGCAAATGGCGGATAATTTCGGCCTGAAAATCGGCGTGGAGGGCGAAAAGGAATTCAAAAAAGCGCTCTCGGACATCAACCAAAGCTTCAAAGTGCTCGGCTCTGAAATGCAGCTTGTCACCAGCCAGTTTGACAAGCAGGACAGATCCGTGCAGGCGGCCGCCGCCCGCAACGAAGTCCTCAATAAGCAGATCGACGCCCAGAAGGCGAAAATCGAAACCCTGCGCGCCGCTCTGAAAAATGCCTCCGATTCCTTCGGCGAAAACGACCGCCGTACTCAGAACTGGCAGATTCAATTAAACAAAGCGCAGGCGGAGCTGAACGGCATGAAGCGCGAGCTTTCGCAGTCAACCGAGGGCGCGGACAATTTAGGGGACGAACTGAAGGAAAGCGGCGACGAGGCGGAAAAGTCCGGTTCCAAGTTTGAAAAGCTGGGCGGCGTTTTAAAGGGCGTCGGCGTGGCAATGGGCGCGGTCGTGGTCGCCGCCGGCGCCGCCGCCGTCAAGCTCGGCAAGGAAGTCGTCGCCGCCTACGCCGATTACGAGCAGCTGGTGGGCGGCGTGGACACGCTGTTCAAGGATTCCAGCGCGGCTGTCCAGAGCTATGCCGCCAACGCCTTCCAAACCGCCGGTATGTCCGCCAATGAGTACATGGAGACGGTCACCAGCTTTTCGGCCAGCCTCATCCAGTCCCTCGGCGGCGACACCGCCAAGGCGGCAAAGGCGGCGGACACGGCGATTACCGATATGGCGGACAACGCCAACAAAATGGGCACAAGCATTTCTTCGATTCAGGACGCCTATCAGGGATTTGCCAAGCAGAACTACACGATGCTCGACAACCTGAAGCTCGGCTACGGCGGCACAAAAACCGAGATGGAGCGGCTCCTTTCCGACGCCGAAAAGCTGTCCGGGCAGAAATACGACATCAGCAATTTAAACGATGTATACGCGGCCATCCACGTCATCCAGACGGAAATGGGCATTACGGGCACCACCGCCAAGGAAGCGACCGAAACCATCAGCGGCTCCATCGCCGGGATGCAGTCGGCCATCGGCAACCTGACGGCGGGGCTGGGCGACGCGGACGCGGATATTCAGCTGCTGATCGGCAACGTGGTGGAAGCCTTTCAGAATGTGGTCAAAAACATCACGCCGGTCATTGAAAACATCGTCGCCGCTCTGCCGGCCGCTTTGGACGGGATTCTGCAGGCGGTCGGGGAACTGCTCCCCACACTGCTGTCCACCGTGGTCAGCCTGTTTACACAGGTGCTTGACACGCTTCTGACGCTTCTGCCCCAGCTTATCCCGGCGGCGGTGGACGCGGTCATGACCATCGTATCCGCGCTCATCGACAGCCTGCCGCTTCTCATCGACGCGGCGGTGCAGCTGGTGACGGCTTTGGTTCAAGGTATCGGAAATGCGCTCCCCAAACTAATCCCGGCTGCTGTTAGCGCAATTATGACGATTGTTCAAGGTTTGGTAGAAAACCTGCCGATGCTGCTCGAAGCGGCGCTGCAGCTCATTCTCGGTCTGACGCAGGGACTGCTCGACGCCATCCCGCAGCTGGTGGCGGCATTGCCCGCCATTATTACCGCGCTGGTGAATTTCCTCATTGGCTCGATTCCGCAGATCGTCGAAGCCGGCATTCAGCTTCTGACCTCGCTGGTGGCCGCTTTGCCGCAGATCATCGAAGCGGTGACGGCGGCAATTCCCCAGATTGTGGACGGCCTTGTAAACGCGCTGATCATTTCCATTCCCCTCATTGTGGAAGCGGGCGTGAAACTGCTCATCGCGCTGATCCAGAATCTGCCGCTCATCATCACGACCGTTGTGTCCGCTATCCCGCAGATTGTCGCCGCGCTGTCAAACGCCTTCGCCGGCAACACCGGGAAAATCATCACGGCCGGCGTCAGGCTGCTGGTGTCGCTGATTGCCAATCTGCCCTCCATCATTGTGGCAATCGTCAGGGCGGTGCCGCAGATCGTGGCGGGCCTCGTCCGGGCGTTCACCGGGTACATCGGGCAGATGGCGCAGGTGGGCGGAAACCTCATCAAGGGCTTGTGGCAGGGTATTTCGGACGCCGGCGCGTGGCTGTGGAACAAAATCAGCGGCTTCTTCGGCGGCATCGTGGACCGCATCAAGGACTTTTTCGGCATCCATTCGCCTTCTGCGCTGTTCGCCGGTCTTGGCCGGAATATGGGCGAAGGCATCGGCGTGGGCTTCGCGGACGCCATGGCTTCCGTCTCCCGGGAGATGCAGAATGCCATTCCCACCAGCTTTTCCGTAAACGCCGGCGCGTCCGGGCGGAGCATTTCTACGGGAACAAGCATCACCCAGAACATCTCGGTGGTTACTCCCAAGGCGCTGTCCGAAAAGGAGCTTGCCCGGGAATTTAAGAACCTCTCGCGCAAGCTGGCGCTGGAGTTTTAGGGGGGACGGCATGGAACTGATCTATACCAATGAATCGGGAGATAAACTGACACTGCGGCAGGCAAAGCCGTTCTTTCTGACGAAGCTTGACGGCGCGGGAAGCGTCCGCCAGACCGTCAACACCTTTCAGGCGCCCCGGCAGGACGGCGCTTTTTTCATTTCCTCCGCGCTGGACATGCGCAACATTACGCTGGAAGGTACGATTGTGGCATCCTCGCCCGATGCGGCATACGAGCGCCGAAAGCAGTTTCTGCGGATATTCACGCCCAAACAGCAGGGCACGCTGATTTATCGTGGAAAGCAGATTGCCTGCGTGGTGGAGGAAGCCGGGTTCACCACCTCGGGCAGGGAGCGCGCGCCAGGCTTCTTCGTCAGTCTGCTGTGCCCCTCGCCCTTTTTTGAAGCGCTCTCGGAAGTCCGCGCGGAGCTGGCCCGCTGGACGCCGCTCTTTCATTTCGTGCTGGAAATCCCCGACGGCGGCGTGGAATTCGGCTCCCGCCAGCCCAGTCAGATTATTACGGTGGAAAATCCCGGGGATGTGTCCTGCGGGTGCCGGATTGTGTTTCGGGCTCTTGGTGAGGTAGAAAACCCCGAACTGATGGACGTCGCCACCGGCGAATATGTCCGCCTGAACACCGTCCTGACCGCCGGCGAGGAAATCCGCGTCTACACCCATTTCGCGGGCAAGCGGGTGGTGCATGTACAAAGCGGCGAAGAAGTCAGCGTGTTCAGCCTGCTGGACACCGGCTCGACTTTTCTTCAGCTGCCGCCGGGCACGACCACGCTCCGCTATGACGCGGCGGCGGGCAAGGAACTACTGGAGGTCAGCCTGTACTACCGTCCGCAGTATCTGGGAGTGTAGTGTAAAAGTGCGCGCTGGCGCACCGCCTTTTTGAAAGAGGTAAATTTTCAATGGAACTGTATGTCTTTGACGCGAACCGCCAACCTGCCGGTGTTGTGGAGTCGTTTGAATATCTGCGCTGGACAAGGAAGTATTCCCAATGCGGGAGCTTTGAACTCAAGGCCATCGCCACGGCGGGAAACCTTGCTCTGCTGACGCTGGGCAGTCTTTTATGGAAAAGCGGCGGCGAGGAAGCCGGCGTGATTGAGTATGCGGAAATCTCGCAGGAGGAAAAAGAGCTCATCACCGTCAGCGGGCGGTTCGCCGTTTCTTACCTCGCGCGGCGCATTGTATGGGACACGGAAATCCTAAACGACACGCTCGCCGACTGCGTGGGGCAGTTAATCAATAACCACCTCATCAGCCCGGGCAACACCGACCGGAGGATGGACTTCCTCGTCTATGACGGGGGCGGGCTGTCGGACCCGGTCAGCACGCAGATTTCCTACAAAAATCTCATGGATGCGGTAGCCGGTTTATGCGAAGCGGCGGACGCCGGCATCAAAGCGGTGTTCAATCCGGCAAACGGAATCTTCACCGTCACGCTGTACAAGGGCGAGCAATCGCAGGCGGTGTTTTCTTGGGAGTATGAAAATCTCACGTCCCAGACCTTTACGAAAAGCGCCGCGGACTACGCCAACGTGGCGCTGGTTGGCGGCGAGGGCGAAGGCGTGGAGCGCGTCTTTGCCGTGTACGGGGAAAGCGAGGGTACTGAACGCCGGGAGGTATTTGTGGACGCTAAAAGCCTCCGCTCCGAGGATTTCGGGGACGAATACACCGCCGCCCTGCTCTTTCAGGGGCAGAGCAAGTTAAGCGAGCTTGCGATGACGCAGTCCTTCGACGCGTCCGTCAATCCCCACGGCAATCTGACCTACGGCACGGATTTTGACCTTGGGCAGACCGTGAAAGTAGTTTCAAAGAAATGGGGCGTGACGCTTACCACCCGCATCACAGAGATTGAGGAGAGCTACGACAGCACCGGGCAGAGTCTTGACATTACCTTCGGCAAGGGCGTGCTCACGCTGTCGCAGAAACTGAAAGGGGCGATGTAAATGGAGAAAAGCGGATTTTTCAACAGCACAAGCGGCGATCGAATGTACGATGCCGCCGACTTCGCGGGATATTTTGCAAAGCTGGTGTCAAACGGCATCTTTTACACAAACGCTGACAATCTGCGTGTGACGCCGGGCGGCGGGCTGTCGGTGAACGTCCTCGCCGGCAGTGCGTGGATTAATGGTTATGCCTATGAAAATACAGAGGAACTGAACCTGACGCTTGCGGCGGCGGACGGCGTGAATCCCCGCATCGACCGGGTGGTCGTTCGCTGGGACGCGGTGGAGCGCAAGATTTCCGCGGCTGTGCTGACGGGAACGGCGGAAGCGTCTCCCTCTGCTCCATCGCTGACCCGGAGCGACAACATCTATGAGCTGGCGCTGGCGGATATTGCCGTCGCGGCGGGCGCGGTCGGCCTTGCCGCCGGGGACATTACCGACCGGCGGCTGGACACATCTTTGTGCGGCACGGTCAATTCGCTGATTACGGCGGTCTATGAATGAAGGCGGGTGATTTACAGTGGCGGATATCAACGGCGTAACCCTGAACGCAGGCAGCGGCCCGACGGTCAAATACACCATCACCTATTCCAAAAGCCGGCCGAACAACAGCCAGATGACCTACCATTTTACGATTGCGGCGGCGCTGGCCTCCTCCGGTTCCTACATTCACAGCGGCTATGCCCTGCTCTGCACCATTACCGTCAACGGCTCGTCCGGGCAGGTGCGCATCAAGGCCCCTGACAACGACAACTGGGACGGCACCGCGCCCCGCTACCGTTCTGTGACGGTAACCTGTTCTTCCACAACCGGCAACACCACGCAGGGCGTGCGATTCCGGGTGGTGTCGGACGGGCGGCTTACCTTGAATTCCGGCGTGATCGACAATTCCGGCTATACCGTAACCAGTTCCGCACTGTTAACCACCGCCTGCGGCGCGCCGTCTGCCTGTTCCGTTTCCCCGACGGTGGCGGAAGGCAGTGCCGCGCTCTCGTGGAGCGGCGCGTCCGGCGGCACGAACAACGCCGTCACCGGCTTTGAAGTCCAGTACAGCGATTCCGCCAACAACGCCGACTGGGGAAGCTGGACGGCGCTGAGCACGGTTTCTTCCTCTTCCGGGTCGGGAAGTTTGTCGGTCGCGCCGCCCGCCGCGCGAGGCAGTTACCGCCGGTTCCGGGTGCGCACGCAGGGCTCCGCCGGCTCCAGCTACTATTCGGGCTGGAAGGTGTCCTCCAATTCCGTGCGGAAAAATACGCCGCCTCAGCCTGCGACAACTTTGACGGCGACTCCGTCAGTTTACAGCGCAGGCCCCATCACGCTGACATGGAGCGACGCGTCGGGCGGCACCAGTCCCATCAAGGGCTATATGCTGGCAAGCAAAACCTCCACGGACGGTTCGACCTGGACATCGTGGAATGTGCTGGAAACCTTTGATTTGTCGGCATCCTCCGGTTCACGGACGGTGACGGCGTCGACCGAACCGGGAACCTACACAAAATACGGCCTGTGGACCATCGACACGCTGGACGTCTATTCCGCCGAGCAGGTGTCCAACTCTATCCTCTGCGTGGCGGCCGCCTGCGACGAGCCGGCAATCGCGGCGCCGAAGAACGGCGCGTCCACCTACAACCCGAATCCCCGTGTGCTGATGACCACCGGCGCACAGCCCTCCGAACAGGTGGTGCAGGTGAAAATCGGCACAGGAAATTGGTGGGACGGTGTGAACAATCCGTCCCTCTTTTCTCCCAGCGGAGAAGTCGGCGGCAGTGCGGCGGTGATGTTCAAGGCCGAGTCACAGTCGGCGGGAGCAAAAACGCTCACGGTGCGGTGCGTAAACACAGATTTTGAAGCGCCCAGCGCGGAGATTTCTCGATCGTTTACAGTGCTGACGTCTCCGTTTGAAGCAATCACGACCAACGAAACCAAGGTCAAGGCAAGCCATATCACGGCGCTTCGCACCGCCGTCAACACCGTGCGCAATTACTACGGCCTTGCGCCGGTTTCGTGGAGCGAGGAAATCACAGCGGGCAGAACGGAAATGAAAAACTGGCCCCTTCATATTCTGGAAATCCGAACCGCCGTGGAGCCGGTGATTGCGGTCATCAACCAGTACAGCACCGACTCCGGCTTTGCCGTACCGGAACCGGACTGGGAGGAACTCGGCACCGGCAGGCCCCGTGCGGCTGTGATGAACCAGCTTGCCGAACTGATCCTGTCGCTGTGACAACCACAAATTCAAGCGTTTCCGCGTTGTGCGGGAGCGCTTTTTTTATACATACCAAGCAAAGAAACGGAGGTTTTATGATGAAGGAAATCTGGGTTTGGGTCCAGGCCGCGCTGGCCGCTGTCGGCGGCGCACTCGGCTGGTTCCTCGGCGGGTGGGACGGCTTTCTCTACGCGCTGCTGGCGTTTGTCGTTCTCGACTATCTGACGGGCGTGCTGTGCGCGATCGCCGACAAAAAGCTCTCCAGCGAAATCGGCTTCAAGGGCATTTCCCGCAAGGTGCTCATTTTCGCGCTGGTGGGCGTGGGCGGCATCATCGACAGCCAGGTGCTGGGCGACGGCGGCGCGGTGCGCACGGCGGTTATCTTTTTCTATCTGTCCAACGAGGGTGTGAGCATACTCGAAAACGCGGGGCATCTGGGACTTCCCATCCCCGAAAAACTGAAGGCGGTTCTGGAACAGCTTCATGAACGAAGCGGAAAGGATGAGGAGAAATGAATTTACACAAACTGATTCTGACCAGCAACGCCTGCTATAAGGCGGGCAGAACCATCACGCCCCGGGGCATCATGGTGCATTCCACCGGGGCAAACAATCCCAATCTCAAGCGCTATGTGGGTCCGGACGACGGTCTGCTGGGCAAAAACCAGTACAACAACCACTGGAACACCGACAAACCGGGCGGACGGCAGGTCTGCGTTCATGCTTTTATTGGTAAGCTGGCGAACGGGATGATTGCAACGTACCAGACGCTGCCGTGGAACATGCGCGGCTGGCACTGCGGGAGCGGCTCCCAAGGCTCCGGCAACGACACGCACATCAGTTTCGAGATTTGCGAGGACAATCTCTCCGATGCCGCGTATTTCAATGCGGTTTACAAGGAGGCAGCCGAGCTGTGCGCTTACCTTTGCAAACAGTACGGCATCCGCCCGGAGCGGCCGTACCTCATCTGCCACAGCGAGGGGCATGAGTTGGGCATCGCCAGCAACCACGGCGATGTGATGCACTGGTTCCCCAAGCACGGGAAGTCTATGGACACTTTCCGCGCAGAGGTCAATCGCCTGCTGGAAAACGGCGGCTCTGAAGCATCTTCCTCATCTGGAAGTAAATCTGTCGACGCACTGGCACGGGAAGTCATCCGCGGTAACTGGGGCAACGGCGTGGAGCGAAAAAATCGCCTGACCGCCGCCGGGCATGACTATGCCGCCGTGCAGGCAAAGGTCAACGAGATTCTTTCCGGGAAAAGCACTTCAACCACGGAAACCTTTGAAAGCTACACCGTGGCCAAAGGTGACACCCTCTGGGGCATCGCAGCCAAAAAGCTCGGAAGCGGCGCACGGTATAAGGAAATTAAGACGCTGAACGGGCTGAGCTCGGATACCATCTACGCCGGGCAGAAACTGAAATTGCCGAAATAAGTGCAAAACCCACTGAGGATTCGTTCCTCGGTGGGTTTATTTTTTTTGCCTTTTTTCGTCAAAGCGGCGCCTTCACCTCCAGTGGGCAGTAAAGAAAGCTGCTTTGGAGGTAATGTCATGGACAGACTGCAGACAGACGGAACAGTTCCAACCACACCGCGCATGACGCAGGAGGCGCTTCAGCGGGAAACGGACTATGCGCGGGCGCAGAAAATACTCGAATCCATGCGCGGCCGAGGGCTGATCTCATTGTCCGAATTCGACAGGATCACCGCCTTAAACCGCGAATCTTTCTCTCCCGCACTGGCGGAGATTATGCCATGAATCCGTTGCTATCACAGTCCGTCGGAGGTAACATAACACACTGACCGAGGGGGTGAAAATGTGAAAAAGGTCACGAAAATAGATTCCCGTGCTGTCAACCCGATTTGGGAAAATGAAAAGCCGAAACTGCGTGTCGCGGCCTACTGCCGGGTTTCCACCGACAGCGACGAGCAGAAGGAAAGCCTGGAAACGCAGATTCGACACTATGAGTCATACATCAAGGCCAATCCCGCGTGGACGTTTGCCGGCGTGTATTCCGACGAAGGCGTCACCGGCACCAAAAAGGAAAAGCGTCCGGAGCTTCTCCGGATGATTGCTGACTGCGAGGACGGGCGGATTGACTATATCGTCACCAAGTCCATCAGCCGGTTTGCAAGAAACACCACCGACTGTCTGGAACTGGTGCGAAAACTGCAGAAGCGCGGCATTTTTATCTGTTTTGAGAAAGAGAATTTGGATACCGGCACCATGGAAAGCGAATTCATGCTGTCCATCCTGAGCGGACTTGCCGCGGAGGAATCGGCTTCCATCTCTCAGAACAACAAATGGTCGATTCAGAGCCGGTTCCAAAACGGCACGTATAAAATCACCTGCCCGCCCTATGGATACGATTCCGTTGACGGAATGCTCGTCATTAACGAACGGCAGGCAAAAGTCGTTCGCTTTATCTTTTCGGAAATGCTGACCGGAAAGGGAATGCCCAAAATAGCCGAAGAACTGAACCGACAGCGCATTCCCGCCAAAATGGGCGGGCTCTGGAAAGCCGCGAGCATTCGCGGAATGGTGGTCAACGAGAAATATATCGGCGACGCTGTTTTTCAAAAAACCTATACCGACTCGAATTTCAACCACCGCCGCAACGATGGGGAAAAAGAGAAATATCTGATTCAAAACCATCACGAACCGATTGTCAGCCGCGAGGACTTTGAAGCCGTACAGGCCGTTATCGTCCAGCACCGCAGAGAAAAAGGCATAAACCCGAAGCAGACAAAGTATCTGAACCGATACCCGTTTTCGGGGAAAATTGTGTGCGGACACTGCGGCGGCACGTTCAAGCGCCGTACCCACGCATACGGGCGGCACAAAATTGCATGGTGCTGCGGTACCCATATCCAGAACATCAAAAGATGCTCGGTGAAATACATTCCCGAGTCTGCGCTCGAATGCGCCTTCGTCACAATGATGAACAAGCTCATCTTTGCCAATCAGACCGTTCTCAAGCCCCTGCTGTTCAGTCTGCGCGGGGTAAACGCCGATGACGGCATGGAACGCATCGGACAGCTCGAAAAAAGTCTGGAGGAAAACCGGCGTCAGCAGGAAATGCTGGTCAGTCTGCTGAGCAAGGGGTATCTGGAACCCGCCGTTTACAAGAAAAGCAACAACGAACTGCTTCGGGAAGCCGAGCGGATTCAACATCAAAAGGATTCCATTTCCCGTCTTTTGAACTGTGACAGTCAGTATCTGACGGAGGTCAGCGAGCTTCTGCAGTACTGTACGAAAGCAATAATGCTGCGGGAGTTTGACGGAGAACTGTTCTCCCGATTTGTAGAGCGGATTCATGTGTATTCCCGAACCGAAATCGGGTTTGAACTCAAGTGCGGCATTACGCTGAAAGAAAGGCTGGTAGTTTGAATGAGTCACATCCCCTACGGCTACCGGATCGAAAACGGGCGGGCCGTGATTGACGAAGATGCCGCCGGGCGGGTGCGAACGCTGTTTGACGCCTATCTGTCCGGCGATTCCATGAATACCGCCGCAGGCAAAGCGGGGATTAAAAGTTTCCACGCCGGAATCGGCAGAATGCTCACAAACGCCCGCTACCTGGGCGACGGGTTTTATCCCGCCATCATCGACGCAGATACCTTTGCGGCCGCAGAAGCGGAGCGCACCCGGCGGACGGAAAGGCTGGGCCGTATTCAGAGGCCGAAAGAACCGGAAAAGGCGGTCTTTCCCACATCTTTTCGCATACGCGAAAGAACGGAGCAGTTAGACGACCCGTTCGAGCAGGCGGAATACGCCTACAGTCTGATAGAAACGGAGGTAAAAACAGATGGAAGTCAGTAAAAACATCACGGTCATCCCGGCGAGAAAACACAGGCGCGCCGAGCCGGGTGAGGAGAAACCGAAGCTGCGTGTCGCCGCCTACTGCCGGGTTTCCACCGATACGGAGGAGCAGGCCACCAGCTATGAAACGCAGATTGACCATTACACCGCCTACATTAACGGCCACCCGGACTGGACGCTGGCAGGCGTTTTCGCGGACGACGGAATCAGCGGCACCAATACCAAGAAGCGCGACGAATTCAACCGCATGATTGACGAGTGCATGGCGGGCAAGATTGATATGATTGTCACCAAATCCATCAGCCGGTTTGCCCGCAACACGCTGGACTGCCTGAAATACATCCGCCAGCTGAAAGAGAAAAATATTCCAGTTTACTTTGAAAAGGAAAATATCAACACGATGGATTCCAAGGGCGAAGTGCTTTTAACAATTATGGCGTCCCTTGCTCAGCAGGAAAGCCAGAGCCTTTCTCAGAACGTGAAGCTGGGCCTGCAGTACCGCTACCAGCAGGGACAAATTCAGGTCAACTGCACCCGTTTCCTCGGCTATACCAAGGACGAGAACAAGCATCTGGTAGTCGTTCCGGAGGAGGCAAAAATCGTGCGGCGCATATACCGCGAATACCTTGAGGGCGCCAGTATGCTCAAAATTGCCCGCGGTCTGGAAGCGGACGGCATTTTAAACGGCGCGGGCAATTCACACTGGCACACCAGCAACATCAGTCAGATTCTGCGGAACGAGAAATACATCGGCGACGCTCTTCTGCAGAAAACCTATACCACGGATTTTCTCACGAAAACGCGCGTCAAAAACCAAGGCATTGTTCCGCAATATTACGTGGAAAACAGCCACGAAGCCATTATTCCGCGTGAGATTTTCATGCAGGCACAGGAGGAACTGGTGCGCCGGCGGCTGGTTCATAAAAGCCCGAACGGGAAAAACCGGGTGTTCAGCAGCAGTCACTGCCTGTCGAACATTGTCTACTGCGGCGGCTGCGGGGAGTTTTACCGCCGAATTCACTGGTACAACCGGGGCAAGAAGTCGATTGTCTGGCGGTGCATCAGCCGGCTGGAGAACACCGGCCTGTACTGCGACGCCCGCACCGTTCCGGAGAGCCAACTGGAGCAGGTGCTGGTCAAAGCCATCAACCGGACGCTCTGCGACAAGGATGATTTTCTCAAAATCCTGCAGAGAAATATTGAAACCGTTCTCAGCCACGGGAACGACCGGGCGCTCGCCGACATTGAAAAACGCTTGAAGGAACTGCAGGCGGAGCTTTTGAAACTGGCCGTGTCCAATTCGGATTACGAGAAAGTCGGCAATGAGATTTACCGTCTGCGGGACGAGAAGCAGAAGGCCCTGATGGAAAGTGCCAACCGCGATGAGGCTAAGAAGCGTATTGCCGACATGAGTGCTTTCCTGCGGGAACAACCCGCCGCCCTGACCCAATACGACGAACCGCTTGTCCGGAGGCTGATTGAAAAGGTCACCGTCTACGAGGACAAATTCACTGTGGAATTCAAGTCTGGCGTGATGGTGGATGTGGAGGAATAGGATGGGAAAATGGGCGAACGTTTCCTCTTGCGGTTCGCTGAAAAACCTGCTTTTCGCTTGTTGCCTTTGAGTTCAGAGACTTTCCGCAAACTGTTTGCCATACTCTCTGCAGGTAGCGAGCTCCGCTTCATCCGGAATCCACAAAGCCCGGTGCCCCTCGTTCACAATTTGAAAACCGGCTTTTTTCAGTTCCTCCGTAAGCTGTTTTACGACTTCTCCGCTCCAGCCGTAGCTTCCGAATGCTGCGGCACGCTTATTTTTAAATTTGAGCCCTTTGATCATCTCCATCATGCCGCCGATTGAAAACAGGTACCCGTTGTTGATGGTCGGAGAACCGACCAGAATGGCCCTGGACCGGAACACCTCGGAGATGATATCGTTCTTGTCTTCTTTCGCGGAATTCATCAATTTAACGGCGATGGAAGGATCGGCGTCGCGAATGCCTGCCGCGATGGCCTCTGCCATTTTGCGGGTGGAATTCCACATGGTATCGTAAACCAGCGTAACCTGATTCTCCTGATAATCATCCGCCCATTTCAGGTACTGCTCGATGATCTGGGCGTAGTGGGACCGCCAGATCACACCATGGCTGGGGCAGACAAGATTCAGCGGCAACTTCAGGTCGAGAACCTCGTGGATTTTCCTGGTCACGAATTTGCTGAACGGGGTCAGAATGTTGGCGTAATACTTCAGGGCCTCGGTAAAAAGCTCCGCCTGATCGACTGTATCGTCATACAGGGACTCGGTTGCATAGTGCTGGCCGAAGGCATCGTTGCTGAACAGAATGTTCTCGCCTGTCAGATAGGTGAACATGGTGTCCGGCCAGTGGAGCATCGGCGCCTCCACGAAAATCAGCTTGCTGTCACCAAGATCCAGCGTATCCCCGGTCTTGACGGTGACAAAGTTCCATTCCGGGCGATGATAATGCCCCTGAATGATCTTTTGGCCGTTCGCTGTGCAGTAGATGGGGGTGTCCGGAATCTCCCGCATCAGCTCCGGAAGGGATCCGCTGTGGTCGATTTCATTATGGTTCATAACGATATAGTCGATGCTTTTCAAGTCGACGTCCTGCTTCAGGCGGGCAACAAACTCCTTATCAAAAGGCTGCCACACCGTATCGATCAGGGCGGTCTTTTTGTCGCGCACCAGATAGGAATTATATGAGGAGCCCTTGTGCGTGGAATATTCGTCCCCGTGGAACCGGGTGAGCTCCCAGTCGACCTTGCCAACCCAGCTTACCTTATCCGTCAATTTTTTTGCCATCTTTTTTACCTCCGTCATTTTTATACGATAGGACTTATACCTGCAATCGCCTATGCGAATGCACAGACACGCGCGATTATTCGATGTCATTTAACGTGTCGGGCTGCAAAATGCGAATTCGTTTACCATTGCGCTCCAAAAGGCCTTCTTCCTCGAATTTCCCTATTTTTCGGGACAATGTCTCAGGGGCCGTCCCTAAAAATGCGGCCAGCTCCTTCATGGGCAGTGGAAGTGTCACTTCGTTTGATTCGGCTACCTTCATCAAATCCAGCAGATATCCGGCCAGACGGGACGCCACGGATTCGGTTGCCGTACTGGTAATAAGGCGGTCCGCCGCAACCAGGCGCCGGTTGTATTCCTCCAGCAGCTTGATACTGATCGACGGATACTGCGCCAGCAGATTCATGAAATCTTCCCGACCGATCGTACAGACTTCCAGCGCCGACAGCGCTTCGCCGAAGCCGGCCGGATTTTCGGATCCGAACAGGCTTTCCGCCCCAAAGAAATCACCAGACTCCAACACGCGCAGAAGCTGCTCTTTCCCCGATCCGGAAAGCTGATAGACCTTGACACGGCCGCGGGAAATAATGATAAGTCCGCTCTGCCGGTCGGGAGAAAACACCGTTTCCCCCCGGCGGAAGTTCCGGTGCCGCGTTATACCGCTGATTTTTACCAGGCTCTCATGATCCAGATGGTTAAAAATAGGCACCAGTTCCGCACACACATGGTTTGGCACGATCCTCCCCCCTCCTAACAATATAGAATCAAGCAGCCGACCAGCAGAACGGCGTCCGTTGGCTGCTTATTTCATTACTTTACTTCCGTTCGGATACCGGCGTCAATCTGTGAAAGCAGCTGGTATTCCTTTTGGAACCCCTCACAGGCGTCGGAAGGGGCGGTATATCCGCCAGTTACCTCACGTAGCTGATCCAGAATCCTGTTCAGTTCGCTGCGATCGGTTCCTTCGGACAGCCTCGCATGGAGATTGCCGACAAGCCAACCGACCTTTTCAAGCTCGGGATGAGCGCCGCCATGTACACGCCGTACCACCGGCAAGACTGCGTCCAGCTCTTTGAAAGCAGCAAGGACAGATTTCGGGCAGTTTTCCAAAGCACCTCTTTTGACAGACATGATTTTCCCTCCTTTTTTCTTTATGACAGTTTCAGCACATCATAACCAAGATCGCGTACCACCGCGGCAAGCGCTTCCGGTTCCGTCTTTTCTTCATCGTACTGAACCTTTGCCTTACTGGAGTTGAACAGAACCGTGACCGATTCCACACCGGATGCATTTTTCAATGCGGTTTCAATCTTCTGGGCACAGGTGGGGCAAACAAGCTGTTCTAATTGCATCGTCACTTTTTTCATTATGATTCCCTTCTTTCTGTTAGATTGTGATTTTATTTTATCACCATTCCAAGTAATTTCCTTGACCTATGTCAAGTTTTCCAGTTCTATTTTATTTTTTCGTGCGGGACGCAGCAGGCGCATTGCGTTGAGGATCACCACAAGAACGCTGGCTTCATGGACGAACATGCCGCTGGCCATATGGATATAGCCTGCAAAAAGTCCCGCGAGCAGCAGAAACACCGTACTGACCGCGATAACAATATTCTGGCGTGTCAATCCAACGGTGCGTTTTGCAAGTCGTAAAGCAATCGGAATACTTTCCAGATTTGACCGGATCAGAACCACGTCAGAGGTTTCCACGGCCACATCGGTGCCACCGCCCATGGCGATGCCAGTATCCGCGGCGGCCAACGCGGGACTGTCGTTCACGCCGTCGCCCACAAAAGCCACAACATGCCCTTCCCGCTGCATAGCCTTTACCGCGGCCAGCTTATCCTGGGGCAAAAGCTCTGCCCGCGCTTCACTGAGCCCGATTTTCGTCGCTACCGCCTCGGCGGTTTTACGATTGTCTCCAGTGAGCATCACCGTACGCTTGACGCCGAGTTTGTACAAATCAGAGATCATTTGCGCAGCGCCCGGTTTTACCGCGTCGGAAATCGCGAACAGCAGAAGAATTTTCCCGCCTACAGCCAGCAAAACAGTGGTAGCGCCGCGGTTCTGCGCTTCCGCCAGATCGTGACGCTGACTTTCCGTCAAGGGAATCCCGTTTGCCTCCATCATACGGGCGCTGCCTGCCAGAACCGATCTGCCATTGATCTCGGCGCGCAGTCCAAGGCCCTTTTCCGCTTCGCTGTGTATCGTCTCCGAAGATTCCGCTCCCCGATCCTTCGCGTAGTTTACAATGGCAGCAGCCAGCGGATGATCGCTGGCACTTTCCACGGCCGCCGCAAGCTCCAGCGCCTTCGGGATATTGTCCGTATATGGATACAGCGCTGTCACACTGGGATGTCCCACCGTCAGTGTCCCGGTCTTATCGAAGACCATCGTGTCCGTTTTGGCGAACGTGTGAACGCTGTCGCCGCCTTTAAGCAGCGTCCCGTTCCGGGCGCCGCGCCCAATCCCCGCCACGTTGGCCACCGGGGCGCCAATCACCAGCGCGCCTGGGCAAGCCAGCACCAGAACCGTAATCGCGGTGTCAAGGTTCCGGGTAATCAGCCACGCGGTGACAGCCAGAACGACTACCACAGGCGTGTACCATTTTGCAAATCGGTCGATAAACCGTTCCGCAGGAGATTTCGCATCCTGTGCTTCCTCCACCAGCGCGATAATCTTGGCGAACGTGGTGTCCTCTCCGACCTTGGTTGCCCGCATCTCCAGCGTCCCGCTATCCAAAATAGTGCCTGCAAAAATCTGATCGCCGGGGCCTTTGTGTGCAGGGGTTGATTCCCCGTTAATGCTGGCCTCATCAAGATAGCCTTCTCCCGATTCAACCATACCGTCTACCGCGACCTTGCCTCCCGTCTTTACCAGCAGCCGATTGCCTTCTTCCACTTCATCTGCGGAAATCTCCACAGCGCCGGAAGAATCAAGCCGCCAAGCTGTGGCCGGAGCCATTTCGGTAAGCGTTCGGATGGCGCTTTTCGTCTTGTTCAGGGTTCGCTGCTCAAGATAGGTACCGAACTGGAACAGGAACGTCACGATTGCCGCCTCGCTGTATTCCCCAATGTACAATGCGCCGATTACCGCTATGCTCAGTAGAAGCTCAATGCCTACCGTTTTCATCCGGACCCCCGTCAGCGCTTTGAACAAGATTGGCAGCCCCGCCAGAACCGTAGCGACAAGATACGCTGCAATGATGAGAGCTTTCCAACCGGTAAGCCTTTCAGCAGTATATCCTATTACGGTCAGCGCCCCAGCGGCAAAGGTAAGCGGCGCGGCGTACCGTTTCGTCAGGCCGAGAAGCTTTCTCTCAAATTTTTTCATCTTAATCACCTCAATCCTTTCTTTGACCCTATTATGGTCTAAGGGGGCCGAAAGGAAATTGATGTAGG